>JAMXLI010000054.1 GCA_024281115.1 Terriglobales bacterium | reverse complement strand
TGACCACTTCCACGGGAAGCGCGTCGAAGAACTCGTTGGCGAAGACGATGACGGGCCCGTCCAGCGCGGCCGGCGGCGACGAATGGAGCGCCAGCTTGCCGCTCGCGATGTGCCGCGCCAGGGTGCTGGCGATGCGGGCGCGCAAGGCGGGCGACCGCTCCACGCAGAGATACTCCAGGGCGGCGAACAACGCGGGAAATTTCTTTTCCGCCCAGTCGAGCACGTCCTGGGCAAACAAGCCGCGTCCCGGCCCCAGCTCCAAGAGTCGCAGGCGTTGCGGCTGGCCGAATGCCCGCCACATCTCCTCGAACTGGCGGGCCAGCAGGCGTCCGAAGACCGCGTGCACATCGCTCGAAGTGTAGAAATCGCCGGCCTTGCCAAACTGTTCGGCGTGGCGCGTGTAGTAGCCCAGCTCGGGATCGTAGAGGCACGCCTCCATGTAACACGAGAATGGGATGGGGCCGCCGCGCGCGATTTCCGCCGCAATCTTCTGGCGCAGGGTCACAGCCCGTCCCGCCGGCGCTCGTCCCGGCTCTGGGGCGTGCGCACAAACATCTCCACCAGGTAGTCGTGCAGGCAATCGTAGAGCTGGCGCTGGAAGGTCCATTCGAACTGGGGATGATCGAGGTCGCGGGGGTGGAGCTCGAAGTAGTACGTGTGGACGGGAATGTCGGGGTCCTTGAACTTGATGATTACTTCCACCGCGTCGCCCTTGGCGCGGGCGCCAAAATCCAGGATGGGGTGCTCGTACAGGCGCAGCTGCTCCTGCACGCGTTCCAGGCGCGAGTTGCCGGCGTCGTTCACGCGCAGGATTTTATCGCGGCGGACGGGCGGGCGCGGTGTGCCGCGCCACGCTGCTCGCGGACACGCACCGATCGCCCAAAAACCGCGCAGCTTTACTTGCCCGCGTAGCTGACGCGCCAGATGGACCCGGAGCCGTCGTCGGTGACCATGAGCGAGCCGTCCGGCGCAACGGCGACGCCCACCGGGCGCCCCCAAACGTCGCCGTTATCGAGCACGAAGCCGGTCAGGAATTCCTGGTACTCGCCGCGGGCGTGGCCGCTCTGGTGCAAGGGCACGCGGATGACCTCGTAGCCCACGCGCACGGCTTTGTTCCACGATCCGTGCTCGGCCGCGAAGATGTCGCCCTGGTATTCGGCGGGAAACTGTTTGCCCTGGTAGAAGGTGAAGTTCAACGAAGCATTGTGGGCCGGCAGCAGCACGTCCGGGGTGATGACCTTCTCCTTCAGTTCGGGATGGGCGCCGGGATGGCGCGGGTCCTGGTGTCCGCCCATGTACCACCACGGCCAGCCGTAGAAGCCGCCTTCCTGCACGTGGGTAATGTAGTCGGGCACGAGGTTGTCGCCGAGCCCATCGCGCTCGTTCACCGAACACCACAGCTGCCCGGTCCTGGGCTCGATGCCCAGGCCGCCGCCGGCATTGCGAATGCCGTAGGCGTACACCCGCAGGCCGGAGCCGTCGGGATTGAATTCCAGGATGTCGGCGCGGTGCTTTTCCGCGGGCGTGGTATCGGGGTCGTCAACGTTGGAACGCGAGCCCACGCCCACGAACAGCTTCTTGCCGTCGGCGGAGAATTGCAGGTCGCGGGTGGAGTGGCCGCTGCCGTCGGGCAGGTTGGCGATGTGTTGCGGCGCGCCCCCCGCCTTCATCTCGCCGGGCTTATAGGGAAAGCGCACCACCTCGTCTTCGTTGCCCACGTAGAGCCACTGCGGGTCCTTGCCCGGGGGATAGAAGGCGATGCCGTAGGGACGATGCAGGCCGCTGGCAAAGATCCCGCTCTGCTCCGGCTTGCCCTCGGAGCTGATGCCGCGAAACACGCGCACCAGGCCGGCATCGCTTTGCGCGACGAACAGGTCGCCATTGGGCGCGGTGCGGATGGTGCGCGGATTGTCCAGGCCGGTGGCATACAGCTCCACCTTGAAACCGGCGGGCGCCTTGGGCCAGGCGTCCCTGGGCCGCGCCACCACCTCCGGCCCGTTGTGCGCCGACTGCGTGGCATAGGGCTCGGGCAAATCCCGCAACGTGATCTTGCGCACGCGGCCCGGCGTTTCGAAGCGGTAGTCGGTGAAGGGCGCATTGGGTTCGGGGGCCCTGGCGGAAACCGGCGGCGCAGGCTGTCCCGCGGCGGCGCTGGAGGGCGCTTCCCGGGGGGGCGCGCCCGGGTGGGCCCCGGCCAGGCTCTTCACGTAGGCAATAATTTTCCAGCGGTCGTCTTCCGGCAACTGCTTCCAGGAGGGCATGCCGTTGTCTTCATCGCCGCGGGTGATGAACCAGAACAGTTCGCCGTCGGTGGCCGACTGCGCCGGGCCGTGCGCCAGGGCGGGAATGTTGCCGGTGCCGCGCCCGTTGCGTCCATGGCAGGCGCCGCAGTTGCTGGTGTAGAGCTCGGCGCCGGCAGCAATGGCCTGCGGCTTGTGGGCAAACGGGTTCCGGCTGGCGGAGGCGGTGGCGGGCGCGCCGTGGAAGCCCTGGGCCTGCGCCTGCAGCCCGGAAACGAGTGCCAGCAGCGCGGCTACTGCGGCGATGGTGCGTGTGGTCAATGGCGTTCTCCCCCGTCAAGCAGTTGCGGCCCTCTAGGGTAGAACAGATGCGCGGCGGAGCGCGAGTTGCGGGCGCTTCACGCCGGATGGCGCCGCCGCATTCGACGCCGCCGGCGCGTGCCGAACGCGCGAAACGGAGCTATTCGTAGCGCAACGCTTCGATGGGATCGAGGCGCGCGGCCTTGATGGCGGGCAGCATGCCGCTGATCACGCCCACCAGGCCGAGCAGCACGGTGGAGACCGCCAGGGTGGCGACATCAATGGTGAGGTGAATGTCGCCTTCCTGGGCATCCTCGACAAATTCGCTCCACAAGGGCAGCGAGCCCACCGTCCAGGAGACCAGGTAAGCCAGGGCCACGCCCGCCAGTCCGCCCAGCAGGGTGATGGCCAGGGCCTCGGCCAGAAACTGGAAGAGGATGTGCCAGCGGCGCGCGCCCAGCGCTTTTTCCACGCCGATTTCGCGCGTGCGCTGCGTCACCGCCACCAGCATGATGTTCATCAGGCCGACGCCGCCGATGCCCAGGGTCAGCAAGCCGATGAAGCCGAGCAGCACCTTGATGCCGGTGGTGATCACGCGCAGGTCGGTCAGATCGCCGAACACGTCGAAGATGAAAACGGCGCGCTTGTCCTTGGGATCGAACTCGTGGTGAAAGGCCAGCGAGTCGCGCACCGCCTTGACCACCACGGCGTGATCGCCTTCGTACTCCATCACGATGGAGTTCAGGTAGTGCGTGTCCACCAGGTCGCTCATGGTGCTGAAGGGGACGTACACCTTGCCGTTCATGTTCTCGTCATTGTCCTGGATGGCGTGCTTGAGCACGCCCACCACCTGGTAGGGAATGCCGTCGAGGCGCACGCTCTGGCCGATGGCATCCTGGCCGGAGAACAATCTCTTCTTCACGTCCCAACCGAGCACGGCAACGCGCATGTGGGCGGAGTCGTCCTGCTCGGTGAAGAAGCTGCCGTCGGCCACGTCCAGCTTGCGCATGTGCGAGTAGAAGGCATACACGCCGGAGATGCCGGCGGCGTAGCTGCGCGAGCCGTAGACGGCGCTGCCCTGCTTGGAAACCTCGGCGGCGATGCGCTTGAGCAGCGGCACCTCGTTGCGCAGGTTGTCCACGTCGTTCATGGTGAGCTTGACCTGGGTGCCCGCCTTGCTGCCGCCGGCCTGCAACGAGGTCCTGCCGGGAAACACGAAGATGAGGTTGGTGCCGAAGGAACGAAACGCCACCCACAGGCCGCGCTCGAAGCCGCTGCCGTAAGCCAGCAGCAGGACGACGGTGGCGATGCCCCAGGCCATGCCCAGCATGGTGAGGATGCTGCGCCGGCGGTTATAGCGGAGCGCGCCGTAGGCCTGCCGGAAGAGGTCGGGAATCATACTCACTCCTGCCGCAGCGCCTCGATGGGCGGCAGCAGCGCGGCCTTGCGCGCGGGATAAAGTCCGGCGGCGATGCCGGCGATGGCCAGCGACAAAATGGCGGCCACGGCGGAGAAAGGCACGATGCGCGGAGGATCGAAGCCCTCGGGCGCGGGCAGCCGCGACAGCAGGAAAACCAGGGTTCCGGTCACGAAGAGCCCGATGCCGCCGCTGAGCGCGGTGAGAAAGGCGCCTTCCACGAAGAACTGGGTAAGGATGTCGCGGTGGGTGGCGCCGAGCGCCTTGCGCAGTCCGATCTCGCGGGTGCGCTCGGTGACCGAGACCAGCATGATGTTGACGATGCCGATGGCGCCCAGGCCCAGGGTCACCAGCCCGACCATGCCCAGGAACCAGTCCATGGCGTCGAAGATCTTGGCCACCTTGCGGGCGTTGTCCACCGTGTCCCAGTCCTCGAAGGTGTCGCGCCGGTTGGGCTCGAAATGGTGGCGGCGCGCGATTACGGCGTGCACCTCCTGCTTGGCCAGGGCGTGCTCGTCGGTGGAGCGCGGCTGATAATTGAGAAAGGAAATGGCGTCTTCCTGATTTTCGAGGGTCAGCGGGAACAGCATGCGCATGGTGCTGATGGGGACGAAGATGCGGGCGTTGGTGCCGTTATTGGCATCGCGCCCCACCTTGGCCAGAACGCCGATGATGTCGAAGCGGACGCCGTTCAGCAGGATGCTGGCGCCCACCGCCGGACGGCCGGGAAAGATGTTCTTCAGCAGTTCCCAGCCCACCACGGCGACGCGGCGATGGTCGGCGTTGTCGGCATCGTTGAACCAGCGCCCGGCGCCGATGGGCACGTTGCGGATCTGGTTGTACACCGGCTCGACGCCGAACACCTGTCCGTTGGTGCTGCCGAACTCGCTCACCGCGCGGATGTCCTCGCGGTTGATGACGGCGGAGATGCCGCGCAGGTGCTGCGCCTCGTTCTTCACCGCCAGGTAATCGCCGTAGGTCATCTGGTACTTGCGGCCGGACTGCTGGCTGCCGGCAATCGCCGGGATGCGTCCGCTGAAGGTGAACATGATGTCGCTGCCCAGGTTGGCCATGTTCCTCTTCTGGCCGGAGCGGAAGCCTTCGCCCAGGCCGACCAGCAACAACAGCGAGCCCACGCCCCAGGCGATCCCGAACATGGTAAGGAAGGAACGGAGCTTGTGCGCCCAAAGCGTGCTCAGCGACTGGCGGACGATCTCAAGCAGCATGCGCATGGTGCACTGGGGCGGGCGCGCGGACGCACGTCTTCCCTTCCCTAAATACGAGGACGAGGGCGCGCAGGTTCCCTGAAGTTAGACGGCGCCCTGGCAGGGCTGTTAGGAGGTTTTGCGCGCCGCCGGGGCCGGCTCCGCCGGGGGCGAGGATTGCGCCGGCTTGCTGTCGGGATATTCGTACACCCCGCGCCCGGCCTTGCGTCCCAGGCGGCCCGCCTTCACGTACTGCACCAGCAGCGGCGCCGGCCGGTACTTCTCGCCCAGGCTGCGATGCAGGTATTCAAGGATGTGCAGGCGCGTGTCGAGCCCGACCAGGTCCACCAGCTCGAAGGGGCCCATGGGATGGTTGAGGCCCAGCTTAAGGGCCTTGTCGATATCGGCGGCCGAGGCAATTCCCTCCTGCAGCATGTGGAAGGCCTCGTTGCCGATCATGGCGTTGATGCGGCTGGTGATAAAGCCGGGCGACTCCCTGATGACCACCACTTCCTTGCGCATGCGCTTGCCCACCTCCACGGCGGTGGCCAGGGTGTCGTCGTCGGTCTCGAGCGCGCGCACGATCTCGAGCAGCTTCATCTTGTGCACGGGATTGAAGAAGTGCATGCCCAGGCATTTCTTGGCGCGGTAGGTAACGGACGCGATCTCCGTGACGCTCAGCGACGAGGTGTTGGAGGCGAGGATGGTGGCCGGGCGGCAGATCTTGTCGAGCAGGGTAAAGATCTCGATCTTCGATTCC
>JAMXLI010000053.1 GCA_024281115.1 Terriglobales bacterium | reverse complement strand
CCGCCAGGAGATGTTGCGGATGGTGGCGCGCATCGCCGGCGCGGTGCAGGTGCCGGTGACCGCCGATGCCGAAGCCGGCTATGGCCCTGGTCCTGAGGATGCGGCAGAAACTGCCCGCGCTCTGGTCGCCGCCGGCGCCGTAGGGTTGAACCTGGAGGATGGGACGAACGACCCTGCCCATCCTCTGGCTGATCTGGGCCTCGCCGTGGAGAAGATCCGCGCCGTCCGCGCGGCTGGCGAGAGCGCAGGCGTTCCCCTGGTCATCAACGCGCGCACCGATGTTTACCTCAGTCAGGTGGGAGCGCCGGAGACTCGCTTCGAACACTCTTTGCGCCGCGCCCGCGCCTTCCGCGAGGCCGGCGCCGACTGCATCTTTGTTCCCGGGCTGGCCGAGGCCGGCACGATTGGTCGCTTCGTGCGCGAGCTGCAGTTTCCTGTCAACATCCTGGCCGGACCCGGTTCGCCAACCATCCCCGAGCTGCACAAGCTGGGCGTGGCCCGGGTGAGCCTTGGCTCCAAGCCCATGCTGGCCGCGGTCACAACCGCCCGCCGCATCTGGGAGGAGCTGCGGGGCGCCGGCACTTACACTAGCTTGGAAGGGGCTCTGAGCTACGAGCACATGTCCCGGCTGCTTGCCCCACGAACCTGACCGTCTGGCGCAGTTACCCGGGGGCCCAAAAAACCGCCGTTTACAATCTGCTGCGATGGCACTCGATTTCCGCATCGACCACCGTTTGGGCGAGGCGCGCGCCGGACGGCTGGCCACGCCCCACGGCATCGTGGAAACCCCCGTCTTCATGCCCGTGGGAACGCTGGGCTCGGTGAAGTCGGTGCCTCAGGATGTTCTCGAGGAGCTCGGCGTCAGCATTCTTCTGGGGAACACCTACCACTTGTTTCTGCGGCCGGGAATTGAACTGGTGCGCTCGCTGGGCGGACTGCACCGCTTCATGGCCTGGGAGCGCTCGATTCTCACCGATTCTGGCGGATACCAGGTTTTCAGCCTCAGCGGCCTGCGCAAGGTCAGCGAGGAAGGCGTGACCTTCCGCTCCCACCTGGACGGCTCGAGGTGCTTTCTGGGCCCGGAGACCGCCATGGAGGCGCAGATCGCGCTGGGCGCGGACATAATCATGGCCTTCGATGAGTGTACGGAGCACCCCGCCGGCCGCGACCGCGCGCGTGCCTCGATGGAACTGACCCTGCGCTGGGCGGAACGCTGCCGGAGCTACTTCGAGATGCACAAGGACGAAGCACCCTGGGTGTCTGGCGGCAATGCGGACGCAGCGACGGGTGCCGCACCTACCGCGCGCCGGACGGCGGAGGGCGCTCGCCAGGGCCTGTTCGGCATTGTGCAAGGCGGGATGTATGCGGATTTGCGACGCGAGTCGGCCGAGCGCACCGTCCAACTCGGCTTCGACGGATACGCGATCGGCGGCTTGAGCGTAGGCGAACCGCGTTCCACCACCGCCGAGGTGGTGGCCGCCACGCTCCCTCATCTTCCCCGCGACCGGCCCCGCTACCTTATGGGCGTGGGAACTCCGGAAGAGCTGGTTTACTACGCTGCCCAGGGCGTGGACATGATGGATTGCGTGTTGCCCACCCGCGCCGCGCGGCATGGCCTGCTCTACACCTCGCAAGGACGGATTTCCATCAAGAACGCGCGCTACGCGCGCGATGAATCCGCGCTCGATCCGCGCTGCGGATGCAGCGTCTGCCGCCGGTACTCGCGCGCCTACCTGCGACACCTCTACGCCAGCCGCGAAATGCTGGCCATGACGCTGAACACCATTCACAACCTGGCCCACTACCTTGACACCATGGAAGCGGTGCGGCATTCTATTAAACTTGGGAAGTGGGCCACCTTTCTCTCTGAGTATCGGTCCACCCTGAAGTCCGGGCATTCCCCGGTTCCCTGACCAAGGAAGCATCCGGCCAGACGAAAACGTTTCAACAGACTCCTGCCGCTAAGCGCCCCGGTGGTGACCTTACTGCGGGGGCCTTTTCGCGCGGCGCGAGCAGAACGAGCAAGTATGCAGATGGCAGCGATGGCAGTGTGGTGGCAGGCGAAAGGCGCAGGGTGGGGACTGCTTCCGCTCATTCTGATCTTCGCGGTTTTCTATTTTCTGCTCATCCTGCCCCAACAGAGGCGGCAGAAGAAGTGGCAGCACATGTTGGGCGAGTTGAAAACGGGTGATCGCGTGGTCACCAGCGGCGGGCTGCGCGGAACGGTCATCGCTTTGCGGGATGACTTCGTCCACCTGCGCGTTCCCCCCGATAACCTGCGGCTGGAAGTAGCCCGCTCATCGGTGGTTTCGGTTTCTTCGGGCGAGGAGACCGCCAAGTCGTAGCCGGGAATTCCTTATTTTATGAAGCAGAACCTGCTCTGGAAGACAGCCCTCATCTTTGCGGTCTTGATCGCGTTTATCTACGGCATCTTTGGCATTCCGGGTGGCGTTTCCGGATCTGCTCTGGCCGCGGCCCTGCAAGACCGCATTCACCTGGGCCTCGACTTGAAGGGCGGCACCCACCTGATCCTCCAGGTCATGGTGAACGATGCCGTCAAGGCGGACGCGGATCACGCCATCGAGCGCCTTAAGGACAGCTTGCGCCGCCGCAACGTCAATTATGCCGACATCAGCGCGCCCGATCCTGCCAACAACCCCGATCACATTGTGATCAAGGGGGTGCCGCCGCAGAACGCCTCCGACCTGCGCGAGATCGTCAACGACAACCTGCCGGAGTACAACCTGGCCTCGGGCGCGCAGGACACCTGGACGGTCGCGATGAAGCCTTCGCAGCTCACCGACCTGAAGAACCGCGCTGTCCAGCAGGCAATTGAAACCATCCGCAACCGCATTGACCAGTTAGGCGTGAGCGAGCCCGTGATCGAGGAGCACGGCCTGGGGCAGTACCAGATCCTGGTGCAGCTGCCGGGGGTGGACGATCCCGGCCGGGTCAAGGAAATCATGCAGTCCACCGCCATGCTGGAGATCCGCCAGTCCATGGGCGGCCCCTACTCCAGCGAGCAGGACGCGCTCGCGGCGCATAGCGGCGTTCTTCCGCCCGACACCGTACTGCTTAAGGGGCGCAGTATAGGCTCCCAGCAGGGCGAAGAGCCCCACGATGTCTATTACCTGGTCTCGCGCTCCTCCGCGGTCACCGGCCGTGATCTGCGCAGCGCGGAGCCCAGCCGCGACGAGAACGGGCGTCCCAGCGTGCACTTCCTGCTGACCGGCGAAGGCGGCCGCCGCTTCGCCAACTTCACCGGCTCGCACGTTGGCGACAATCTGGCGGTCGTGCTCGATAACAAAGTGCAGGAAGTCGCGGTCATCAAGGAGCAGATTCGCGATTCCGGCGTGATCAATGGGCGCTTTTCCGAGCAGGAATCCAAGGACCTGGCCATGGTGCTGCGCTCGGGCGCATTGCCCGCCGGCATCCGCTACCTGGAAGAACGCACGGTCGGACCTTCGCTGGGCGCCGATTCGATTAAAGACGGCGTGCGCGCGGCCGTGATCGGCATGTTGGCCGTTCTTATCTTCATGCTCGTCTACTACCGCGGGGCGGGGATCAATGCGGACGTGGCTCTAATCCTTAACCTCATCATTCTTTTAGGGTTTCTCGGCTTCAGCAAGGCCACCCTCACACTGCCGGGCATCGCGGGAGTGATTCTGACCGTCGGAATGGGCGTGGATTCCAATGTGCTCATTTTTGAGCGCATCCGCGAGGAATTGCGCAACGGCAAGACGCCGCCCTCGGCGGTGGAGCAGGGATTCAGCCACGCGTGGATCACCATCGTGGATACCCACGTCACTACCATCGTTTCGGCGGTGATCCTGTTTATCTTTGGCACCGGGCCGGTACGCGGGTTCGCCGTCACCCTGACTTTCGGCTTGCTGGCCAACCTGTTTACCGCGGTGTTCGTGTCGCGGGTGATTTTCGACGCTATCCTCAACCGCAAGCAGCGGGGCGAGGCATTAAGCATCTAGCTATTGGCTTGAGGGATAAGTGGAATTCTTTCGCAATCCGAACATAGATTTCCTGGGCAAGAAGTGGTATTTTCTCGCCTTTTCGCTGGTGTTTAGCGTTGCGGGTGTACTGTCGATGATCTTTTGGCACGGCATTCCGCTGGGCGTGGACTTTAAGGGCGGCACCCTGGTGTATGTGAAGTACAACCACGCGCCTGACGACAACCAGATCCGCGCCGCCATGGACCGCGCCGGCCTGCACAACGCCCGCATCCAGCGGTATGGCGCCCCCGCTAACAACGAGGTGCTGATCCGGCTGGCGGAACAGGAAACCAGCGAGGCCGCCCTCGACCGCGGCAAAATGCAGATTATTCGCGCGCTTTCCACCCAGGCGCCCGGCGGCAAGCAGGACCTGAACAACGCCGGTTCGACCACCCTGCGCGACTTCCTGCTGCAGCAGGATCCGCTTCACCTGGGCACAGATGCGGAGCAGAAATACAGCGATATCGCGCAGACCATTGTTAACCAGCGCGATAAGGTGCGGGGCGGCGTGCTGGGCTCGATCAACGACCTGAAAGGCGCCGTAGATTCGCGGGTGCTCTCGGCGCTGGATGGCGGTTTTTACGTTTCCGACTATGGAGTCCGCAACGTCGAGATCGTGGGCCCGCAGGTCGGCCGCCAGCTGCAGAACCAGGCCAAGCTCGCCATTCTCTATTCCCTTGCCGGAATGCTGGTTTATCTCTGGTTCCGCTTCGAACTGATCTACGGTGTGGCGGCGGTAGTTGCCTGTTTCCACGACACTCTGATCACTGTGGGCGCTTTCTCCTTGGCCAACAAGGAGATAAGCCTTACCGTGATCGCCGCCATTCTGACCCTGGTCGGGTACTCGATGAACGACACCATCGTGGTGTTTGACCGCATTCGCGAGAACCTGAAACTGCTGCGCCGTGAAAAACTTGCAGAAATTGTCAACCGCAGCATCAACCAGACGTTAAGTCGGACCATCTTAACCTCCGGCCTCACTTTCCTGACGGTTCTCTCCTTGTACCTGTTTGGAGGCGAGGTGTTGCGCGGGTTTTCTTTTGCCCTGGTGATCGGCATCCTGATCGGGACGTATTCGTCGATTGCGGTGGCCGCCCCCATGTTGGTGGCCTACCAGGATTGGCAGTCGGGCAGAACCGGCAGCCGTAAGACGCTGCCGGCAGCTTCCGAAGCGCCCCGCCGGCCCCGGGCCAAGGCCAAGGTTTAGTTCGAAGTCGTAGCAGTGGAAGTGGTTACGGGATCTTCACCGCGGTAACGGAGCGCGTCCAAGCCCTCGTCCCTAGGGCGGGAGCAAAGTGGTCGCGTCTGGTGTCTAAGTCGCTAGGAGAGGATTCTCATGTTTGAGGACAGCCTCATCGAGTCTGGTGGCAAGTTGAGAACCAAGCGGGGTTTCACTACCACGCTGTCGTTCGTTCTGCAGGCGTGCCTGGTAGCGATTCTGATTTTGATCCCGCTGCTCTATACCGAGGCATTACCGAAGCAGCAGTTAATGACCTTCCTGGTAGCGCCTCCGCCTCCGCCACCCCCTCCACCGCCTCCGGCGGCTGCGCCGGTGAAGGTGGTGAAGGTGCAAACCGATATCGTCAACGGCCAGCTTCGCACCCCCACCCGCATTCCGCAGAAAGTGCAGATGATCAAGGAAGAGGAACAGCCCCCGCCGGCCATGGCGGCGGCCGGGGTAGTGGGCGGCGTGCCCGGCGGCGTTCCGGGCGGGCAGATGGGCGGCGTCATCGGCGGCATCATCAGTTCCACGCCGGTAGCGGTCCCCAAGGCCGTGACCCCGCAGCGCGTGCGCGTTTCGCAGGGCGTGACCCAGGGCCTGCTGATTCACAAGGTTCAGCCGGCTTATCCGCCGCTGGCGCGCCAAGCCCGCATCCAGGGCTCGGTGCAGCTGCAGGCGCTGATCAGTAAACAGGGCACAATTGAAAATCTGCGCGTGATCAGCGGTCACCCCATGCTGGCGCCCTCCGCCATTGAGGCCGTCAAGCAGTGGCGGTACAAGCCCTACATCTTGAACGGGGAACCGGTCGAGGTGGAGACGCAGATTACGGTCAACTTCACGCTTTCGGGCGGATAGACGGCAGGCCGCGCCGCCCGGCGGCCGTCGGAACTTGCATCCGAGTTTCAGGCGCGACCAGCGCTTCCCAGGCTGGTTGCGCCGCAATGTTGTCATCGGCACCAGGCCATCGTTTTCGAGAGATTTCCTGAGGAGGAAAGCAACTCATGTTTGCAGCTCACGCAGCATCCCTGGCTCTTACTCACGCTGCCGCGTTCGCTACCTGGATCTGGCAGGAGGGCGGCACGGTCAGTTGGGACCCGATTTCGCTATGGCACCAGATGGGTATCCTGGCGAAGGCCGTGGTCGTGATCCTGTTCGTCATGTCGGGCTGGTCCATCGGCGTGATGATCGACCGCTGGATGGCTTTCAATGCCGCCCGCAAGCAATCGCGCGCGTTTGCGCCGGCCGTGGCCGGAGCTCTGCGCGAAGGCAAGATTGACGAAGCCATCCGCGTGGCCGAGCGCAGCAAGAAGAGCCACCTGGCAAAGGTGGTCACCGCGGGCCTGCAGGAGTTTCGCGCCCACACTGAGTCGGGCGACATCCCGGGCGAGCAGATCGAGGCTTCCAAGCGCGCGCTGGAGCGCGCCGAGGCCATCGTGCACGCGGAACTGAAGCGCGGCCTGGGCGGTCTGGCCACCATTGGCGCTACCGCGCCCTTCGTGGGACTGTTCGGCACGGTGGTAGGTATTCTGAACGCCTTCCGCGGCATTTCCGAGAACAAGGCCACGGGTCTGGGCGCCGTCGCGGGCGGAATCGCCGAGGCGCTGGTGACCACCGCGGTCGGCCTGTTTGTGGCTATTCCGGCCGTGATGATGTTCAACTACCTGACCGGCCGTGTGGAAGCCTTCGACGTGGAGATGGATAACTCGTCGAGCGAACTGATTGACTACTTCCTGAAGCGGCGCGGAGTTCGCCGCTAGTTGCGGGCTTGACGGGCACGCGGGCCGCAAGCCGGACGCGGGCCCGCCAGTCGGCGACTCGAGCGGACGCCAGGAGATGGAAGCATGGCAATAGCAACCAGAGCCGAAGGCAAGAAGGTCAACTCCAACATCAACGTCACCCCCATGGTGGACGTGATGCTGGTGCTGCTGATTATTTTCATGGTGATCACGCCCATGTTGCAGAAGGGCGTGAGCGTTGATCTGGCCAAGGTCAACAATCCGACGCAGATGCCGGATGCCGACAAGGAAGACGCCCTGGTGGTCGCGGTCATGCGCGACGGCCAGGTTTTCTTCGGCAACGACAAGACTCCGCCGGATCAACTCACCCAGAAAATCAAGGACCGCCTGACCAACAAGGTGGACAAGCGGGTCTTCATCCGCGCGGATGCGCGCGCCAAGTACGGGTCCGTGGTCGAGGTGGTGGACAACGTGCGCGCCGCCGGCGTGGACGATGTCGGCCTGTTGACCGAGCAGAAGAAGAACGCGCAGCCTCCCGCACCCGCAACGGGCGGGCAATAGGAGAACCGTATGGGAATGACAATGGGCGGTTCCGGTGGCGGCCCCAGCGCCGACATGAACGTAACCCCCCTGATTGACGTGCTGCTGGTGCTGCTCATCATCTTCATGGTGATCACGCCGCTCACGCCCAAGGGTCTGGACGCGCTGGTGCCCCAGCCCCCGCCACCGAACCAGAAACAACAGAACACCCCCGACCGCACCATCGTGGTCCAGGTAATGGACGCCGGTCCGGGCAAAGAACCCGCATTGAAGGTCAACCAGGAAGACGTGGGCTGGGACAAGCTGCAGGACCGGCTGACGGACATCTACAAGACGCGCGCGGAGAAGGTCATGTTCGTCAAAGGCGATACGGGCATCGCGTTCTCCGCCGTCGCCAACGTGATTGACATCGCGCACGCCGCCGGGGTGGAAAAGGTCGGCCTGATCACCGCCAAGATCGAAGCCGGCGGCTGATCGCTTTCGCAGGCGCTTCGGAGACGGCAGGCCCAAAATGGGCCTGCCGCTTGCACCCAGCGCGCCCGGCGCTTTTCCGCGGCGCTCTAAGGCCCTAGCATTTCTGCCAAGGGAGACTAATAACTCAATGAATAGAACTGCAAAAACGCTGGTGTTGCTTGGCATCGCGGCGCTGTTGCTCACCACGGCGGGATGCAACAAGCTGAAAGCTCGCGACCAGCTCAATAAAGGCGTGCAAGCCTACAAGAACGCCAAATACGAAGAGGCGATCGAACGCTTTAAAAATGCCGTTTCCTTTGATCCCGGGCTTCTGAACGCGCGGCTCTACCTGGCCACCGCCTATGCCCAGCAATACATTCCCGGGGCCGACACGCCGGAAAATAACCGCAACGCGGAGGCCGCCATTGACCAGTACAAGCAGGTGCTGGATCGTAATCCCAGCCGCGAGCAGAACATCAACAGCAATAAGGGAATTGCCTACCTGTACCTGCAGATGAAGAAGTTCGACCTGGCCAAGGATTTCTACAAGCGCGTAACCTCGCTCGATCCCAACGATCCCGAGCCCTACTACTCGGTGGCGGTGATTGACTGGACGCAGACCTACCAGCCCCGCATGGAAGAGCGCGCCAAACTAGGCCTCAAGCCCGACGAACAGCTCAAGGACAAAAAGGTTTGCGCCCACCTGAAGGAAATCAACAGCGATAAGATCCAGGACGGCATCGAGAACCTGAACAAGGCGCTGCAGCTCCGCCCGGATTACGACGATGCGATGGCCTACATGAATCTCATGTACCGCGAGAAGGCGGACACGGAATGCGACGATGCGGCAGCCCGCGCGCAGGACCTGAAGACCGCCGACGAGTGGGTGGACAAGACCATGGCCACTAAGAAAGCCAAGGCCGCCAAGCAGACCGGACCCGGCGGGATCGTGAACGAGCAGTCAGGCCAGCAGCAGTAGCCGCGATTTCTCCTCAGGGACAACGCCCCAACCGCCTGCCATCGGCGGAAGGGGCGTTTTGGTAAGCGGTTATGAGCCGACCATCGCAAATCGCTGGTAAGCCGCTTTGTGCCGCAAATGCGCTGGCGTAAGGCAGCGCCGGCCACGACAGCAGGCGCTGCGGCGCAGGGTACAATCGAAGTTTCTGCTGCCGGCTGGAGGCCGCTCCAGCAATCGTGCGGATGTTCAAGAAGATCCTGATTGCCAACCGGGGTGAGATCGCGGTGCGCATCCTGCGCGCTTGCCGCGAGATGGGCATTGCGTCGGTGGCCGTCTATTCGGACGTGGACCGTACCTCCTTGCACGTGCGTCATGCCGATGAGGCGTATCCGATCGGCGCCGCAACCGCCAGCGAATCCTACCTGAACATCGGCAAGATGCTCGACGTGGCCCGACGTTCGCGCGCCGAGGCCATCCACCCCGGGTATGGGTTTCTCTCCGAGAATCCGCAATTTGCTCAGGCTTGCGCCGATGCGGGGGTGAAATTTATCGGGCCCACCGCGGCCGCGATGGAGATGATGGGATCGAAGACGCGCGCCCGCCAGGCCATGCAAGCCGCCGGGGTGCCGCTGGTTCCAGGCTCGGCGCGCGGCCTTGAGCTGGGGGAGATGGCGCGTCTGGCCGGCGAGGTCGGGTATCCGGTCATGCTGAAGGCAGCGGCCGGCGGGGGCGGCAAGGGCATGCGCCTGGTGCGTTCGGCCGGAGAACTGGAATCCGCGTTCCAGGCGGCCCGCAGCGAGGCGGAACGGGCCTTTGGAGACGGCGAAGTCTACCTGGAAAAGTTCATCGAGAACCCGCGGCACATCGAAATGCAGGTGCTGGCCGACGAGCACGGCCAAACCGTTTACCTGGGGGAGCGCGAATGCTCCATCCAGCGACGTCATCAGAAAGTGCTGGAAGAGTCTCCCTCGCCCATCGTGGGCCCGGAGATGCGGCGCCAGATGGGCGAAGTAGCCGTGCGCGTGGCCCAGGCCGCGGGCTACACCAACGCCGGTACAGTGGAATTCCTGGTGGACCAGCAGAAAAATTTCTACTTCCTGGAGATGAACACGCGCTTGCAGGTGGAACACCCCGTGACGGAACTGATCACCGGGCTCGACCTGGTCCATCTGCAGGTCCGCATCGCCGCGGGAGAGCGTTTACCCTTTGCGCAAAATGACGTGCTCATCCGTGGACATGCCATGGAATGCCGCATCTACGCCGAAGATCCGGACAATAACTTCTTTCCCAGCCCAGGCAGGATCACCCTGCTGCTGACCCCGGCGGGGCCGGGAATCCGCCGTGACAGCGGCATGTATGAAGGCTGGACGGTGCCCCTGGATTACGATCCGCTGCTGGCCAAGCTGATCGCCTACGGCACAGACCGGCAGCAGACCATCATGCGGTTGCGGCGCGCCCTGCACGAGTACTTCGTGGGAGGAATCAAGACCAACATTCCGCTGTTCCGCCGCATTCTGCGCGACCCGGAATTCGCGGCAGGCAAGATCGATACCGGGTTTCTGGAACGGTTGCTGGCCCGCCCGGAGGCGGACCCTGTTCGCAAGGACCACGGGCCTGTGGCGGCGGTCGCCGCCGGCATATTTGCCCTGCTGGACAGCTCAACGGGCGGAAGCCCGGTCAGTCCGGCGCGAAATGGGGCCTCCGCTGGAGCGACACAAGGGGCGACCTGGAAGCAGGTGGCCAGGCAGGAGGCGAGGCGTTAGTCCATGGTGTACGACGTCACCATAGAAGGAAAGAGTTACCGGCTGGAACTGGCACGCCAGGGCAGCGGGCGGCAGTGCCGTCTCGACGGGCGCCCGGTGGCCGTGGACGCGGTGCTCAGCCGGCGCGACGTGCTCTCGCTCGTGATCGAGGGTACGGCGTACGAGGTGAAACGGGAGGCTGGCCCGTCCGATCTGCACTTGTGGGTAGGAAGCGACCGCTACTCGGCGGAGATCAGCGATCCACGCTCCCTGCGGGCGCGCAAGCAAGCCGACGGCGCGCAGCAGGGTGCGAAAAAGCTGGTGGCGCCCATGCCCGGCCGCGTGGTCCGGGTTCTGGTGACGGAGAAGAGCCCGGTCGAAGCCGGCCAAGGCCTTGTCGTGATCGAAGCCATGAAGATGCAGAACGAACTCAAGGCGCCCAAGAAAGGAATCGTGCAGAAAATGGCAGCCGTCGAAGGGGCGAACGTCAACCCCGGCGACGTGTTAGCCATCGTGGAATAGCCGGAGCGGCGCCGCGCCCCGATCAGCGCCGCGCCCGCCGCTCGGCAATACCGCGCCCCCGCGCGCCGGTCGAAGCCGGCCGGCGCTTATTTCACCGCCGTGCCGGAGTCGTTCAAGACCTTGTTGGCGTAGAAATTCTGAATTTTTGCCTGATTGTGCAGCACTTCGTAGTAAGCCGCCTTGAGCAGTTGCTCGCGGCGCTCCCGTAATTGCTGCCGGATGGCTTGCTGCACGCGCGGGTCGCTCAGTTCGCGCTGTCCCGCCGGTTCCTTGGCGCTCACCTTCACAATGCGGTAGCCGATCATCTGCCGGGTGGTGGGATTCACGACCGCGATGATGCCACTGTACTGGCCCGGCTTAAGCTTGGTAATGGCCTCGCGCGTCGCAGTATCGGTGTTGCGCAGGGAGGACTCGGGAGTGAAGCCGAGGTCGCCGCCGTTGCTGGCGGTTTCCGGATCTTCGGAATAATTCATGGCCAGCGTGGCGAAATCCTCGCCGCTGTCCAGACGGTTGAGCAGCATCTGGATTTTCTTGCGCGCTTCCGCGTCGTTCTGCGCTTTGTCGTTCTTCAGATTGCGCACCTGGGCATTGGGCGTGTTGCTCACCATGATGTGCGCCAGGCGATACTGCGGCTCGATCAAGTTGAATTCAGCCTTGTGGGCGTTGTAGTAGCCGGAGATGTCCTGGTCGGTGATGTTGATCTTGGAGGTGATCTCCTTGTTGAGCACCTTCTCCACGGTGAGGCTGCGCCGCAAGTCGCGGCGAAAATCGTCCAACGTAATCTTCTTTTCCTTCAGCCGGTTCAGGAACTCCTCCTGGGTGTAGGGCGCCTTGATTTCGTTGAGCCGGCGGTCCACTTCGTCGTCGGTGGCAAGCAAGCCGAGCTTTTCCGCCCGTTGAGCAATGATTTCGTTGTCAATCAGCTCGCGCAGGATGCTCAGCCGCAGGCTGGTGGCCTGCTCTCCGGAAGGGGCCTGCGGCGAGCCGGCAGTCTGGTTGTCGTAGTATTTCTGGACTTCCGCCTGCACGATGTCGTGCCCGTTTACCCGCGCCATCACGTCGGGTGCGGCGCTCTTGCGGTCGCATCCGGCCAGCGCGGCCAGCAGGATGCAGCCCGCCAGCGCCGGGCAAGCGGCGCCGCGAAACCAGGGCGTAGTGTGGTCCAAGTTGTGTCCTCCGACAGCGGAGCCGTCCGCAGGCCGCCTGCAAGCCTGCCGTTCCCGCCGCCGGGCTGAGCGGCAGGGTGATGCACTGGCCTATTACTGGCCCGTGGGGCCGGAAGCCGGCCGGGTCGCCGCCGGCGCCGGCTGGGAAGCCTGCTGTACGCCGGCATCCTTCAAGGCGCGATCCAGGGCGGCACGAAGCTCCTGCGGCGGCACGGCGCCGTCAAGCTTCTCGCCATTGATGAACATGGTCGGCGTCGCATTCACGCCCAGGGCATTGCCTTCGCGCACCGAGGCCTGCACGGCGTCGTCTTTCTGCTCTTTCACGCACGCCTGCAGGCGCGCCACGTCGAGGCCGCGCTTCTGGCCCTGCTCGAGGGCCAGCCGGTCGAGGGTGGCGAACTGCGCTTTGAGGTCGCCGCGTTCCGGCCCGCTGACTTCCTTCTGGTTGGCATGAACGTAGTCGGCGAAATCCCAGTAGGCGTCGTTGTTTTGTGCAGCCAGGCAGTTGGCATCCACCGCGGCATGCGTCGCCCAGGGATGAATCTCCGCCAGCGGGTAGTCCTTATACACGATTTTGACCCGGTCCTTGTACTGGTTGAAAACGCCCGGGAAGAGGGTCTGGTGCATGCGCGAGCAATACGGGCACTGGAAGTCGTCGTAGTTGACCAGGGTGACTTTGGCGTCCTTGTTGCCGCGCACCGGCCGGCCGGACGTGTCAATCTTCTTCATGGTGTCGGCGTAGGGATCGGCGGTCAAATCCAGCTTGGTGAAGCGGACCAGGGACTTGCCGTCGTGAGCCAGCAGGAAGTCATGATTCTGCTTCTGGTCGCCGTTGACGAAGGTGACTGTGATCTTGTCGTAATTGGGGAACTCGCTGGCGCTGCGCGGCCCGACCGAGATCTGCACCGAGGCGGGGACGTTGTAATAAGCGCGCAACTGCCGCTCGATGCGCTGGGCGATCTGTGGCGAGGTCAGTTGCGCCGAGCAGCCCAGGCACAACACGGCAAGAATGATGCAAGCGCGTCGAAAGAACAGCAATGAAAGCCGCCTGTACACGGAGTTTTTAGGATTATCTCACGACAGGCGCGACCTGCTGCAACGCGCGGATTGATCAAGAAGGGCCGGCCGCCAGCTTCTCGAGCATGATAAGGGAATTCATGGACCCCGAGCGGAAGCCTTCCAGGTCGAGGGTAACGTAGGTGAAGCCCAGGGCCTTGAAGATGCGGGATAACTCCGCCGCCATGGCGGGAGTGAGGGCCTGGGGCAGCTCCTCGCGGCCGATCTCGATGCGGGCGATGGCGCCGTGGTGGCGGACGCGGCACTCGCGGAACCCGAGTGCATGCAACGCCTCTTCGCCCTGCTCGACTTGAGCCAGGGCTTCCCGCGTCACCGGCCGGCCGTATTCGATGCGCGAGGACAAACAGGGGGAGGCCGGCTTGTCCCACACGCGCAGCCCCCTAGCCGCAGCGAGTTGGCGCACGTCGTCCTTTCCCAGACCCGCCGCCAGCAGCGGGGCAGCCACCCCGTGCAGGGAAGCAGCCCGCTGCCCGGGACGGAAATCGCGCTGGTCATCGAGGTTGACGCCGTAGGCCACCGCATCGAAGCCGCGTTCTGCGCGCAGCGCCTCCAGAAGCGTGAACAGCTCATCCTTGCAGTGGAAGCAGCGCTGCGGGTCGTTGCGCGCGTAGGCGGGATTCTCCAGTTCCCCGCTGGAAATCACCTCAAGGGGAATGCGCCGCTCCTCGGCCAAGGCGAGGGCGTCGCGCAGCTGAGAGCGCGCCAGGCTGGGCGAGTCGGCGATGACCGCCAGCATGCTGCCGCCGAGCACTTCGCTGGCGACGTCGGCAAGCAGGGCGGAGTCCACCCCGCCCGAGTACGCCACCAGGGTCTTACCGAGAGAACGCAGCCCGTCCTGCAATTTGTGGAACCGGGCAGCGAGCGATGCGTCCATGGCGTTTCATCCTAGCGCAAGAGAGGATTGCGTTGCGCGACCCGCGCTTTTTCGCGTAGAACGCGCTTACTGCCGGCTCAGCGATCCGGAAGCTTCCACGCCGTCTTCGGCGGCGAGCGCGTATGCCTCGGCGCCGGAAACCAGGTAGAAGACCAGATTGGGCGATAAGTTGCCCACGCCGGCGACGCCGCGTCCTGTGGGTGCCACGGAGTATTGCCCCGTCGCAGAGGCGGGCTGGCTGATGTGGCCAGAGCGGTTCAGAATTCCGTTGAAAGTAAGGGCGCCCTGGCCGTTCGCCTGCAGTAGCCCCAGGCGGTCCACGGGGCCGCTTGCATCCGTGCCGCCGAGAACTATGGCGTAGACGCCATTCAGGGCTGCATCCGAAGCGGCCGCGGGCTGTTGCAGGTCGAGAGTGCCGTCTTCCACCTGCACGGGGTCTTCCCGCAGGAAAAACGCGCGCCCGCCACTCACTAGCCGGAAGAGTTGGCGGACCTGTACGCCCGAACCGGGCTGCCAAACCATGGTTCCTCGCCCCTGTGCGCTCACCGAGTAGCTACCGGCGAAGGGCAATTGCGATTGCAACGCACCGTCAAGTACGCGATCGACGAGGCCACCGGTGATGCCGCCGTTGCCATCGGCGACGAAGCGCCCGACCGCGCGCGCTCTGCCGATCGCGGTGGTGTCGCCGGTGCTGCCAAACGCGTAGGACCCAGTCAAGGCAGCATTGCTGAAGGCGGAGGAAGCCTGCCGCTCCGCCCGCCCGGAGAGCGCGCTGGTATCGCTGGAGAGAATGCGGAACTGATCGGTACTGAGCACGTAATAGAAGAAGCTCGAGGTCGCGCCCGAGGCGTCGGTGAGATTGAAGGCGCCGCGCCCGGAGGTGTCGGGCACGGTGAAGCTGCCGGTGATGCCAATGGGCGCGGCCAGCGCGCCGGCGAGGTTCACATCCTGGTCGCCGGTGAAGTTGCCATTGGCGGCGGCAAAGCTTCCGATCACGCCTGCCGACCCCGGTCCTTTCAGCCCGTGCAGCGTGAAGGCGAAAGCGCCGCGCGGGGTGGCGGCGAACGATAGCGGCTGTTGCTGCTCCAGCGTGCCGGCAATATTGGCGAAAGCGTCGTTCTCAATCGCGTAGACGCGGCCCGGGGAGACCACCGCCAAAGCCAGACTGATGTCGCCCCCGGGCAGTCCCAACGTGGCCTGGCCCGTCCCATTGCTGTTAAGGGTGTAAGTACCGTCGAAGGACAGCGACGTGACTCCTCCGCCCTGGGCGACATCCAGCACGCCCAGGGTGATGTTTCCCTTGCCATCGGCGGTGAGTACGCCGCCTTCGCGCAGCACACCCTGGGAGTTCTGCCCGGTGAACAAGAAGGCATAGTGTCCGTTCAAAGTAGCCTGGGAAAAGCCTCCGCTGATATTGCCGCCGAAATTGGAACTGCCGCCGCCGCATCCCAGCGCGAGCGCGACCACGAGGAGCGGCGCAAGCCGGGCTGGGAAACGCCGGACGCGTCGCATCAGAAGAGGCGCTCCTGGCGGCGCAGGTTGCCGAAGGTGCCCACGTTCGACAAGGAAAAGGCGAAGCGGAACTGATTGTCGTTCTGCACCGGGCCGATCGCGAAACGCCGGTACTCAAAGGTCAATCCGCAGCAATCCCAGTTGTAGGTGGTTTGAACAACTGAATACTGGATGAAATTAAGGGTGGCATCTACCCCCACGGCGCCCGCGATATTAAAGCCGCGCCGATTCAGGTTGCCGTACCCTCCCAAGACCCGGTACTGGTTGAAAGGGCATACCGTGATCGCCCCCGTCACCGACCTGCTGCAGGGATTAGAGACAAACTGCTGCGGCGTTTTCAGCAGGGAGTGTCCTCCGCCGATGAAAAACTGTCCGATCCGGTAGTTGACCAGCGCGGTACTGGCATTCATGCGTCCGCTGCGGGTGTCATAATCGATGTCCCACTCCAGATCGGTGCCGGAAGCAGTCTGCACGTGCAGGCGCGAGATGATGGGAGCAAAGTTACGGCGTCCGGTCAGAAACGCGATAGGCGTGAAATCCGCGGTGGAGCTGAAGACGTTGCGGATTCCCGGAACCAGTGCGCCCCCAAAGCCGGGATCAAAGTAGTATTGCTGGGCTACGCGCCAGGAAATCAGCTCCCGGGACCCGGTACACACCGGGATGGACGAGGCCGACTGGGCGTCGCTCGTCGTAGTGGAAGCGGCGGCGCCCCGTGTCCCCTCCGGGGCGGCGGGCACGGCCGGCGGCTTCCCCGCAGAGGCGTTGGTAACGGGAGTACAGTTCAGCGCTTTGCTGTAAAGGCGGTTCGTCAAGCCATACTCGACCTGGTTGGTGTCGGTGAGGATGTCGGTCTCGTCGAAGCGCAGGATGCGGGAAAAATTGTCCACCCCGGTCACGTAGCGATAGGTCGCTTGCGGCTCGATGACGTGCTTGAACTTGTGGCCGAACAGCGGGCGCTGAAAGATGCGCTGCAGCGACGGAGAGCGCAGGTCCAGGACGGCCTCGGCTGCCTTGCGATTGACGGTGCCGCCGCTGGGAGCGGCAACCAGGTTAGCACTCTCGGTGTACGCCGTATCCCGCAAAAGGAACTCGGGCGCGAACACCCACCCGCGATGCTGTAAGGGAAGCACGACGTCGGGCTGAAGATCAAAGCGCCCGACCATGGGCGTGGCGTTGAAGTCTTGCCCACGGCGTTGCACCCCATCCACCGCCGTGGCAAACGACCAGTACAGGGGAGTGCTCCCCACCTGCCGGTCCACCGACGAGACCCGCACTTCGGGCACGTGCAGGATCACATTGGAAAGGTAATCGAGCGGGCGCAGCGGGTGAGGGTTGCCCTGGAAATCCTGCAGCCTCTCAAAATCCAGGTTGTAGGAGAAACCATTGACGTTGCGCGAGACGAACGCGCTGTTCACGATGTTGGAGGGCACGGCGTTGGTGAAGACCTGGTTAAAGACCAGGCGAAAGGGAAACGAGCTCAAATACTCCAGGTTCAGGACGCCGCGCGTGTCGCGATCGAGCAGGCCGGAGCCCTTGAGGGTGATGTCCTGACCGCCCTCCTTCACAATCTGGCGTCCAATCTTGGCGCCTTTCTGATCGGTGACGCCGAAGAAGCGGAAATCGAAAAAGGAACTTTCTGACGGCTTGGCGCGAAACTCACCGTGCTGCGCCCACCCGCGGTTGGAGTAGTACTCGGCGCCCAACGTAGCATCCATGCTGCGGTTGATAGCCCAGTAGTACGCGTCGCCCAGCAGG
>JAMXLI010000052.1 GCA_024281115.1 Terriglobales bacterium | reverse complement strand
ATTTGCAACGTTAACCTGGATTTGATCGCCGGGCTTCCTCACCAGACGGCCACCAGCTGGCGCGCGTCGTTGGATGCGACGCTGGAAACCGGCGTGCCTCACGTCAGCGTGTACTTGTTGGAGGTGGACGAGGACTCCCGGCTGGGACGCGAGCTCATCGCCGGCGGCACCCGCTATCACGCCCACTTTGTCCCGGACGACGATGCCGCAGCCGATTTCTACCTGGAGGCTGCCGAACGTCTAAACCTGGCGGGACTGCAGCAGTATGAAATCTCCAACTTCGCCAGCCCGGGGTTTGAATCTGCGCACAACTTGAAATATTGGCTGCGCCGGCCCTATCTCGGATTCGGCGTGGATGCGCATTCCATGTTGCCCTCGGTTTCCGCGCCGGAGGAGCTTGCCGAAGACCGAGCCTCGCTTCCGTCAGCCATCGAATCTGTCCGCTTCGCCACCCCAGACTCGCTTGAGGCGTACCTGGCCGGCCAGCCGCTCGCGCGCACGCCCGTGGACTGGAGGGCCGCTCGGGAGGAAGCTTTCTTTCTTGGCCTGCGGCTGAACCGGGGCGTGGACCTCGCCGCGCTGGCTGCGCGCTTCGGGGATGCGGCCCATTCTCGCGAAACTGTTCGCCTGCTTTGCGGTCAAGGCCTGCTGGAAAGCCACGGCGATAACATCCGGCTCACATCGCGTGGCCGCCTGCTCTCCAATGAAGTCTTCCAGAGTTTCCTCGCCCCTGCCGGCGCCTGACCCCGCCCGGCGTCAGCCCTGGCGCATGTCTGGCGAAAATCGATGAGAGCGCCTGCCCATCCAATTTGCTAAACTGCGACCCATCAACATGTCCCCGCCGGTCACCGATCTGCGCAGCGACACCGTCACGCGCCCGACGCCGGAGATGCGCCGTGCCATGGCTGAGGCCGAGGTAGGAGACGATGTTTACGGCGAGGATCCCACTGTCAACCGTTTGGAGCAGCGCGCTGCGGAAATTTTTGGGCGTGAAGCTGCGATTTTTGTGCCCAGCGGCACCATGGGCAACACCATTGCGGTCAAGGTCCACACCCGGCCCGGACAGGAAATCATCTGCGAGCAGCGTGGTCACATCTTCAACTACGAGATGGCCATGCTGGCGCATTTCTCCGGATGCCTGGCACGCACCATCGCTGCCGAAGATGGAATTTTGACCTGGACCGCCATCCGCCCTTGGATTGCTCCCAGGATCTATTACCGCGCGCAGACCGGCCTGGTGGCGCTGGAGAATACCCACAACATGGCGGGGGGTACGGTCTACCCGCAGGAAATTTTTGACGAAGTCTGCGACCAGGCGCATGCCGCCGGCCTGCCTGTCCATCTGGATGGCGCGCGCATTTTCAACGCGGCTACTGTGCTCGGCCAACCGGTGGCCGCAGTGACGGCGAAAGCCGATTCGGTAATGTTTTGCCTCTCCAAGGGACTGGGCGCCCCGGTGGGGTCGCTCCTGGTGGGCAGCCGCGGCTTTATCGACCAGGCGCGCGTTTATCGCAAGTCCCTTGGTGGGGGAATGCGGCAAGCGGGCGTGCTCGCCGCCGCCGGCCTCATTGCGCTCGAGAAAATGCCCGCCCGGCTCACCGCAGACCATGCCAATGCGCGCTTTCTGGGAGAGGGCCTCGCCGGCATCCCTGGCCTCCGCGTGGTCGGCAACGTGCAAACCAACATTGTTGTCTTCAATGTTGCGGGCGTGGGCCAGACTTCCCACGATATGTGCCGCCTGCTGGCAGAGCATGGCGTGCTGGCCAGCGGTATTGATGCCGACCACATTCGCATGGTGACTCACATGGATGTGGACCGCGAAGCCTGCGCTCGTGCCATCACGGCCGTGCAGAAGGTTTGCGGGCGCGGCCGCCGCGCCGGGGCCGCTGACTGAGGCGAAAGGCCCTTCCGGCCGCCGCAACCCGGCCGCCATAAGCCGAAGCAAAGCAGACCTTACGCTGCCTTGCACACCAGTGAACGGGGCCGTCTTGCCGCGTTACCCGCGTTCAGCACCTTCCGGTAATCCCCCCTTTGCTACGGCTGTGTTTTAATGAAATGTTTGCGTAGCCTGTATATGGCACGCTTGTTTCCTGCGGTTCCCGCCGGGGAGGACGTTTTGGATTTTCAACTGAACGAGGAGCAGCAGCACCTGCGCAAGAGCGTGCGCGAGTTTGCCGAGCGCGAGATTCTGCCCCATGTGATGACGTGGGATGAAGCCGGCGACTTCCCCCTCGAGACCGTCAAAGAACTGGGCAAGCTCGGCCTGATGGGTACCGTATTCCCCGCCGAATATGGCGGCGCTGGCATGGGCTACGTTGAGTACGTCACCGCCATCGAGGAGCTTTCTCGCGTGGACGGTTCTGTGGGCATCATCGTGGCCGCGCACACCTCGCTGTGCAGTAATCACATCTTTCTCGCCGGCAATGAAGAACAGAAGCGCAAATACATACCCCGGCTTGCCACCGGCGACTTCATTGGCGCCTGGGGCCTGACCGAGCCCGGCTCCGGGTCCGACGCAGGCAGCGCGCGCATGACCGCCGTCCGCCACAAGGATTCCTGGGTATTGAACGGCACGAAGACGTTCTGCACCAACGGCCACTATGCCGATGTGGTCGTGGTGATCGCGGTCACCGACCGCACCGCGCACACGCACGGTCTTACCGCCTTTGTCGTGGAGAAAGGCACTCCCGGCTTTCGCCCCGGCAAAAAGGAAAACAAGCTTGGTTTGCGCGCCAGCGATACCGCGGAATTGATCTTCGAGGATTGCGCCGTGCCCACCGCGAACCTGCTGGGTGTCGAAGGCCAGGGTTTTGTAGACGCCATGCGCGTGCTGGACGGCGGCAGGATTTCCATCGCTGCCCTGTCGCTGGGCATGGCCCAGGGCGCCTATGAGGCTGCCCTCAAGTATTCCAAGCAGCGCCGCCAGTTTGGCAAGAGCATCTCCGAATTCCAGGCCATCCAGTGGAAGCTCGCCGACATGGCCACCGAAATCGAGGCCGCGCGCCTGCTCACCCTGCGCGCCGCGTCCATGAAGGACGCTGGACAGAAGACCACCCTCGAGTCTTCCATGGCCAAACTGTATGCCAGCGAGGTTGCCGTGCGCTGTGCCAACGAGGGCGTGCAGATCCACGGGGGCTACGGCTTCATCAAGGACTACCCTGCCGAGAAGTTTTACCGCGACGTGAAGCTGTGCACCATCGGCGAGGGCACCAGCGAGATCCAGCGCATGGTCATCGCCCGCCAGCTTCTCAAGGACTGAGCCAGCGCCCTTAGCGCGAGGGGGGCCGCCTGCTTAGCCGGGCGCCCGCCCTTTTTCGCAACCTTATGGCCGGATGTCCCGCCCGGTGTGGCCTGCCGCATCCGTGTTTTACACTTACCGTTTGGACAGTCACATCCAACGCATGGTGGAAGGAGTGTGCGCCGGCGATGCGCGCCAGCTGGCACGCGCCATCACCGCCGTGGAAAACCGCCGGCCGGAGGCCATCTCCATCCTCAAGTCGCTCTTCCCCGCTTCCGGCCGGGCGCGCGTGATCGGGGTCACCGGGGCGCCTGGCGCCGGCAAGAGCACCCTGGTGGACCAGCTCGCGCGCGAATACCGCCGGCGCCAGAAAACCGTCGGCATCATTGCGGTGGATCCCACCAGCCCCTTCAGCGGGGGCGCCATCCTCGGCGATCGCATCCGCATGCTGTCCCACCACAGCGATCCCGGCATCTACATTCGCAGCATGGCCACGCGCGGCGCGCTGGGCGGTCTGGCCCGCACCACCGCCGACGTCGCCACCCTGCTCGACTCTTCGGGGCGCGACCTGGTACTCATCGAAACGGTTGGCGTCGGCCAGGACGAGGTGGACATCGTCCGTCTCGCCGACATCACGGTCGTTATGCTCGTGCCCGGTATGGGAGATGACGTGCAGACCATTAAGGCCGGCATTATGGAAATTGCCGACATCTTCGTCATCAACAAAAGCGACCGGGAAGGCGCGGAACGTGTCGAGCGCGAAATTCGCGCGCTGCAGTCGCTGGCCTCCCGCACCGACCGCTGGACCCCGCCCATCGTGAAGACGGTGGCCAGCGAAGGCGCAGGCATCGAACTCCTGGCAGCCGCTCTCGACCAGTACGAGCAGCACCTCCGCCAGGGCACCCTGCTCCTGGAAAAGAAGGCCCGCAGCTGGCGTGCCCGCCTGCTGGAGATGCTGCGCGACGCCCTGCTGGAGCGCGTGATACATCAGCAGGTCGGGGAGGGCACGGTCGAGCAGTTCGCCACCGAAGTGGCCGAGCACAAGCGCGATCCCTATACTCTGGTCGAAGATTTGGTCGCGGGCCTGGGGAGAAGCTCATGAACATTGACCATCTGGGAGTTGCCGTGAAATCGCTCGCGGCCGCCCGCTCCTTGTATGAGGATCTGGGCATGAAGGTGCTGCACGAAGAAACCGTCGAGGGAGAGCAAGTACGGCTGGCGATGGTACCGCTGGGCGAAAGCCGCATCGAACTGCTCGAGGCTACTTCGCCGGAATCCCCCATTGCCCGTTTCATCCAGAAACGTGGCGAAGGCCTGCATCACGTGGCCGTGCGCGTCCGCGACCTGGCCGCCACCGTCGAGCGACTGAAGAAGAAAGGCACACGCCTGGTCTCCGACGACATCAAGGTGGGCGCCGGCGGGCACCTCTACGTCTTCGTGCATCCGGCCAGCGCCGGCGGCGTCCTCCTCGAGTTGTGCGAAGACCCGCCCCAGGGCGTTTGAATGCTGCTGCTCGCGGTTGATACCTCCGGAAAACAGGGCAGCCTGGCGCTCGCGCGTGCGGATGCTCGCCATTTCGAGGTTCTCGAGCTTGCGCCGCTCGCGGGTGGAGCATTCTCGGCGCAGCTCATTCCGGAAGTCGCCCGCAGCCTGGAGCGTTGCCGTCTCACCCGCCAAGACCTGGATGCTTTTGCGGTGGTCACGGGCCCGGGTTCCTTCACCGGCTTGCGCGTAGGCCTGGCCGCCGTTAAGGGACTCGCCGAGATCCTGCGGAAACCGCTGGCGCCGGTGTCCCTGCTGGAAGCCGTCGCCCTCAGTACCGGCGCGCAGGGACATGTAATCGCCGCGCTCGATGCCGGCCGCTCCCAGGCCTACGTCGGGATTATCGAAATGCAGGATGGCCGCGTGGTCCTGGCCGAGGCGCTTCTCCTCGACCAGGCCGGCCTCCGGGCCTTGGTGCAACGGGCGGCGCCCTCCTCCGTCGCCTCGCCCGATGTGTTTATTCTTGATTGGCTGCGCGATGCCGGGGTTCAGCTTCGCCACGTGGAACGGCCCCGGGCCGACGCCATTGCGCGTATCGGCTTCGCCAGAGTTCTTGCCGGCGCCGTGGTCTCGCCCGAGCAACTCGAGGCCAGCTACATTCGCCGCTCCGACGCCGAAATCTTCGCGCCTGGCGGCAGCCACTCCGGAAATCCGGCTTAAGCTTAACCGTGACGCTTCGCGCCTGCGACGCCGTTCCGGACTACCATCTCCCGTATGGGCCTGCGCCTCGGAACCGCCGCCGATATCCCCGCGATCCTCGCCATCCAGCAGCAGGCGCCCGCGCTCTCTCAATGGTCACAATCCCTGTACCAGGAAATCTTCCGTGCGGGCAGCCGCCGGATCGTGCTGGTCGTGGCGAACGCTGAAGTCGAGGGCTTCCTGGTCGCCCGCGAGATCGGCGAGGAATGGGAGATCGAGAACATCGCGGTGGCTGTTCGCGCCCGACGCTGCGGCGTTGCTACTGCCTTGCTGGCCGACATCATGCGGCGGGCCTATTCTTGCGGCGCGTGCGCCATTTTTCTTGAGGTTCGCGAGTCCAACCATCCCGCGCGCCGCCTCTACGAGAAGGAAAATTTCACCATTGCCGGCCGCCGCCCCGCCTACTACGCCGCGCCCGTGGAGGACGCGATCATTTACCGCCGCTTGCTGGGGTAAGTTCTCCATCCCTACTCAACCGAGTCAACCGGCTTCCACCGCCCTACCGGATTCCCGGACCAGTCCACAATGGGCTTCCCGCCAATAGCAGCCCTCCATGGTTTCGAAGCCTCTTCAGCAACGCAGCGCGGTTCCAAAACCGTACTCGTCGCACGAATAGGGCGGCGCCATATCGCCTTCTCTCTTGTCCTCCTGTGCTAGTATGGCCGTCAACCTCCTCCGCGCACGGCATTCGGACGGGCGTTGAAGCATTCCCTCATTCACCGAGCGCCGGGTGTTGAGCGACCCCAGTGATTGATATTCACAGCCACATCCTTCCGGGCCTGGACGACGGATCGAAATCCTGGGACATCACCCTGGAAATGTGCCGCCTCGCCCTTGCCGACGGCATCACGCATATCGTCGCCACGCCGCACGCCAACGACGAATTCACCTACCGCCGCGAAAGCGTGCGCGAAAAAGTCGCCGAGCTCGATAGCCGCCTCTCCGGCGAGCTGGAATTCAGCATTGGGTGCGACTTCCATCTCTCTTACGACAATGTAGAAGATGCCTTGCGCAACCCGCAGCGCTACACCATCGCGGGGAAGCAGTACCTCCTGGTTGAGTTGAGCGATTATGCGATCCCGCCGCAGATCAAGGACACGTTTTTCCGGCTCCTGAGCGCCGGACTGGTTCCCATCATCACGCACCCCGAGCGCAATCGCATTCTGCATCGCGCGCCGGGGCCGGTGCTCGACTGGGTGCAGGCCGGATGCCTCGTCCAGATCACCGCGTCGGCTGTGACTGGCTTTTGGGGCGAGCAGGCGAAGGCGGTCGCCCTCTGGCTCATCAAGAATGGCGCGGCCCACGTGCTGGCTACCGACGCCCACGACGCCGTTCATCGCCCGCCTATACTGTCGGCCGCTCGCGACCTGGTGACCAGCCAGTTTGGCGCCGATCTGGCCCGTGCCCTGGTGCTCGACCATCCTTCCGCCATCGTTCAGGGGAAACCCTTGCCTGCTACCTGCGGCGCACTCGAACGCCAGGTGCAATAGATGGCTGCCGCACGGTACGCCGCCTGCATGACACACCTTAACGGCCCGCCTACAATGACGCCTGGGCGCGCTCAGGAGGAATAGAAATGGCGCACTCCGCCGCAACTTCCGAAACCAGCCTCATTGCGAAAATTGAAGCGCGCTCTGCGCGCGTCGGCATCATCGGGATGGGTTATGTGGGTCTGCCGCTGGCTCTCCTCTTCAACCAGGAGAAGTTTCCCGTCACCGGTTTCGACATCGATGAAACCAAGGTGAACACTCTCAACCGCGGCGGCTCCTACATCCACCGCATTCCTCCCACCGAGATCGAGGCTGCGCTCCGCCGCCGGTTCACCGCGACCACCGAGTTCGGCCACTTGGAACAAATGGACGCCATCATCATCTGCGTCCCCACACCTCTGGATGAGTACCACGAGCCCGATTTGAGTTTCATCCGGAACACGGCCCAAGCCATTGCTCCCCACCTGCGCTCCGGCCAATTGATCGTGCTCGAAAGCACCACGTACCCGGGCACCACCGAAGAAGTGCTGGTGCCCATTCTGGAAGCGGGCAATGCGCGTGGGCTGCGCGCCGCCCGCGCCTCACAGAACGAGGCCGCGAGCGCCGGGACTTTTTACGTCGCGTTCTCGCCCGAGCGCGAGGATCCGGGCAACGACACAGTCGCGCGCCGCGACATCCCCAAGGTCGTCGGCGGCCTGGATTCGCGCGCTGCCGAGATTGCCTCCGCCCTTTATGCTTCCATCTTTAATCGCGCCATTCAGGTGTCGAGCCCGGCGGCGGCGGAAATGACCAAGCTGCTGGAGAACATCTATCGCTGCGTCAATATCGCCCTCGTCAACGAGCTGAAACTTCTTTGCCTGCGCATGGGCGTGGACATCTGGGAGGTCATTGAGGCGGCCGCTACCAAGCCTTTCGGTTTTCAGGCTTTCTATCCTGGCCCCGGGCTGGGCGGCCA
>JAMXLI010000051.1 GCA_024281115.1 Terriglobales bacterium | reverse complement strand
AGAATCTGCACCAGGAACTTGCGCAAATCGGCGGATCGCGCCTTAGGCCAATCCTGCCCGGCAAAACTCTGGAGCGGCGCGCGCAACATTTCCGCCGCCGCGCCCCGCGACTCCGCGGTGATTTCCGAGGACGCCAGCCGTTTGTCGGCGGCGCACATCAGGCCGTCGGCCAGGGCATGGAAGTACGCGCGGCTGCCATTCAGCGCCTGGCCACAGACCGCGCACTCCGACAGTTCCGGCAAGAACCCCACCAGCCGCGTCATCCACAAATCGAAATAAGTGAGCGGCAGCCAGATGGCGTCATCGTGCAGCCCCCGCAGCACCGTCAATGCCAGCCGGAAAATGTCGTCGTTCACCTCCCGGTCCGGCAGCAATTCATCGAGCACCTCGGCCACATGGCCCAGCGCCACCGCGCGGGCATACGTAATCGGCTCGGTGAGCGGCGATTCCAGCACTTCGCAGGAATCAATCCGCGCCAACTCCTGGCGTTCGCGATCGTCCCAGTACGCGCGCACGTAGGTGAGCGGCTCCAGAGCGCCGCCGAAACGCCGCTTTGACTTCTTGGCCGCGCGTGCCACGCCCCGGACTTTTCCCTCCGCGCGCGTGAACAGGTTCACCAGCAGGTCCGCTTCGCGTAAGGGGTAAGTGCGCAGGACGATCGCCTCTGAGTCCTTCAGCGGCATCCAGGGATTGAACGGGCCCCAACCAGCCCGCCCAGGTCGATCCTCAGCTCAGGTGCTAAACCTCGATTCTAAATCCCCGTAGGCAAAGTTGGGAAGAACTGCGCGCGTGCACGTGTGCGGAACTCGGGCCAATTCGGGAGTACTGTGGCCGCGGCAAAAACAAAAGGCGCACACACTCGTGTGCGCCCGCAAAGACTCTAGCGTCCAGCTCAGGCCGGAGTGCGCCCGTAATAGGCGGCATTGCGCTCGGTGAATGCCTTCCACTTCTCCGGCAGATCGTCCAGGGCGAAGATCGCAGAGACCGGGCAAACGGGAACACACGCGCCGCAGTCAATGCATTCCACTGGGTCAATGTAAAGCATTTCTTCTTCCCCGTACGCGGGCTCGTCCTTCTTGGGATGGATGCAGTCCACCGGGCAGGCATCGACGCAAGCAGTGTCCTTGGTCCCGATGCACGGTTCTGCGATTACATAGGCCATGAGCGTGTGTCTCCCTGAGGATTGTAAGTCTGTCCGAATCTCCTATTGTAGCAAGAACCGTTTCCTTGCAAATAGACGGAATCGAGCCCGCCCGCCGGGGCGGAGGAACCCGGAAGGTTTACGCTCCCACCAGTTCCCGCTCCTGGCTGGGTTCATACTCCACGATGTAGCCGGCTACGGCGCTGGCGGCCACGGTCAGCGGGCTCGCCAGGTACATTTGCCCAGGACCGCTTCGCCCGGGGAAGTTGCGGTTTTGCGCGCTGATCACCACCTGGTCAGGCCGGGTCGAGACCCCCGGGCCCGCATTGATGCAGGCCCCGCAACTCGGCTCGATCACCGTCGCACCCGCCTTTTGAAAGATGTCCAGGTAGCCCTTGCGCAGGCAATAGTCGCGCGTCTCCTGGGAGCCGAACTGGATGTAGAACTGGCAATTGGAAGAGACCTTCCTCCCGCGGCCCAGGGCGTCGGCCAGGACCCGGGCATACATGTCCATATCTTCGTTCTTGCCGGCCGTGCAGGTGCCGCCGTAAGCAATCTCCACCGGCACCGGCGTGTGCAGATCGCGAACGTACTTGCCGTTGCCCGGGTCGCCCGGAGTGGCCACCATCGGGGTGATCTCGGCGGCATCCAGCTCGATCAGGTGCGCGTAAGCGGCGTTGGGATCGCCATCCAGCCCGGCAATCAACTGCTCTGCCGCGCCCCGGTCCATCTGGCGGCGCTCTACCAGGAAGTCCACCACCTTCTCGTCGGAGGCGACGATGCCGGTAAACCCCCCAATCTCAGCCGCCATGTTGGTCATGGTGGCGCGCTCGTCCACGCTCAGATCCGCTATGGCTTCGCCCGAATATTCGATCACCTTGGCCAGAGCTTTTCCGCTGCGCACGTAGTCCAGGGAAAGAATTTTAAGGATGAAGTCTTTGGCGGTGACGTTGGGCTTACGCCGGCCGCGGATCACTACCTTCACCGACTCCGGCACCTTTACCCGCACGTCCTTGGTAATCCAGGAATTGAAGACATCGGTGGTGCCGATGCCGAAGGCCACGCAGCCGATGGCGCCCACGTGGGGCGTGTGCGAGTCCGAACCCACGTTCAGCTGGCCGGGTAAGGCATAACTTTCCAGCACGATGGAGTGGCAGATACCCTCCGACCCTTTACGGTCTGTCAGCTCTCCGTGCAGCCTGATGCCCTGCTTCTTGCCGAAATCCATCTGCTTCAATTTGAGCTGGGTGGCAAGGTCCAGCAACCCCATCTTCCGCTTTTGCTCCGAGAGCACCTCGTCGAGAAAAGTGAGGTGGTCGCGGAAGAACAGGATGCTGGCCGGATCGTTCACCGGCGCCTCTTTCCCGACAAAGTGCTCGAAGAAGATGGCCGCCATGGGGGTCACATACTCGTGGCTGAAGCGCAGGTCGGTGCGTGCAAAGCCGGTATCGCCCGGTTTCACGTAGGGCACGCCCGCCTCGCCCCGGTCATTCAGCAAATGGCGCGCAAATATTTTCTCCGCCAGGGTCATGGCGCGCGGGCCCGTCTCGATTTTCGGCAGGACTACCTTGCCCTGCATGCGGGCCACGTTGAAGGGGAACAGGCCGCCGTACTCAATAATCTGGCGCGTGATCTCGTCTTCCCCACGCGTGAACTCCGCCAGCGGGATTTCTTCGCCGGAGCGGATCTTGTCGATGATTCCGAAATCCGTCGAGGTCAGCACACCCAGGTTCTGGCAGTTCTGCTTGTAAATGCGCTCGATGTTTTCCGCGATCACCAGTTGGATCCCGGCGGACCGCTCAGCGTAGGGCGACTGCTCGCGGCTCGATCCCTTGCCCCGCCGCTTGCCGCTCACCGCCGCCACGAAGCCGCCCTTCTTGACGTCGCCGCGCTGGATGGGCACCTCGTTTCCGCACTTCAGGCCGGTGTAGGGAAACTCGCCCAGAGTCTCATCGAAGAAGAAACAAATGTGCGCGGGCGTGATCTCGTCGGTGGAAATGTCGTCGCGCAGCTTGGGGTTATTGGCCGGGTTGCGCGTGTCCCAGGGTAGATCCTCGCCCGCCAGCTGGCGTCGGATGAGCTCGGGATCTTCCGTCAGGAACAGGATGCGGCCGCGCAGCGTCACCTTGCCGGGGCGCTTCTCGATCTTTCGTTGCAACAATGATTCGATCACGTGAAACCTCGATCAGGCTGGATGGAATGGCCGCTCAGCGAGCCCCACCAGCCGCCGCAGCCTGTTCGCTCTGCAGCTATTCTAAGCCAGGCAGCGCCCCGCTTGGGGTGGGCGTCAGTTCCTGCCGCGACCGTTTTCGTAGAATGTTTGGGGATGTCGTCCGCTCACAAGCCGCCTTCGCGCCATGAATTCCGGCAACATCGCGTGGCCGAGGAGCGCGCCATCCTGGAACAACTGCCGGAAATCGAGTGCGATAGCTTTATTTTGCACTGGGAGTTCGCGCCCGATAGCCGCACCTGGACGATAAAGTACGGTGAACAGGTGCTGTATCGCGAGCCGGCGCGCCAGGAGGACTACCCCCGGTTTGAACTGCTTGCCCGCCTGCTGCGGGCCCGCTATGGCCAGCGCCTGCGCGACCTGGTTCCGGTGAGCACACCTGACGCCGACTTCTATCTGTATGGCGATTACCTGGGCTCAGTCGCCCGCGTGGAAGCCGCGCGTCAACGCAACTTCGGGGCCCTCAGCGCGCGCCGCGACCCAGAGGATTAGCGCAACACAATCAGGGGCATGGCCAGAATCGCCGCCGCCATTCCGAATGCGCGGCGCGGCGTGAAACGCTCCTTCAAGAAGATTCTCGCCAGCAATACGGTGGTAGCCGGATAAAGAGAGGCGAGCACCACCGCCACGTCCAGTCGGCCGGTCTGAGTCGCGCGGATGAAAAGGTAAGTGCCGCTTACGTCGAGCACGCCCGCAAGCAACCCCATCCAGGCACGGCCCCCTTCGGTCAGGCCGCCCGCGTGGCGCACAACCACCAGCGCGCCTACCAGCACAAACGAGCACATCTTGGCCAGAGCTGCCGACCACGCTGCCGAGCTTCCGCCGGTTTGCTTCACACACAGAAAGAATCCGGCGAAGCCAAGCCCTGCGAGCAGCGCCAGACCCAATCCTTCCGGCGGCCCGGTCAAATGGTCGGGGCGCGAGATGAACCAGATGCCCAGACCTGCCAGAACAAAACCCGCAAGTTGAACGGGATGCGGCAATCCTTCCGTCCAGAAGGCGACAAGCACCGGGATTGAGCCGCCCAAGACCGCCGCCACCGGCGCATTCAAGCCCATCGCACCGGAACCCAGCGAACGGTAAAAGAAGGCGAGAGCGACTCCGCCGCACGCTCCCGCTCCCAGCGCCCAAACCATGCCGCTACGTCCCGGAAAGGCCGCATGGGTAGCCATGGCAAGCACGGTCATCAACACCATGCCGCCGGCGTGCGAAAGCGCCGTCACCACCATGGCGTCGGCGCGGCGCGCCGTCAGTCCCCCCAAATAGTCGGCGCTCCCCCAGACGATAATGGCGCCGATGCTGAATCCAGCAGAAACCAGGTTCGATGCGTTCACTTTGTATCCAAAGGACTCAGCGCAGTCCGCGCATTAGCGTTGCACAGCCGAGGAGCAGCCATCCTACGTTCCGCCTCAGCGCAGGTCAACGCGGCTGCCTCCCGGGTTCTCGCTTCCGCCGCTGAGCGCGACCTCGTGCCCGAACGGGTGCTTTTCTTTCCCGGGCAAACACGGTACCATCACGCGCAACGTAGTGTTTTTTTCTGCCACGAGGGACGGTTCCCCGCCGTCCGGAGCCACACTGCCGGTGGGCTCTCGCCCGGCATGCTGGGCGACGGCGCGACGCTAATCCGATGCGGGCTCTCGTAGAAACGCAAAAGCTCTTCCTACGCGGGATTGTGGCCACCACCATCCTGAGCGCGGGCCTCATTCTTGCCGCCGCACATACCCGGCCGCTGGACTGGCTGGAAGCCGGCACCTACGATGCCCGCGCGCGCTGGACGGCGCGGCCCAGCCACAGCGATTCCAGCGTGGTCATTATTGATGTGGACAATGCCAGCCTGCAGGCGCTCGACGAGAAACTGGGGCGCTGGCCCTGGACCCGCCGCGTGTGGACGGAAGTGGTGCGCTACGTCGCTCGCGGAAAGCCCCGCGCCATTGTGATCGACGCGATCTTCGGAGGCAGCGAAAACCCGCAGGTGGACGAGGAGTTCGCCCGCGTGGTCCGCGATGCCGGCAATGTCGTACTGGGCTACTCGTTCAGTCCCACGCAGATGGAAGTGGTAGACACCACACCCGAGAAGCAGCGTTTGGAGCTGCTGCGAACACAGTCTTCCGGCGCCTCCGACGTGGGCGAGCGCATCAATGCCTCCGAGCACACGCTCAACCTGCCGCTGCCGCTACTGGCGCAGGCAGCCGCCGGCCTCGGCTGTGTCAATTCCGTGCCCGACCCGGACGGCTCCATCCGCCGCATTCCCCTGCTGTACCTGTTCGAAAACGGCAGCTACCCCGGCCTGGCAGCGCGTGCCGCCGATGTCGCTTCCGGCGATCTTCATCCCCAATACCTGGCCCGCACCTCGCGCTGGGGCTCGCGCTACGTGCTGCGCTATGGCCGCTGGATCCCGGTGGATGACGGCGGCCGCATGCTCCTGCTGTGGAATGGCGGCTCGTTTGTGCATCCGCGCTTGCCCTTGTGGCAAGTCATCTGTTCGATCTACCCGGACCAGTGTCCGGAACAGAAGCCCTACTTCCCTATCGAGTACTTCCGGGACAAAATCGTTCTGGTGGGGGCGAGCGCGGCGGGCGGCTACGATTCCCACACTACGCCTTTCTCCGAGTCCGCGCCCGGCTTTGTCGCGCACGCCACGGCCATCGACAACCTTTTGCACGGGCAGGCGCTCCGCCAGGCTCCGCGCTGGGTGTTGGTTGCCTCGGTGCTGATCGCGGCGCTGCTCGGAACTTTTTTCATTGTGCGGTTTACCTCGCTTTCCGCCGGGCTTCCTTTCGTGCTGCTGCTGGCGGGGTTGTATGGGGCGACTTCCCTTCTCGTCTTCCAGCATTGGCGTCTCTGGATCCCGCTGGTTGCGCCTGTGGCAACCCTTCTGCTCTCCTATTCCGCGTCTGCCGCTGTGCGCTACGCCACCACCGGGCGCGAACTGCGACGCACCCGCGGAACCCTGGATCGCTACCTCTCGCCACAGCTCGTCAAGTACGTGCTCGAGCACCTGGGCAGCATTCAACTCGCGGGCGAAAAACGCGAGCTGACCATCCTGATCTCCGATGTGCGCAATTTCACTACCATGAGCGAAAAGGCCGATCCGCTCGACCTGATCGCCTTCCTCGATGAATACCTGGCGGCCATGACCGACATCATCTTCCGCTACGACGGCATCGTGGATAAATTCATCGGCGACGGCATTCTGGCCTACTGGGGCGCATTCACTCCCGGCAATCACGCCCACGGGGCGGCCTGCGCGGCCCTGGAGATGATCCGCCGGGTGGAAGAACTGAATGAGCGCTGGAAAACCCAGGGACGCGCGCCCATCGCGATCGGGGTTGGCATTAACACCGGGAGCGTCATTTTCGGCAATCTTGGTCGCGGCAAAAAAATCGAGTTCACCGTCATTGGTGATGCCGTCAACCTCACCTCGCGCCTGGAGAGCCTGAACAAGGAGTTCGGCACCTCCATCATCATCAGCAAA
>JAMXLI010000050.1 GCA_024281115.1 Terriglobales bacterium | reverse complement strand
CCGTCGCGCCTGCATCCTCGGCGGACTCCTGCGCCAGTCCACGTTCCCGGTCCAACCGCTGCAACAACTCAAAATTCCTGCTCATAACTGCTGGGCTCCCCTCTTGCACTTTCTCGGCCGGCCTGCGCCGCCCGTTTCCTACTCACCGCCTCCGGCGGAGGCGACCCGCGGGTTTTCCGCGAGCACGAAATTCACCGTAATGCGTGTATCGGATGCCTTCTTCCCGCGCCCCGGGGTCGTCCGGTACCGCCAGCCCTTGATCGCGTCAATGGCGGACTGGGCCAGCAGCGGGTCGCCGCTGATTACCCGCAGGTGATGTATCGAACCATCGGGCACCACCGCGCCGTCAATTACCACCCGGCCTTGCAGGCGAGCGTCCTTGGCGGCCTCGGGATAAATCGGGTCCACGCGGCGCACCAGGTCGTCCGTTTTTTCTGTCGCGATACGGGCTTTAACGTGGGGATGGCCCAGGTTGGGGACCTCGCCGACCACGTTAATGACCGAAACCACCCCCGCAGGGCTGCTGGAGCTGCCATCGTCGATCACCACGGGGGCTTCCACCGACGCGCTGGCCACTCCGGCCGAGGGCAGGTTGCCTGCCTCAATTCCCTCTGCTGCCGTGCCCCTGCTCAATTGCCGGGTGAACTGCCAACCCGCGCCCAAGCCGATGACCAGCGCTCCCCCAATGAAATACTTTCTCCAGCCCGCCCGAAAGCGGGAGCGCTCGGGTTGCGAGGGCAGAGCCGTGACGGGTATCTCGGGTGTCTCCGGAAGCTGCGCAACAGGCGCCGCCGGCTCAGGAGCCACCGCCGGCTCGCGTTCGACGCGCACCGGGACCGGAACCGCCGGCATGCGGCGCAGCGCTTCCATCTCCAGCAGAGCGTAGTCTTGCGCCAGGGCGTGCAAATCGATTTCAAACGGCACGGAGGTCGCCCCGGCAGCCGCAGCCGCGGCGGCCAATTGGGGCGCCGCTTCCGCGTCCACCACGCTCGCTTCCATCGTAGGCATTGCGTCCGCCGGAGCTTCAATCACCGGGGCTGAGGACGAAACCGTTTCGGCGACTGGTTGCGGGGATGACGCCGCGGCTTCAACTGCAAGCGCCGGGTTTTGCGCCGGCGCGGGCGCGGCTGTCACTGCTGGAACTGGTTCTGCCGCCGCTGGCGGCATCGCGGTCACGGCCGCACGCACCGGCATCACTTTCAGCGGCTTCATCGCCGGGGTCGCGGGCCGCTGGGTCGAGACCGAATTCTGCAGGTACCGAGTGCTCTCGTAGAGAGGCGCGCCTACCGCGCGCGCCGGACGCATGCCGCGCACCTGCCAGTTGAAGGTGTCGATGTCCAGGTCCACGGAAGCTTCCTGCGCAATGGCGGCGTCGATCGTTTTCTTTTCCGCCACGAAGCCCAGAGAGAGCGCGTTGAAACACAAATTGTTGATGATGCGGGGCACGCCTTCGCCGCGCTCATGGATGATGGCGCGCGCCTCGTTGGAAAACAGCGGCCGCTCTTCCGCGTAGCCTGCCGTGCGCAGGCGATGCTCGATGTACTCGTCGGTCTGCTGGCGCGAGAAACCGTCCAACCGGACGAGATGCGTGATGCGCTGGCGGAGCTGGGCGAGCGCGGGCGTGGCCAGCTTATCGGCCAGTTCCGGCTGCCCGGCCAGGATGATGTGCAGCAGCTTGCTGCGCGGGGTCTCAAAATCGGAGAGCAGGCGCACGGTCTCGAGCACGGTGGGCGAGAGGTTCTGCGCCTCGTCCACCACGATGATGATGCGCCGCCCGGCGCGCGATTCGCGCACCAGCATGCGGTTGAACTCATCGTGCAACTGCACCACATCGGTGAGCTGCAGATCGAACCCGAGTTCCACCAGCAGGTAGCGCATGAACTCGCGGGAATCGCACTGCGTCTGAAACAGGAACGCGGTCTTGGCGGTTTCGGCGTAGCGCTGCAACAGGTGGAACAACAGCGTCGTTTTGCCCATCCCCGGCCGCGCCACCAGGGCGGCGAAGCCCCGTCCCGACTTGATGCCGTAATCCAGCGTCGCCTGCGCCTCACGATGCGAGGGTGTGAGGTACAGGAAACGCGGATCGGGCGTCACGCCGAATGGTTCTTCGCGCAGGCCGTAGTAGTTGAGAAACATTGCTTCCGCAATTACCGCGTGGGTTTAGGCAACGCCGCCAGCACGGGCGTGTCCAGGAACAGGCGCACGTCGTCCGGCGTACGGAACGAAGTATCGAAATAATCCCGGGCAAAGACCAGCCCGGCGCTGACCGTCGCCGCCAGCACGCCGCCAATCAGCAGGTAGAACCAGGCGGAGTGCGCGGGCAGCAGCGGAGTGGATGGATCCTGGGCCAGCGACACGTTCATGATGCGGCGCTGGTCAAGCGCGTCGGTGATGCGTGCTTCCTCGGCTTTTTTGCGGTAGAGCAGGTAATTGTCTTCGTTGATCTTGGCGGCGCGCAGCAGGTCACCTTGCGAGAGCTGCTGGGTATTCAGCTTCTCGGCGCGGTCACGGTACTGGGCGACGATATTCTGGGTGGCGCTCTCCCGGGCTTCCATGGTCTTCAGGTCGGCCTGGGCCTTGGCCAGTTCCTCGCGCATCCACAGGTGGGCGGGGTCCTGGTCGGTGGTGACGTCCTGCATCGGCTTGGTTTCTTCCGCCTGCAGGGCAGCCTTGGTGTCGGCGATCTCGCGGTCTACTTCCTTCACCTCGCGATATTCCGGCGTGTACTTGTCCAGCAGGGCCGTGCGCTTCAACTGCAGCTGCAGCAAGGTGGACTTGAGCTGCTGCATGAGCGTCGGATTCTGCGCCGTGCGCACACTGGTGGTGATGCGCGCCGGCGAGCTGGCAATCTGGGCTTCCAGCTTGGCGATGCGGTTCTTGGTCTCGCGAATGGCAGACTGCGTGGTGGAGAGCGTGGACTCGAACTGCGCCATGGTCTGCAGGGTGGAGTCGCGCTCCGCCTGGGCCGAGACCACGCCGCTGCTTTGCTGCGGGAAGCGCGCCAGCTCGGCTTCGGTCTCCGCCAGGCTCTTGGCGTACTGGTCAGCCTGCTGCTTGAAGAACTCGAACTGCCCGGCCGGACGGTGCACGGCCACGTGCTTCTCCAGGTAAGCGGAGGCCAGCGTGCCCAGCACCTTGGCCGCCATCTCCGGATCGCGGGAAGCGTAGCTCACGTTGATCAGGTCGGTTTTGCGCATGGCGTCAATGCGCAACTGCGACTTCAGGCCCCGGACCGCCTTGGCGATCTTCATGTCCTGGCTGTCGCGGCCGAACATGGAGTGGATCTTCTGGTCCAGTCCGCAGGCCACGACCACCTTCTTCAGCAGGTCGTCGCTGCGCAGCAACTCCACCTCGGAGTTCAGCTCTTCCTCGCTCACCGGCTGCTGCTGCACGTTGGGCTGCTGCTGGTCCGCCGTGATGATCGGGTCCATGCGCTCGTGCCGCACCAGGATCTTCATCTCCGCCTCGTACTTGGGCATGAGCACGGCGGGCAACACCACCGCCAGCAGCACGGCAATGAACGAGATGGTGAGGAGCTTGCGGTGGCGAAAGCCGATCGCGACCACGTCGCGCACCGTGGGCGCCAGCGACCGGTCCCGGGGCGGACGGTAGCCGATCGCAAGCACGTCGCGCACCGTGGGGGTCAGCGCCCGCTCGTCAGTCAGGACTTGTTGGTTCAGGGTTTCCATCGAAACATTCCTTTCCGGGTTAGAAACTGCTCGGGTTCATGGCCGAAGAAACAACCGGAACCGGCAGGAACTTCTGGATCTTTGAGATGACGTTCTGCGGCACAAAGATCATGTCGCCGCTGCGCAAATGCTCGTCTTCGCGCAAATCGTGCTTGGCCATCATCTTCTTCACGTCGATCAGTTTGGCCTCGTACATCTCCGGCGAAACCTTGCGATACAGCACGACCTGGGAGTGCTTGGAAGCCTGGGTGAATCCCCCGGCGATGGCAATGGCCTGGGTCAGCGTGGTATCGGAGCGCAGCTCGTATTTGCCGGGACGCGCCAGTTGCCCATTGGCGATAAAGAACGGCTTGTCGAAATCGCGCAGCACGACCGTCACCACCGGGTCGTGCAGGATCTTGCCGTAGGCCTGCTTAACGCGCTCGGTCAGCTCGGGCACAGTCAGCCCGGTCACGTAAACGTCGCCCGCTTCGCGCAGCGGGATGTAGCCGTCCGGCTGCACCAGGATGCTCTGATTCAATTCCGGGCTGAACTCGAAGTTGAGATCGAACGCGTCGCCCGGCCGTATCTGGTAGCGCGGATGCCGCTCGGTGAAGCCAGGCACGTCGTGGGTGTTGGCGCGCGCCTCGGTGGCCGCGGGCGCGGCGGCCGCGCTCGCCGGCGCATTCTGCTGCTGGGCCAGCGCCGCTAACCCCAAACTCGAAAGTAACGTAACCGTAATCAGAAATTTCTTCATCATCACTTCTCCAGTGGTAGCGCCCATCTCAGGACGAGCACGTTTCTTTCCATCTATTCGCAATTTATCGGACCGGTTCTACTTCCTGGGATTCCACGTCGAGCGCGATCGAGCGCATGATCAAATCCACCGACACAACCACGCGCGGTTTCCCTTTTTTTCGCAACAGAACCCCTTCCAACCCTTGCAGAGGACCGCTCTTGATGCGCACCCGCGCTCCTACCTTGAGATAGGGGTGAGGCTCTGCTTCGATGCCTTTGCGCAATGCGTCCCGCATGATTTCGATGTCGGACTGGGGAAGCGGCGCCGGCATCCCGTTGAAACCCACCAGGCGAACCACCCCCGGGACCTCCAGCACCTGCAGACGCTGTTTGAGGGGAATGCGCACAAAAATGTAACCAGGGAAGAGAGGAAATTCCACTCGCGCTTTCCCGTTCTTCCACTGCCGCACGGTTTCATACAGGGGCAGGAAATATTCGATGTGCTTGCCCGACAACTGTTCGGCGATCCGCTTTTCGTGGCGCGACCGGGTATAGGTCGCGTACCACTGCGGCTGCAGAAAGGCGGCGGTCAAGGCATCTTCCACCCCTTGCACCGGTGCCGCCTCGCTGTTGGAAAAATTGAGCTCAGGCACAGCTTCGCCCCGTCAGTTAGATCGCAAAAACTTACGTAAAGCTTCCTCTTACAAGAACTTACAGAGAATTACGCGTCTTCAGCTTGGCCGACAACTCGCCGTTCGAAACGGCAAAACCTTGACCGCTCTCGGTCTCCACCCGCACTACCTGGCCTTCGGCATCCAGGCGCCATCCCGGCAGCGTTCCCTGCAAGGAAGGCAACGAGACTTGCAGTTGCAAGCGAACTCCAGGAGGTGGGCAGGTGGAGCTTACGACGTAAATGCCGATGGTGCTGATGTCGCGAGTAACCCCCGCACCCTCCCGTCGGTTACCATCCGGTTCATCCCACCAAAACACGACGGGAGCTCCCAGACGATAGCGGTCATACTTTCGTAGCTCCGCTCGGGATACGGACCAGCCGTTCTGACCGATTGCTGTATGAGCCAAGGCAGTACTCCAGGTACAAATGCGAGGGTACGGGCGACCAGAAAAACCAACAAGTGGTGGTATCTCTCGCTGGAAGACCACCCTGTTCTCAGTCCCGTACCTCAGTGCGTGTAGTTCTTGATGCGAGAAGATGGAACCCAGATGGTTACTACGGCAAACTTAAACGCCGCCAGGGTAGTCCGGGTCTCTCAGAAGCTTCAGAGAGCGTTCCACCGCCATGAGAATACAGGGCGTCGCAGACTAGAGAAGTTCGGTACAAGGGATACATACTTAACGTTTATTTTCATAAGCTTACATTCCAGATTGGCGTTTGCTGGCTTGAGGTCGTAAGATTATCCTGGAGCAGCCCTCCCGAGCGCTATAGGTTCTGAGGGAAATGACCCTGGGCCGCAGGAGTTCGAGAGGCAGTTGGGTGCATCCAATGGGGTGACCTAGGGGTGGTACAAACGCCGTATTGTTGTTGTTAGCCCGTTGCTCCCCCCATAGAATCAGCAGTTAAAGCGGTGCAAAGAGGATTCCGTGCGATCTGCCCAGCCAAGCGAGAGTGTCATCAGCGTCCTGGTGGCCGATGAAAACCGGATGGGCTGCCAGCTGCTGGCCAGTTCCCTGCAGCGCAACAGCAACTTCCGCGTGGTGGGGTGCGCCGTCAGCATGGTGGAGGTGCTGCACGCGCTGAAGGAATCGGAAGCGCAGGTGGCGGTCATCAGCGCCAACCTGCAGGAAGGCCCGCTCAGCGGGTTCAAGCTGCTGCGCGAATTGCGCATAGCCCATCCCAAGACCCGCGTCATCCTGCTGCTCGACAGCTCGGAGCGCGACCTGGTCGTAGACGCATTCCGCGGCGGCGCGCGGGGAGTGTTTAACCGCTCGCAATCCTTCAAGCTGCTCTGCAAGTGCATCGCCTGCGTCAACCAGGGGCAGATCTGGGCCAACACCAACGAAATTCAATTCGTGCTCGAGGCGCTCGGCCAGGTTGCGCCACTGCACATCGTCAATGCCAAGGGCAAGAGCCTGCTCAGCAAGCGTGAAGAGGAAGTGGTGGCGTGCGTGGCCGAAGGGCTCACCAACCGCGAAATCGCCAAGCAGCTGAGCCTGAGCGAGCACACGGTCAAGAACTACCTGTTCCGCATCTTCGACAAGCTGGGCATCTCCGGGCGGGTGGAACTGGTGTTGTACGCGCTTAGCCATCGCGAGATGGTTTCGGCGGCACACGCCGGAGGGCAAAACACTCTTTCGCGCAAGAGCCCCGCACGCGAGAGCGCGCTCGAGGCGCACAGCAGCGTGGTGCCGGAATAGCGCTGCCGGATCCCACCCTTAGCACCGCAACCGGAACCCGGTCCGCAAATGTCTCCCCGGTTGCTTGCCCGCGAGATTCCCCGCAATAAAGAAGGGCGCGACCGAAGTCGCGCCCGAGAACAGCAAGGCAGCGTGGCTTAGTGCCGCCGGTGCCCCGGAGTGTGGCTCGGCGACAGGTAAATGGTAATGGTATGGCTGTGGCTGGCGGACGCGGCCAGAACCGTCACGGCGTTCTGCGGCGTGGAACTCGAAGTGGATGACGTGGGCGTGAACCCTGCGCTCCCGCCGCAACCGGCTTGGAGGAGAACGGCGGTCAGCAACAGGAATCCCAGCAGCAGCGCGCTCCATTTCTTTTTGCTGCGGCGATCGCCAGCGGCGCCCAGCAGAGCCAGGCCCGGCAGCGGCAGCCACAAGCCCAACATGCCCGCGCTATTGGACAACATGCCGGTATTGGCGGCGGTCAGCGGACTGGTGGTGATGGTCAGCACCGATTTCACGGGTTGCTGATCGGGGGTGACCACGGGGGGCGCGAACGAGCAGGTTGCGCCCGCCGGCAGTTGCTCACAGGACAGGTGGATGGGGCTGTAAAGCAGGTCCTGCGGCGTGATCGTGAGCTGATAGTTGGCAACCGTCGCCGTGTCGCTGGCCGGAGCGGCGTCCACGTGGAAGTCACCATTGGGATTGGACACCATCACGGTGGCGGTGGCCGTGGCGCTCAGGCCGTAGATGTTGCGCACCGTGGCGGTGACCGTGTACTGGCCCGACTTGGTGTACTTGTGCGAGGCCGAGGGGCCGGTGGTGGTGAAGCCGTCCCCAAAGTTGATGGTGGAAGTCACGCTGTGTCCGCTGGGATCGCTAGACCCCGAAGTGGAGGCGGTGACCGTCATGGGTTTGGGCCCGATCCGCGGGGTCACCTGCAGGACCGCGGACGGCGGCTGATGCGTGGTGGGGGCCGCAATGGCGACATGCGCGGTCGTCGAGGCCGACTGGCCGCGGGAGTCGCGCACGGTGGCCGTCACCGTGAAGTTGCCCGCCGCGTTATAGGCGTGCGTGGCAGTGGGCCCGCTCATCACCGTGCCGTCTCCGAAGTTGATCACCGACGACGTGATGCTGCCGCCCGGAGACGTGGATTGCGCGGTGGAGGCCGAAACCGAGACGGGCGCCGTGCCCGAGGTGGGCGTCAACTGCAGCACCGCCACCGGCGGGCCGCTGTTGGGCGCGCTGGCCACGACCGTGGAAGTGGCAGTATCCGACAGGTTGTTAACATCCCACACCGTGAGCGTGATGGTGTACGTGCCCGGGTTGATGTAGGTGTGCGAAGCCAGCGGGCCGGCAACCGTGGTGCCGTCGCCGAAGTTGATGGTGCTGCGGGCCACGGCATGGCCCTGGGCATCATGACTGGCCGAGCCGTTGGCGGAAACCGTGAGCGGGGCCGTCCCCAGCGTGGGCGAGACGCTCAACACCGCGGTGGGAGGCTGATTCACCACCGCGCCTCCGAGGAAAAGCACAGGCGCATTGCCGAGCCCGACGATGCCAGTGCTGGGCACGGCATGCACGCCGCCGTAAACGTCGCGGTACTGCGAGTACTTGCCGCCGGTATCAAAGTTGACGGTCGCGCGCGAGTTCCAGGCAAATAGCGCGGCCGCGCCGCTGGCGTCGGTGAAGGGGCAGGAATAGGTCGAGCTGCTGTCGGCAGTGCAGGCGCTGGTCAGGGTCGCGCCTTTCATCCACTGCGAAAGGCTGTTGAACGCGATGCCGGGCTTCTGCAGCCCGCTGGACGAACTCCACAGCGTGCCGTAGCTCTGATTTTCGTACATGTACCACACCAGCCGGCTCACCCCGAGCGACCAGTGCAGAACGTAGCTCTTGGCCAGGAAGGCGGCGCGATCATCCAGGTTGGGCATGGCATTGTCGTCGCCGCTGTCCCAGGCGTACTCCGTATCCCAAAGCGGCTTGCCCGACTGGGCGTACTGGCTCATCACGCCGCGCATGGAGCCGACCACCGCGATCAGGTTCTCGGCGGGATTAGCCACGCCGCTGCTCGAGCCCAGGTAGCCGTGAAAGGCGATGACGTCGTTGTGCGTGGCCCCGCCGGCCGCGAAGAAGCTCTGCATCCAGGAGTAGGAGTGCGAGCCCTGCGGACAGGGCGTGAGCACCACCGCGCTGGAATCGAGGTTGTGCGCGATGTTGTACAGGTCCTGCTGCAGTTGCACCATCTGGGCGTAGCTGCCATTCCAGGTGGGGGTGTTGGGCTCGTTCCAGGTTTCCCAATACACCTTCACGCTGTTGCCGTGGGCCTGGTTCCAGGCCAGCACGTGGCTGACGATGGCAGTGACGAAATCGTCCCAGTACTTGATGTTGCTGGGGAAATCGCATTGTCCCGGGCCGTAGTGGCAATAGGTGTCGCTGGGGTTGGAGGAGGCCCACTGCGGCGTGCGGCCGAAGGTGTAGATCACGTCCACGTGGCGCTGCTGGGCGATGCTGAGCCAGGTATCCAGGGTGGAGAACGAGTAGACGCCAGGCGAAGGATTCATCCACACCCAGGCGGTGCCGTTATCCCAGAGGCGAATGGTGCCGGGGGACACCTGCCAGGGGGTCTGCGTCATGTTGAACGTCATGCCCAGGAAATTGGCGGGAACCTGGCCGGCAAAGCAGGCCAGGGACAGGAACAAGATGACGATGGCTGCAACGAGGCTCCGAAACCGATGCATTACCGCTCTCCCGTGCAGCGTTGAAACTCGGGACGGCGCGCGAGCCGCGTGCCTCGCCGCGACTTTCAACGTCTGCGTGTGTTTTTGTGTGGAGCTTGCGAGGCCAGAATTGCCGCGGAAGGCGGGACGCGGAAGATTACTTTCGACCGAAGCGGGCGTTCAGTGGGACACGCGTAAGTTCATTACTGACCGTGGGAATGCAGGATTGGCGCGGGTTTTGGGCAGGCGAGGGTAATCAGCGGTGCGCGGAGAATGGGTAACCGGCTGATACTTTCGGAATGTAACCGGGGTAACTGGAAGCCACAGCCGCAGCCTTGCGAAACTGTTTTCCGTCGCCTTCGGCAGGCGCGCTGCGCGTCGCGCTCGAGTGGGGCACGGCAGTCCTGGCCAGCGGCGACGAATTTACGCGGATATGCAAGCAACCGCTTCTCTGCTTTCCCGAATCTCCCGCAAGGAAAGTCCAATCCCAACCAGCCGGCCCCAGAGGCGTTTACCAGTGGTATTCCGCATGGCAGTCAATCGGCTTTACGCGCTTTTAGGCCTCGGTAATACTGAAGTGACACCAACACACACACAGATCGTCTCCCGCATGGACCACCAGGCCGGCGGCGAGAGCTCGTCATCTGGATCAATGGAAGATCCTAAGGAGTCTCGAATGCGAAACAAGGTTCTGGCAACGATGTTCGCGCTGGCAGTGGCAGTGGCGCTGGCGGGCTGCGGCGGAGGAAGCTCCAGCAATGGCGGTGGTGGCGGCGGCGGCGGGGGCGGAGGAGGCGGTGGTACGGGGCCGACGTTGACCTCGATCACCATCACGCCGGTAGGCCCGGGCGTGGCTAAGGGCAACACGGTGAAGTTGACGGCCAATGGCACCTTCAGCGACAACTCCAAGAAGGACGTAAGCTCGACGGTTACCTGGACCTCCTCGGACGCGACGCTGGCGACGGTGAGCGGTGGGACCGTGACCGGCGTAGCGGCCGGCGTGGTCACCATCACAGCCGCCCAGGGTTCGGTGAACGCTTCGACGGCGGTGAACGTGGTAGGGACAAAGATCGCCGACAACACCACGCTCAACGGCAACTACGCGTTTTTCGTCAGCCTGATTGACACGCGTGGCCAGGGTTACGTGATCGGCAGGTTCACGGCCGACGGCAACGGCAACATCACCAGCGGCAGCGCCGATTTCAACACGGCGAGCGGCACCAGCAGCAGCGCCGCGACCCCGCTGACGGCATCGACCTACCAGGTCTATGACGACGGCCGCGGCCAAGCCACGCTAACCTTCGGCAGCAACACCTTTGTCGTGGGCTTCGCGCTGTCGCAGTTCAGCGGCGGCACGCCCAACGTGCCCGCGCGCGGCGACATGGTGTCGCTCGACACCCACACGGCCTACGGCTACTTTGAGCCGCAAACCATCGGCGCCGTGGCCGGCAACTATGCCTTCGGCCTGAGCGGACTCGACTCGACCGCCACGCAGCCGGAAGGCATGGTGGGCGAGTTCACGGCCGTGGGCACGACCATCAGCAACGGTGAGCGCGATATCCAGGTAGGCGTCAGCTCGACCGCGAGCGGTCAAGCCTTCGCCGGCACGCTGACGGCGGCAGATGCCAGCGGCCGCGGCACCTTGACGCTGGGCGGCGGCAACTTCGTTTATTACGTGGTTAACGTCAATCGCCTGTACCTGGTGCAAACCGATACCGGCACGAACTCGGCGCTGGGAGGCACGGCGGAAACCCAGGCGCCCGGTCCGTTTAACGCCACCACGTCGGTGGCTGCAACCTACGATCTGCTTCTCGATCACGCGGCGACCTCAAGCAACGGCACCTTCGAGAAGGCCGCTCACCTGATCCTGAGTTCGGGCACGCTAACCCCGAACACCACCGAGGATGACGATCTGGAGGACGTGCGGGTCAACATCACCTCGGGAACTTACAGCCCGGTGGATTCCCACGGCCGCACGGTCATCCATGCCACAACGCAGCCGCCGGCGCCGGCTCCCGCCGGCACCAGCGACGAGGTGGCGTACATCGTGCAGCCGGCGGGCGGCGCTTCGCCCTCGCGCCTGTACGTGATGTCCACGGATGCGGCGCACGGCCAGCCGGGTGTGGGTTTCGCCGACGAAGCCGCGGGCACAGCGATCTTCAACCCGCCGGGCGCCTACAACTTTGAAATGAGCGAACTCGGAGAGCCCAGCAAGGGCGGCAACATCACCGAGATCGGTCAGTTCACGGTGACGGGCACGACGAACCTGAAAGGCATCGTCATCACCAACAACAACAGCACCTCGGCGCAGAAGCTGACAGCGACGGCGGTGACGGCGACGCTGCCGGCAGCCAATGGCCGCATCGAAATCATCCCGTCGAAACTGTCCAACCCGGCATTCGGGACCGCGAATGGATTGATCATGTACATTCGCGATACCCAGGGCGGGATCATGCTGGGCGAGAGCCCGGACATCGACGGCCGCTTCTTCCACCAGTAACCATTAACCCTGTATTCGGGCCGGCCTGCGGGCCGGCCCTTTTTTTCTCCAGGCGGGCACGCGATCGTTGCGCCCAGGGCCTGAAGGCCCGCTTCTCTTGCGCGGGGAAACGCGGGCCTGAAGGCCCGCTCTTCCCCGCTTCGCCAGACTTTTGGTTTGATCCTCGAACAAACGCCAGGGCAGCGATTCGGGCTATAAAGCGCTTTTTGGGGAGAGCGGCGCTTTGGCGGAAGAGCGTTTTTAGGGGGAAGAGCGGCGCTTGAGCGGAAGAGCGTTTTTTAGGGGAAAGAGCGGCGCTTAGCGGAAGAGCGTTTTTAGGGGGAAGAGCGGCGCTTTGGCGGAAGAGCGTTTTTAGGGGAAGAGCGGCGCTTTAGCGCCGCGTCACGCGCGAGCGCGACGCGGGGGCTTTAGCCCCAGCGGATCCCGCGCGCCAGCCCGCCCAAGCAGACCGCCCTGTGCGCATTCTTCGTACCGTTTCAGTTACTTACAAGCTCGCCCCCTTTGAAGCATCATCACCATCAGGTGGTGCCAGCACGAATCGGCGCCTGCATTCTCCTGTGAAAGAGCACGCGATGGGCCGGGCAGACAAGACCACTCGGAGGTTTTCCCTTCGCGGCTTGCGCACATCCAGAGCTTCGAGGAGCGAGTGGATGCACCAGGCTGAACGCCGGAAGAGCCCGCGCTTTCCGCTGCGCCAACCC
>JAMXLI010000049.1 GCA_024281115.1 Terriglobales bacterium | reverse complement strand
AAGCGCGTCAGTCATCGTCTGGCTGCGATAAGCGCCGGCGGCGCCACCACCAGGCGAGCGCTCCCAGGACAGCGATACCCGCGACCAGCCACTGAAAATCACGTAGATCCTTCAGCAAGGTCTCCTGGTGCTGGCCAAAAAAGTACCCAACGCAGGCGATGGCGGCCACCCAGAGTGTGGCTCCCGCCGCGTTGTACAAGACGAACTTTTTCCAGGGCATGTGCAGCACGCCCGCCAACGGCCCGGCAATGACGCGCATGCCGAATACGAAGCGCGCAAAGAACACGGTCACGGCGCCATAGCGCGCAAACAGGTTTTCTCCGCGGCGCAGGTGCCGGGGCGAAATCCGGAACAAGTGGCGATACCGTTCCAGCAAAGGGCGGCCGCCGCGGTGGCCGAGAGCATAGCCGGCATTGTCCCCCAAGGTCGCCGCGGTGATACCGATCAGGATGATGTAGGGCAGGCGCACGTCCTTTTGCGTGTAGCAGAGAAAACTGGCCAGCAAAAGGACGGTCTCGCCGGGCACGGGCACACCGGCGTTTTCCAGCAGCAGGGTGAAGAAGACGGTCCAGTATCCGTGTTGATGGAAGTGCCGCTCCAGGATCGTGAACAGGTGGGGCATTCGTGCGCAAAGCGCACCGCCATTTTATCGGGGCAAGCGGCGCGGCGGGGACTGCGGTCTGGCGAGAACGCCGTGCGGGCCATCCTCGCCTCTTGCGCACTAGGAGGAAGCGTCGTGCCGCAAGCCGTCGCGATGCACTCGGGACAGGGTGCCGATGATGGTCTTCCACGTCAGCGCGTTCACCGCGACAATGAGGGCGATCGCCGCCGGCACGCTCAGCCGATCAGGCACGAACATCCCCATGTAGCACCACACCAGAAAACCGGGGAGCAGCAGCGCCGAACCCACAAACTTCAGGGTCAGGCTGCCGGTGACCAGCAGAAAGGCAACGATGTGCACGGCGCCAAACAGCAGCCAGCCGGATCGCTTCATCACGCCCTCCGCACAGGGAGTTCTTAACATCCTACTCTGGATTCGAGTCTGCTCCTACGGCGGTTTCAAGATATGGCCGCGGAGATCTGGCGGGAGTTCCGTTTGGGGAACAGAGAGCTGTCAGGCCAGGAATTCCGACACAATGCGGTTGAACTCGTCCGGGCGCTCCTCGTAAGGGAGGTGACCGGCGCCCTCAATCCAGGCGAGTTGCGCGTTGGGGATCGCGACGCGCAATGCGTCGGCGGAAGCGGGCAGGACGGCGCGGTCGCGCGTTCCCCAAACCAGCAGCGTAGGCACGCGCACGCGCGCAAGAGAATTTTGCAGCAATCGCAGATCGGTCTTCCAGGTGCGCAGCACGGAAAGAGCGCGCTCGAATGCGTGCGGCTGCTCGAGCGGGGCGGAATAACCGGCGAGGGTCTCGGGCGAGAGGCGTTGCTGGTCGCCGTAGAGGCGCTTGAGCCAGTAGGAATGGGTAAAGCCGAGGCGCGGAGAGCAGCGCCGGAACAGGGCCGCTCCGGCGCGGCTTCCCAGCAGGGGAATGAGCCCGCGACGCGTGGACGACCAGGGATTCACCGGGGCGGCGAGCACCATGCGCCGCAGCACCGGCGGAATGCCATCCTGCGCATTCGCGGCCAGCAGGAGGGCCGTGGCTCCGCCGTGCGAACTAGCGACGATATCGCACTCGGGGATGCCCACGGCCAGCATGAAATCCCGCAGCACTTCGACTGTCTTGGGCAGCGAGGCATCGATCAGGGAAGGATGCTGCGAGAATCCCGCACCCGGGAAATCGGGAGCAAACACGGTAAACCATCGCGCAAAGTGCGGCAGGTTGAAGCGCCAGGAAAAACTGTATCCCAGCAGGCCGTGCACCCAGACCAGCGGCAGGCCGCTGCCTCCGGTTAGATATCGAACACGGCCCTGCGGCAATTCCACCCAGCACTGTTCTATACCCGGCAGTCCCGCACCGGTCCAGGTCTTTGCATCTGAGTGCAACTGTTCCCTCGAGCCCGTCGTCTAAGTTGGTTGAGTATCGCCTCTGTCGCTTCTTTCCGGGGAGCCTTCGGGCTCCCCCATTTTTTGTGAGAAACGATTTCCCTTCTGCAGGTCGCGCAGTAATTTCCGCACGACCCTCAAGCCGCGATCTACATGCTTCTCTTCCAGCAGAAATGCCGGAAGAAACCGCAGCACCTTCTCCTGGGTGACGTTCAGCAGGACTCCTTCTTCCAGCCCCTTCTCCACCAGGGAGCGTGCCGGCAGCGCCAGTTGCAGCGCCTGCATAAACCCACGGCCGCGCGTCTGCTCGGCCACGGCGAACTTAACCACCAATTCCTGCAAACCGTGCTGCAGGTATTCGCCGACCCGGCGTACACGCTCCAGCAGTCCCTCGTCTTCCAGCACCCGGAAATATTCCAATGCCACGCGGCAGGCCAGCGGGCCTCCGCCGAACGTGGTCCCGTGCTGTCCGGGAGAAATGGCGCTCGCGAGTTCCTCGCGAGCCAGGACGGCGCCGAGGGGCAACCCCGCGGCGATGGGCTTGGCTACCACCACAATGTCGGGCCTGCCGTCCATCTGCTGATAAGCGAAGTAACTGCCGGTCCTTCCCAAACCACATTGGATCTCGTCGAGGATCAAGACGGCACCATGACGATCGGCCGCGTCCCTGGCCTGGCGCAAGAATTGCGGCGTGGCTTCGCGAATGCCTCCCTCCCCCTGAATGGTTTCCAGGATGATGGCGCAAGTGGAGTCGTTGACCGCCGAGCGCAGCGCCTCGGCGTCGTTGATGGGAATGAAGGTGACGCCGGGCAGCAGCGGCTCGAAAGGTCCGCGGTACTTTTGCTGGCCGGTGAGGGAGAGCGCGCCAAAAGTTCTTCCATGGAAGGAACCTGCGAGCGCCACCACGTCGCATTTGCCGGGCTGATGATGGCTCACTGCCCGCGCGAGCTTGAGCGCGCCCTCGATGGCTTCGGTGCCGCTGTTGGCAAAAAACACGCGCTGCAATCCGGAGAGCTCGCATAACTTCTGCGCCAGTAATCCCTGGTACTCGTGGTAGTAGAGGTTGGAAACGTGCACGGCGCGAGCCGCCTGCTGGCGCAGGACTCGCACTATGCGGGGATGAGCGTGGCCGAGCGCGTTGACTCCCAGGCCACCGACCAGGTCGAGGTACCGCCGTCCGTCGAGATCGTAGACGTACACGCCCTTACCGCGGGCGATGGCCAGCGGATAGCGGCTGTACGTAGGCAGCAGGTACCGGCGCTCCAGCTCCACCAACTCGTCGAATGTCATGGCAGGGATGATGGTGGCCGCGGCCCTGAAGAGTCAAACTCAGCCCGCAATCGAGGAAGGGCAGCCGACCGGTATAGCCGCTGCCCGGACTCGAGGTGCCGGTGGAGAGACTTGGTAAAGCTCCTCAAAAGAAAGAGATATCAGCGCCGGCCGCCCTACGTGTTCGCGGAGACGATCTACCATTTCTTGTAGAGCGGCCTCCGAGTTGCGCCTATAATGACCACAACATTAGGTTTGGCGCTGGTTTACGCGCTCTTCATGCCTCCGACCGTGGAACGCAAGTTGCTTCAACTCAAAGATAGTCTCCGGGGAGAAGTGTCCCGACCCGGCGGCTTGCCACCTCCTCGGCCCATGAACCGCGAATTCCAGTCACGTTTCAGCGCGGTACTCCTTGCCTTGTTGACGGTCGCGGCCTCCACCCTGGCTTGGATCAACTTCCAAAAAGAGCGCCAGTTTGAAGTTCCTTACGACGGGGTGTGGTGGGTCGAGAGCGGGGGGAGCCTGCGCGCCCAGCGCGTGGATCTGGAAGGCCCAGGGGAGCGCGCCGGAATCAAGCAGGGGGACGAGCTCAAGGCGGTGGACGATCACGGGGTCAAAAACACCGCCGGCCTGCAACGCCAGCTTTACCGGGTAGGCGCCTGGTCGCGCGCCCGTTACCAACTGGTGCGCGACTCGGTCCCGCTGGAAACGCAGATTGTCCTGGTTCCGGCCGACAAGTCCTTGAACCTGGGGCTGCGGCTGATCGCGCTGTTCTACCTGGGCATTGGGCTCTACGTCCTGCTGCGGCGCTGGACTGCGCCCAAATCCACGCATTTTTACCTGTTTTGCCTGGTCTCGTTCATCTTCTACTCGTTCAAGTACACCGGGAAGTTCAACGATTTCGACTGGACGATCTACTGGTCCACGGTGGTTGCCGGCCTGCTGCAGCCCACGCTGTTCCTGCACTTCGCGCTTACCTTTCCTGAGCCCAAACAGGTAGTGAGCCGCCACCGCTGGCTGCCCATTCTGGTGTACCTGCCCGGCGCTGCGCTGCTGGGCTTTCATATTTTCGCGGTCCAGTCGCTGGTAGCCAGCGAGAGCCTGCGCTGGAATCTAGACCGCATGGAGATGGCCTACCTCGCCATCCTGTTTATCCTGGCGGCGGCCATCCTGTGGCACAGCTACCGGAACGCGCAGACCACCATCCTGCGCCAGCAGATGAAGTGGGTGACCCGCGGCACCATCCTGGCGGTGGCGCCGTTCACGCTGTTCTACGTGATCCCTTACCTGCACGGGACCCTGCCGACCACGCTGATGAAGATTTCCGTGCTGTCGCTGGTGTTCCTGCCCCTGACATTCGGCTATGCCATCTTCCGCTACCGCTTGATGGATGTGGACTTGATCTTCAAGCGGGGCGTGGCTTATACGCTGGCCGCCGCCTCGATTGCGGGAGCGTACTTCGCGGTAGTGGCGCTGGTCGCCGACCTGGTGCAGTTGCGCCTGCCCTCGGCGGGACGCGCCGGCTTGATCGCCGCCATCGTGGTAACGGCCCTGCTGTTCGATCCGGTGAAGAACTGGATCCAGACGCGGCTGGACCAGTTTTTTTACCGCAACCGCTACGACTACCGTAAGACCCTGGTCGGCTTCGGGCGCGAGCTGAGCTCCGAGCCCGACCTGGACAAGACGCTCTCCGCGGTCGTGGACCGGTTGTCGCGCACGCTGGCGGTGGACCGCATCGCGATCTTTCTTGCGCCCGCCGAACCGGGGGCTCCCCTGGCGCTGGCCAAGTCCTACGGCATCACCTACACCAGCGGCTTCGACCTGAGCTTTTTGAGCAAGCCGCGCCCGGAGAGCGGCGCCGGACACCTGTTTTTCGAGAACACGCACCAGGTGCCGCGCGAAACCCCCTCCGCGCAGGAAACCATTTCGCGGCTGGGACTCAACTACTACATCCCCTGCCGGTCGCAACAGGGCACGGTGGCCGTGCTGGGGCTGGGCAAGACCATTGACGGCGACTTTCTCTCCAGCGAAGACGTGGAATTGCTGGAGACGCTGGCCGGCTACATCGGCATTGCGATTCAGAACGCGCGGCTCTACGCGTCGCTGGAACAGAAGGTCAGCGAGTACGAGCGGCTGAAAGAATTCAACGAGAACATTGTCGAATCCATCAGCGTGGGTGTGCTGGCCGTGGACCTGGCTGACCGCATCGAGTCCTGGAACTCGCAGATGGAGGTCATGTACGCCCTGCCGCGCTGGCAGGCGCTGGGACGCCCGCTCAGCGAGGTGTTCCCGGCGGCCTTTGTGGAGGAGTTCTATCGCGTACGGCAAACCCCGGGAGTGCACAACCTGTACAAGTTCCGCCTGGGGACGCCCTCGGGTGAGACGCGCGTCACCAATGTGGCCATCGCGCCGCTCGTGACCAAGAATTTCAGCGTCATCGGCCGGCTGATTATCGTGGACGACATCACTGAGCGGATTGAGCTGGAATCGCAACTGGCGCAGGCCGACAAGATGTCGTCTATTGGTCTGCTGGCGGCGGGGGTGGCGCATGAAGTCAACACTCCCCTGGCGGTTATCTCGTCCTACGCCCAGTTGCTGGCCAAGCAGGTGCAGGGTGACGAGTCCAAGTCGGGCTTATTGGAGAAGATCACGCGGCAGACGTTCCGCGCCTCGGAGATTGTCAACAACCTGCTGAATTTTTCCCGCACCAGCGGCGCCGAGCTTACCGACCTGAACCTCAACAAGGTAATCAAGGACACGCTGGCGCTGCTCGAACACCAGTTCAAAGTGGCGCGGATCGCCGTCGAAGCCGACCTGCTGCCCGACCTGCCGCTGATCCACGGCAACCCGGGGAAGATGCAGCAGGTCTTCCTGAACCTGTTCCTGAATGCGAAGGAGGCAATGCCGCGGGGCGGCACGCTGCAGGTGCGCACCAGCAACGGGACCGGCGTCAACGTGAGCGTGTCCGACACCGGCGTGGGCATTGCGCAGGAGCACATCCGGCGGATCTACGATCCATTTTTTACCACCAAGAACTCAGCCAACCCGGGCGAGCGCCGCGGCACCGGTCTGGGACTTTCGGTGACCTACGGCATCATCCAGGAACACGCGGGCAAGATTCAGGTCGAGAGCCGCCCCGGGGAAGGAACCACGTTCCACCTGGAGTTCCCCATGGTGGGAAACGCGATGCACGCATGAAGCGCATGATTTTGAGACGAGGCATGGGGAATGTCTGAAGCGGCAGTCATATCGCGCACACCGGCTGAGATGCAGAGCAGCGGCGCCGGCGTCGTGCTGATTATTGACGACGAGGAG
>JAMXLI010000048.1 GCA_024281115.1 Terriglobales bacterium | reverse complement strand
CCAGGTAGGTGACGTCGGTGACGCGCTTGAACTCCTCCGGCGTCATTTCTTTGAACGGCGAAAAAACCGACGTCATGGCATTGTTCACCCAGACGTCCAGGGTCCCGAATTGTGCCTCCACCGCGGCTGCGGCCGCTTCTACGGCAGAGGGTTCGGCCACATCGGTCGGAATAGCCATGGCCTCACCGCCCAGGTCAATGACCTCGCGCTGGGCGGCCTCCAAGCCGTCCTTTCCGCGGGCCAGCAGCCCGATGCGTGCGCCATGACGCGCAAATTCCCGTGCAATGGCCCGCCCTAATCCGGCGGATGCTCCTGTGATAACCACCGTTTGGCGGCGCCGGCCTGCGCTCACGGCTAGATGAGCTCCTTGACGCGGTCGGAAACCGTGGTCAAGACAATCTTCTTGCGGTTGGGCTCGCCGCGCGCCAGCGACTCAGCAAAGTGCAGGGCCTGCTCCGCCTTCACCTTCGCGGGCATGGGAGGCTCGAACGGATCGACGACCGCTTCGAGAACTGCCGGGCCGGGCGTATTCAGGAACTCCTCCATTTTTTCGCCGCACTGCGCGGGATCTTCCACCGAGAGCCCCACGCCCCCGCAGGCGCGAGCAAAAGCGGCAAAGTCTATGGGGTGGAGCTCGACGCCGTATTCCGGATTACCGAGAAAGACCATCTGCTCCCACTTGATTTGCCCCAGCGTGTTGTTCTTGATGATCACAATCTTGATGGGCAGTTTGTATTTGACCGCCGTGACGAAGTCGGCCATCAGCATGGAGAAGCCGCCGTCGCCGACAAAGCCGACGCACTGGCGGCCGGGATAGGCAACCTGCGCCGCGATGGTGTAGGGCAACCCCGGCGCCATAGTGGCCAGGTTTCCAGAGAGGGTATGCATCTGCCCGCGCCGGGCAGGTATGTGGCGCGCCCACCAGGTGGCGATCGTACCGCTGTCACAGCTGACAATGGCGTCGTCGCGCAGGCGCTTGCCGAGTTCCCAGGCGACCACCTGCGGCTTCATGGGCTTTTCGGTCCGCGTGGCTCGCTTCTCCATGAGCCCGCGCCAGTCTTTCATTCCCGCCTGCGCCTCCTCCAGGAAGCCCCGGTCCTACTTGCGCTTCAACAGCGGGATCAGTTCACGCAGGGTGTTGCGGCTATCTCCCACCAGCCCGACCTCTACGGGAAAACGCAACCCGATACGCTTGGGATCGAGCTCGATCTGCACTCCGCGCGCCTGCTTGGGCTTGGGCATGAACTCGATGTAGGGGAACGAGGTGCCCACCATCAGCAAGGTGTCGCAATCTTCCATCACATCCTGGGAGGGCTTGGTACCAAGAAGGCCAATTCCGCCGGTGGTGTAAGGAGAGTCGTCCGGCACGGCAGCCTTTCCCAGCAGCGCCTTGATGATGGGCGCCGCCAGCAACTCAGCCGTCTTCTCAAGTTCGCTGGTGGCATTGAGTGCGCCGCGGCCGGCCAGGATGGCGACCTTCTGGCCTTCGTTGAGGATATTGGCCGCAAATTCCAGATCGACCTTGTCCGGCAGGCGCGCGCTGCGGGCGTACACGTCGGAGGTATGGTGCGCAATGTTGCGGGATGAGCGCTGGCGTTCCTTGACTTCCTTCTCCTGAAAATCAACCGGGAACGTCAGGTGGGAAACGCCGCGGTACGCGTAGGCCATGCGGCACGCCAAATCGGCGAGGTTTTCGACATGGGTGGGGCCCATGATGCGTTCGTCGAAGACGGCCACATCCATGAAGAGCTTGTCCAGTGCCACATCCTGCTGTGTATACGTGCCGATGAGATCGTGGAACTGCAGCCCGGTGATCGCAAGCACCGGCTGGCCATCGAGCTTGGCATCATAGAGCCCGTTGAGAAGGTGAATTCCTCCCGGTCCCGAGGTGGCCAGGCAGACTCCCAGCTTGCCGGTGAACTTGGCGTAGCCGCAAGCCATGAAGGCGGCAGCTTCTTCGTGGCGCACCTGCACGAAGCGGATCCTGTCCTGGCGGGTGCGCAGCGCCTCCATAATCCCGTTGATTCCATCCCCGGGCAGTCCAAAAACTACCTCCACACCCCAATCGATCAAACACTCGATAAGCACGTCCGCAGCAGTCATGACGGAAGACTCCCCAATCCAATGTGGCGTTTAACCTTATTAGGATGCGGATCGCGTGGAGGGTGGGGCCCGCAGGGCGGGAATTTTCAGGAACTCTCGGTTGCTCGCGCACGCCGGCGAAAAGGCCGCGCTGGCGGGAACTACAGGCCCGGATACCTCGCCCCACCCGGGTGTGTCCCCTGTATCGTACCACGACATAATATTGAGCATCAGCAAGCATCCGAACCACCCCTCCGCTTCGTTTGTCATCTGACAAAGCATGGGGGAAGTTAGAAGCCGCCCGCGGCAAGCCTCGGCATCCGGCGGCGGTTCAGCCGGCAATGGGCAAAGGCGCCCCGACCCGCCCATTCGCGAGATCACGGTCGCTATTTATACCGTTCCCACGGATTTCCCGGAATCCGACGGCACGCTTAAGTGGAACAATACGAGCCTGGTGCTGGTCCGGGCCGCGGCTGGGAATGAAACCGGCTTGGGCTATACCTACGCCGATTCCAGCACCGCCACGCTGATTCGCGACCGCCTCGCCAAAATTGTGGAAGGCCGCGACGCCATGGCGGTCCAGCAATGCTGGCAAGCGATGGTCCACGAAATCCGCAATCTCGGGCGGCCGGGGATCGCTTCCATGGCTATCTCGGCGGTGGACTCCGCATTGTGGGACCTGAAAGCCCGGCTGCTGGGACTTCCGCTATGCACGTTGCTGGGGCAGGTCCGAGACGCGGTCCCAATCTATGGCAGCGGGGGATTTACTTCCTACAGCAATGAGCAGCTGGAAGCCCAGCTCGGCGGATGGGCCTCGAGCGGGATACCCAGGGTGAAAATGAAAATCGGGCGAGATGCGCAGGCAGACCGCGAACGCGTCCGGCTGGCGCGGCGCGCCATTGGCCGTGATACGGAACTCTTCGTGGATGCCAATGGCGCCTATCAGCGCAAGCAGGCCCTGGCCCAGGCGGAGAGCTTTGCCGCATCCGCCGTGACCTGGTTCGAGGAGCCTGTCACCTCCGACGATCTGGAAGGTCTGCGGCTGATCCGCGACCGGGCGCCGGCGGGAATGGAAATTGCGGCCGGCGAGTACGGTTATGACGCCGGTTACTTTCGCAGGATGCTGGAGGCCGGTGCCGTCGATGTGCTGCAGGCCGATGCCACCCGCTGCGGCGGCATAACCGGATTCTGCCAGGCGGCGGCGCTGTGCACCGCCCATCACCTTGAGCTTTCCGCACACACGGCGCCGGCCCTGCATACGCACGTCTGTTGCGCTTCCTTGCCGGTGCGTCATCTGGAATATTTTCACGATCACGTCCGCATCGAACGTCTTTTCTTTGATGGCATTCCCGAACCGGCTGCGGGCACGCTGCGGCCCGACCTCGCACGAGCAGGCATGGGAATCGCGCTGAAAGAAAAAGACGTTCGACGATTCGCCGCATGAGCATGAGGAGGATAAGTGTCCGCCAGCAGGGTCCCGCTTGATGCCACACAACAGTTAACCCGCCAGGTAACGGAGCGCCTGGCCGATGCCGCGGGATTAGAACGCGAGTTGCGAGCGGGCATCGAGGGCGAAGTGCGGTTCGATGCCGGCAGCCGGGCTCTTTACGCCACCGACGGCTCCAATTACCGCCAGATTCCCATCGGGGTGGTCATACCGAAATCAAAAGAAGACGTCGAGCATACCGTGGCGGCATGCCGGAAATTCGGGGCCCCGGTGCTGTCGCGGGGCGGCGGAACCAGCCTGGCGGGCCAATGCTGCAACGTCGCCGTGGTGATGGATTGGAGTAAGTATCTCCATCACGTCCTGGAGCTCAATCCGGAAGAAAAGTTTGCCCGCGTGGAACCAGGCACGGTGTGCGACACGCTGCGGAATGCGGCCAAGCCGCACATTCTGACCTGGGGCCCGGATCCCGCCACTCACGACCATTGCACCTTCGGCGGGATGCTGGGCAACAACTCATGCGGCGTTCATGCCCAGATGGCGGGGAAAGCCGCCGACAACGTGCTTGCCATGGAGATCCTTCTCTATGACGGCACGAGAATGAGCGTGGGCTGGATGGACAACGCCTCCCTGGATCAGGAGGCGGTTCACGGCGGGCGAAAAGGGGAAATTTATGCCCGGCTCCGGGCTTTGCGTGACCGCTACGCCAGCCTCATCGAGAAAAGATATCCCAAGATTCCGCGGCGCGTCTCCGGCTACAACCTGGATCAGTTGGTGCCTGGCAAAGATGGCCGATTCAATCTAGCGCGCGCGCTGGTAGGAACCGAAAGCACGTGCGTCACTATTCTGGAAGCTAAGGTGCGCCTGGTCTACAGCTATCCCGAGCGGGTGCTCCTGGTCCTGGGATATCCCAGCATTTACGAAGCAGGAGACCACGTTCCGGAGTTGCTCGAGCACAAGCCCATCGGTTTCGAAGGGCTGGACGAAGTCCTAATCTCCAATGTGAAAAAGAAGGGGCTGCGCGAGAAAGATGATCTTCCAATGCTGCCCGAAGGCAAGGGCTGGCTGGTAGTTGAGTTTGGGGCAGGGAGCAAGGCGGAAGCCGAAGCCCAGGCCCGGGCGGCCATGGCTGCCATCCAGGGCGCGGGCGCGCCCACGATGAAACTTTATTGCGACGAGCAAGAGCAGAAGAAAGTGTGGGCGGTGCGTGAAGCGGGGCTGGGTGCCACCGCCTTCGTTCCGGGAGAGCCGCTCACCTGGGAAGGCTGGGAGGATTCCGCGGTGGCGCCCGAAAAAGTTGGCGCCTACCTGCGCGACCTGCGCCGGCTATACGACAAGTATGACTACAACTCCGCGCTGTACGGACATTTCGGGCAGGGCTGCATTCATTGCCGGGTGGACTTCGACCTGATGAGCGCTGCCGGCATCCGCAAATGGCGCTCCTTCATGGAGGAAGCCACCGACCTGGTGACGGGGTACGGCGGCTCCATTTCGGGCGAACATGGCGACGGCCAGTCCAAGGCGGAGTTCCTGTACAAGATGTTTGGTCCCGAGCTGATTACGGCATTCCGCGAGTTCAAGTCCATTTGGGACCCGGACGGGATGATGAATCCGGGGAAGATCGTCGATCCTTACCGTATTGACCAAAATCTTCGCCTGGGAGCCGACTACCATCCCTGGCAGCCGGGCACCTATTTTAAATTTCCCGACGATCACGGCAGCTTTGCGCATGCGGCGCTGCGCTGCGTCGGTGTCGGCGAGTGCCGCCGTTCCCAGGGAGAAGGCGAGACCGACACCATGTGCCCCAGCTACATGGTCACCCGGGAGGAGATGCATTCCACCCGCGGACGCACGCACCTCCTTTGGGAGATGCTGCACGGCGGCGTTTTGAACGATGGCTGGCGCGATGAACACGTCAAGGAAGCGCTCGACCTCTGCCTCGCTTGCAAGGGCTGTAAAGGCGATTGTCCGGTGAACGTCGATGTGGCCACTTACAAGGCCGAGTTCCTGGCGCACTATTGGGAGGGCCGCATGCGGCCGCTCTCGGCTTACGCTTTCGGCTGGATTGACAAGTGGGCGCGTCTGGCTTCCTTCGCACCCGGCTTTGCCAACCTGTTCACGCAGCTTCCCATACTTCGCGATGTGGCCAAGCTGGCGGTGAAGGTCCCGCTCGCGAGGCAGATTCCGCCCTTTGCCCCGGAGAGCTTCCAATCGTGGTTCCGTAAGCGCAGGCACATGCCCGGCTTGGGTCCCAAGGTGGTGCTGTGGGCCGACACCTTCAATAACTACTTCCTGCCGGAAACCGCGCAGGCGGCCGTCGAGGTGCTGGAGCACGCAGGCTACGAGGTCATGGTTCCGGCCGGGCATCTCTGCTGTGGGAGGCCGCTCTATGACTACGGCTTCCTGAACATGGCAGAAAGTTATCTGCGACGAAATCTGGATGCGCTGGCGCCCTACATCAAGGCGGAGACTCCGGTGGTGGTTCTCGAACCCAGCTGCTGCTCCGTCTTTCGCGACGAGATGCGTTCGCTGCTGCCGGAATCCGCCGCCGCCGAGCGCCTGGCCCGTAACACCTTTACTCTTTCAGAATTTCTGGAAAAGCAAGCGCCCGGCTATCAACCACCACAGATGAAACGGCGCGCCATTGTGCAGGGACATTGCCACCATAAGGCGATCCTGCGCATGAAAGAGGAAAAGTCTGTAATGGAGAAGATGGGGCTGGATTACGAGGTGCTCGAATCCGGCTGCTGCGGGATGGCCGGAGCCTTTGGGTATGAACGCGACAAATACGACGTTTCGGTTGCCTGCGGGGAGCGGGCGCTCCTGCCGCGAGTCCGCGAGGAACAGCTTTCGACCATCATCATGGCTGATGGTTTCAGCTGTAAAGAGCAGATTGCGCAGCAAACCGACCGGCAGGCGCTGCACCTGGCGGAAGTTATGCAGATGGCGATTCGGCACGGCGCCCAGGGTCCCGAGGGCGCCTCTCCCGAGCGCAATCTCGTGAAAGCCAGAGAGGCTCGACTGAAACAATCGATGCTCAGGGCCGGTTTGGTTACCGCGGGGCTGCTAGGGGCGGGCTTGCTGGGGGCGGCCTGGGTCAAGAGGAAAGCATCGTGAGCAGGATGCGGCATCTTCCTCCGGCTGATTCAAGTGGCTCGTGTGGCCGCACACCAAAAGAATGAAGATCACTGAATCCCAGCGGTTGGGACTGGCCAAGATTGAGCCCCGGCCGCGAACCATCTACTGCAGCCAGGGTCGCGTGGTCCTGGCCACGGATCTCGAGGGCTTCATCCACCACAACCCGCTGCATGGATTGTTTGTGGGCGAAACCCGGATGCTGTCTCGCTATCGCCCGCTGGTTCAGGGCAAGCCTCCCCAGATGGTGGTGGTCTCCAATGTAGAGCAGCACTCCAGCCTGGGGTATTACGTCATGCTTCCTCCCGGGCGGGGCACGCCGGACAGCGGCTCCGGCCATAGGCAGCCGGTTTCGGAAGAAACGGTTGAGCTGAAGATCTCCCGCACGATTGGACTGGGGATCCACGAAGATTATGACTTTAAAAACTTCACACAAAAGCCGGTCCGCCTGTACTTCGAAATTGAAGTGGAGGCGGACTTTGCCGACCAGGCGGAAACGCGCCGCAGAAAGCAGCACGGTCGCCTGCGGAAGCGGTGGCGCAAGCTGACCAGCCAGACGGCAGAACTCAGCTTCGACTACCAGGCGGCCCATCGCTACTCCCACCAGGGCAACCGCGGGGTGGCGCAGTTCCACTCGGGATTGACGCTGCGCATTGAGAAATGCGGCACTCCCGTGAGCTTGCAAAACGATAGGCTTCATTTTGACATCGAGTTGGGACCGGCCGGATCATGGCATACCTGCGTCAAGCTGGTCCCACTCTTCGAGGGCAAGAGGATGTTGCCGCTCTACGGCTGCCGGGAATTCCTGGGCAGCCGCAATAGGCTTGAGCGGCAACGGGACACCTTTGTTTCCGAATCCGCCAGGTTTGAAACGCCGGAAGCAGCCACCCTGGCGACCAGCGTTACCGCCGCACTTCACCAGGCAAAACTCGACCTGGCACACCTGCGCTTGCCCGACCTGGATCATGGCGAGCGATCCTGGATCACGGCGGCCGGCCTGCCGACTTATATCGCGCTCTTCGGACGCGACACGCTGACCGCCGGATGGCAAGCGGCCATCGCTTCGACTGCCATGATGCGCGGCACCTTGGAGGAGCTGCCGAAATGGCAGGGTAAGGTCGAAAACGATTGGCGCGACGAGCAGCCGGGACGCATGCTGCACGAGGCCCACACCGGGCCGTTGGCCAGGCTGAACTACAACCCGCGCTCGCGCTATTACGGGGCCGCCACTACCTCCGGCTTCTATCCGGTTGTGCTCTCCGAACTCTGGCACTGGACCGGAGACAAGGACGTTGTAAAACCCCTCATCCAACCCGCTCTGCGCGCCCTCGCCTGGAAGGATCGATACACCGACCTTTTCGGAGACGGCTTCTACGACTATCTGACGCGCTCCGAGCAGGGCAATCGCAACCAGGGTTGGAAGGACTCGGGTGATGCCATTGTTTATGAGGACGGAAGCCAGGTTGAGCCGCCCATCTCCACCTGCGAGGAGCAAGCCTTTGTGTACGTGGCCAAGCTGCGCATGTCGGAGATCCTGTGGCTGATGGGCGACCGCGACCTGGCCAAGCGCATGTTCCGCCAGGCCGTGGAGCTCAAAAAGCGGTTCAACGATCGCTTCTGGATGCCGGACAAGAAATTTTTTGCTTTGGGCCTGGACTCGAAGCGCCGTCCCATTAAATCCATCAGTTCGAATCCTGGGCACCTGCTGGCCTGCGGCATCGTGGATAGCAGCCTGGCTGCGCCCGTAGCGCGGAGATTGCTGAAGAAGGACATGTTCAGCGGATGGGGGGTCCGCACTCTCTCGGCCGACCACCCCGCGTATGACCCTTATAGCTATCACCGCGGAGCAGTCTGGCCAGTGGAGCATGGCAGCTTCGCCATGGGCATGATGCGCTACGGCCTGGTGGACGAGTTGCACACCATTGCACGCGCCATGTTCGAGGCCTGCACTCTGTTCGATTATCATCGCCTTCCGGAATGCTTCAGCGGGCATTCGCGTGATTCTGAGCATCCCTTCCCGGCGCTGTACCCGAAGGCAAACTGGCCGCAAGCCTGGTCGGCATCGAGCCTGTTCTCCATCCTGCAGGCCATGCTGGGAATTTATCCCTATGCACCGCTGAAGGTGCTGTTGCTCGATCCAAAACTTCCTGCCTGGCTTCCCGAAATCACGATTCGGAACCTGCGCGTGGGCCGGGCTGCGGCCGATCTGCGCTTTTATCGTCAAGGCCAGCGCACGCACTTCGAGATTCTCGCCAAGCGGGGCCGACTGCACATCCTGCGCCAGCCCAGTCCGTGGTCACTTACCAGCGGTCCCGGCGAGCGCCTCAAGGATGTAATTGAGAGTTTGATTCCGTAGTTATTCTAGAAACTGGGGGTAGCTGTGAAGAATTCAATAGGACGCACCCAATGGGCCATTGCCGAGGGATACATCCCGTCCGAAAGCCATGGACCGGGACCGGAGATGACCAGCCACGAAACCGCCTGCTTACTGAATGTGTCGGAGCAGGACGCCCACGTAAAGATCACGATATTTTTTGCCGACCGCGAGCCGGTCGGGCCATATTCGATCCTGGTGGGCGCGAAGAGAACGAAGCACATGCGCTTCAACGACCTGGAAGATCCAGCGCCGATACCGCGGGATACCGATTACGCCAGCCTGATCGAGTCCGATGTCCCGATTGTCGTGCAACATACCCGGCTGGATTCCAGGCAGCAGGCCAATGCCTTGCTGAGCACCATCGCCTACGCGGACGTATAGGCGACAAGCAGCGGCTTTGACGACCGTTGTTCGTTCGCGGATGGGCAGCGCCCACTCAAGCCCGACTCGGACCTGAGTGGGCCGCAGACCACTTTTCCGCGGCGCGCGGCATGGGTGCCGCCTTGAAAGTCTGGAACTGCACCAGGTCCTTGGAGAAAACAAGGTCGAGCGTCCAGTCCAGCGCCACCCGCAGCTTTTTCTCGAAGCGCGGCAGCTTGCTCAAGTAAATGGTGCGCCACAGCCACCAGGCCAGAAAACCGGAAAAGTTGACGCCCAGGATATTCGCGACCCCGGTTCGCTTGCCGATCGCTGCCAACTGTCCCAGGGTTGAAAAAACGAACGGCTTCTTGCGTCCCCCACGAACCGCAGCCCCCAGGTTAGAGGCCAGCAAACGTCCCTGTCTCAAGGCGTGCTGTGCCGTAGGCGGATAATAGCCGCCGGATTTGGAGTCCGGAACCGCAGCGCAATCGCCCAGCGCCCAAACTCCTGGCCATTTCTCGACCTCCAGCATCGGATTGACCAGGAGCCGTCCCTTCAATTTCTCGCAATTGAGATCGCGCAGCAAAGGATTTGGTGAAGTACCGGCTGTCCAGATCAGGGTTTTGCTGGCGATAACTTCACCCGAACTTAGGGTCACGGCGTCTCCGTCGGCGCCGCACACGCTGGTGTTGACCTTGATTTCCACCCCGCGCTCCGCAAGCTTTTGTTGCGCGTAGCGGCCCAGCTTCTCTCCCAGTTCGGGCAGGATCACGGGACCGGGATGCACCAGGACGATCCGCAGCATGTCCTCGCGCAAGCGCGGGTAGCAAACCAGCGCGTCGCGAACGAAGTCATTGATGCCGGCGATGGTTTCCACGCCCGCGAACCCTCCCCCGGCAACCACCAGGGTCAGCAGAGGGCGGCGCACGTCGGCCGAACACTCGGTATCGGCTTCCTCCAGCAACGCGATCAGCCGGTTGCGCAGCTGAATGGCATCGTCAAGCGATTTCATGGTGAGGGCGTGCTCCTCCAGGCCCGGCAGGTTGTAGAAATTCGTGATGGAGCCCAGGCCGATGACCAGGTGCTCATAGCCGAGCTCGTGACCATGATGATCGAAGCCGTGCGATACCGTGACTCGCTTGCCGTCCAGGTCAATAGATTCGACTTCGCCGGCGAAGAATTGCACGTGCTTGAGCAGCTTGCGCGCCGGATTCACGATGTTCGACAGATCCAGGTCGCTGGCCGCAACCTCATGCAGCATGGGCGTGAACAGAAAGAAGTTCTCGCGGTTGATCAGCGTGATCTCTATGCGGGGGTCGCGGGCCAGCGTCTTATCCAGGTGCATCGCGGCATACAAGCCCGCAAAACCGCCGCCCAGGATCAGGATTCGTGTCTTGCCATGGCTGCCCATCTCTGCTTCGCTTGTAATGGAGCGCCCACAACCCATAACGGCCGAATTCATGATGCGAAACCCCCGTTAGCGCCGCAGAAGATGCAGCGCTTCTCGTTGTTATGGTGGAGCTTGCAGCACTTGACCGAGGTTTTGCCTTTCCACCACAGATACATCTCGGCGGCGGTGAGCATTCCGAGCGGCGGCGCGCTGAAGTACACGGCCAGGCCTGCCCACAGCCCGGAGGGGAACGAGGCCGCGGCGTGCCCCGCCGCGGAGGCTAGGGTGAATGGACTCTCGGCGAAGATG
>JAMXLI010000047.1 GCA_024281115.1 Terriglobales bacterium | reverse complement strand
GGAATGACATGCGCTCGCGAATCCCCAAAATCAGCTTCCGGGGCACTTTGATGTCGAGCGGTACGGCCACTGGCAGGAAGGTAATTCGGTTTCCCAGGTCGATAGCTTCATCTCGGTTTCTGACGTTAACCGGCACCACGATCTTCAGGAATCTTCCTTTGATCTGCGTGCCGTGCAGTTCGGCATAGCGGCGAAATGCGGAGGTAAGCAGCGCCAGTACGACATCGTTCACGGTCGCGCCACAGGCCTGCTTAATCGCCTTAATCGCCGGCAATGGCACTTCGGTCCACGTAAAATTCTGCGGGCCCTGGCAGACGGTGTTGAACGAAAGCCGTTCGATGGGCGCCAGCAGTTCCGGCATGAATCGGCTGAACTCGTCCAGCGTCGGGAGGGTGGCGGGGGAGTTAAAACCTTGCGTCTTGCCGTTTCCCCCGTTTTCCCCGCTGTGGCTGGCGGAAACGTCGCCGGCGATCGACAGCATGCGTTGCGCCATCGTCAGCATATCCGACTGCAGGCTGAGCACGCGCTCGACCGTGCCGAAACAGGAGCCAAGGAAAGCTTCTACAAGCTCGGTCATTGGATCGCGCGGCGGTGGCGGAGAGAAGTGTGGTCGGCGCAGGGGAGGCAGCGCCGCTACCGGATTCGGGTCCATCAGCGCGTTCAAAATACCCACGCCGGAGATGCCGTCCGCCAGGCAGTGATGCACGCGCGCCACCAGTCCGGTCCGATTGCGCTTGAGTCCGCGCACCAGGGTCAAGTCCCACAAGGGCCGGTTGCGATCAAGGGTGGAGCTCAGAATCTGCGACGCGGCCTTCTTGAACTCGGCATCGGAGCCGTGCGGTAAGGTGATTTCGCGGACGTGATTGGCGATGTCGAACTCGGGATCGTCTTCCCAGGCGGGCAGGCCGAGGTTGAATGGCGGCATCACCGCGCGCTGCCAGTAACGGGGAATCAGCGGCAATTTCGACTCGACAAAACGGCGGCAGGCGTCCAGAGGAATTATGCCCTCGAACTCGCAAACCGCGGCCACATTCAGCGGCGCGGCTTCACGCTCAAGATATAGAAAGAGTGCATCTCCGTAAGAAAACATCGCGGGGTGGGTGTCTGGCATAAGGTTACCTTTCCCGTGCTACTGGGGCGATTGCGCCCCGACTTTCGCGGGCATAATTCCAGTTGCCGTCATCCGTTCGCCGTAGTCGTAACCGCGGGTCCGGGGCAAAGCGAATGCGTTCGCGTACTGCCGCGGTGACCATTGGACCCTCCAAATATTGACGGAGAACGGCGCCAGGCTACGGCCCGCCCTTACTCCTTTAGAAACAACTGCTCACGAGTGCGTCTAATTAAAGAACGGAAATATTTCAGGCGGCAGTTCCATTTTGGGAATGCGCAAGGCTAACCGCGGATTTAGACGGATCTAAACGGATCGGAGCCAGATCCCACCTTTGCCTTTCTCCGTGTCTCCATGTCTCCGTGGTGGGTTTTTGGTTGCGGCGCTGCGGTGCGGTTCTTGGCTTGGCTGTGAGCTGTCAGCTGTTAGCTGTGAGCCTCATCCACTGCAGAACGACAAACGAAAAACGAAAAACGAAAAACGACAACCAGCATCTGACATAACGTATGTACGACTTCGACTTCATCGTCATCGGTTCGGGGTTCGGGGGGAGCGTGGCCGCGCATCGTCTGACCGAGAAGGGCTACCGGGTGGCGATAGTCGAAATGGGACGCCGCTGGACGCCGGCGAATTTGCCCCACAGCAACTGGTGGTTGCATCGCTGGTTCTGGCGACCGCAACTGGGGCTGCGCGGATTCTTCAACATGCGTTTTTTCCGGCACGTAACCATCTTGCATGGGTGCGCGGTCGGCGGCGGATCGATCACCTATGCCTGTACGCTATTGCGCCCGCCGGACCGCGTCTGGGAAATGGGTTCTTGGACGGGCTTGACCGACTGGAAAGCGGAGATGCCCCAGCATTATCAGGCGGCCATGCGCATGCTCGGGGTCGTCGAAAACAAAATTCTCGGTCCCGCCGACCACTACCTGAAGACGGTGGCGAACGCCGTGGGCGCCGGAGACACGTATTACCGCACCCAGGTGGCGATCTTCCAGGCGCCCGAGGGAGAGCCCGGCGGCCGCACGTATCCGGATCCGTATTTCGGCGGCGAGGGGCCGGCGCGCACCACCTGCACCGCTTGCGGCGGTTGCATGATGGGCTGCCGCCACGGTGCGAAGAATACTCTCGACCTGAATTATCTATATCTCGCGGAAAAACGCGGCGCCTGCCTGCTTGCGGAAACCAGGGTAGTGGACGTGCGTCCGCTGGCCGGCGCAAGCGATGGGGGCGCCGGATACGAGGTGCGCACGGTGAGCTCGACCCGGGTGCGCCGCCATCCGCGCCGCTTGACCTGTCAGGGCGTGGTTTTCGCCGCATCGTCGCTGGGTACCATGGAACTGCTGTTCCGGCTGCGGGAGAAGGGAAGTCTGCCGCGGGTGAGCGCGCAGCTGGGCCGGCGGGTCCGCACCAATTCCGAATCGTTGATCGGCGTGCGCGTGCCGGGTTGCGGCGAAGACCTTTCCAAAGGCGTCGCGATCGGTTCCGGCGTGTACATCGATGAGCATACCCACATTGAGGCGGTACGCTATCCCTCGGGCTCCGACGCCATGAGCTTCCTCGCCACCATTCTGACCGGAGGGCATCCGGGACCGGGACGGATTCTGCTGTGGGTGAACAACGTAATTGCCAGCGTGGTGCGGCATCCGATCAAGACATTCCGGATCTTTCAGCCCTTCGGTTGGGCCCGTGAGTGCGTGATTCTGCTCTGCATGCAGGCGCTGGAATCGCATATCGACATGGACTGGCAGCGCCCCTGGTGGATGCCGCTCCGCAAATTCCTGGTCAGTCGCGGGAAGAAAGTTCCAACTTACATTCCCGCCGCCAACGAGTTCGCCGAGAAGTTCGCCCGCATGACCGGAGGCACCGCCATGAGCATGCTTCCGGAAATTCTGTTCAACGTTCCCGGCACGGCCCACTGCCTGGGCGGTTGCACAATGGCCGATTCGCCCGAACGCGGCGTGGTGGATGCGCGGCACCGCGTTTTCGGCTACAAGAACCTTTACGTCTGCGATGGCTCGGTGGTTTCGGCCAACCTGGGAGTGAATCCCAGCCTGACGATCACCGCGCTGGCCGAACGCGCCATGAGCTTTGTTCCCCCCGCCGCCGAAAACGGCTGGAATGATTCCGCCGCAGAGGGCATGCCGCAGGTGCCCCAAGCGCAGACTCACAGTTGACAGTCCAGCGCGGCACAGCCGCAGCCAAACCAGGGCGCCGCAGATTAACGCTGATGAACGCAGATCAGGACAGGGCAAATCGTTTGTAGCGCGGCGCTCCAGCGCGGCGGGCCCTGCATGCAGGAGCAATAGAAGACGAGAGCTATCAGTTGGGCCGCACCGACGACCAGCCAGGCCGATGACCGCAGGCCGACGAACCGACGGCCGTTTCGTCGTGGCATAGCCGGTCGCCTGTGGCGGGCTCTGCTGGACTTTTACCCTCATAATGCGCTAATTTCCTTCACCGGAGGCGGAGACCGCGTATGCACAAGCTAGTCGAGGTAGACGAGGCCAAGGTCCTGATGAGAGAAGCGGTGGACTGGTCGGTCGTGAAATGGCTGTCGGAGAAGAAGCGAGTCCGCAAGGCCGCCGACCGCGCCAACGAAGCCCTGGACAATATGCAGAAGCAGATCCGGGAAGGCTGGGATTCCGGATTGCAGGCCGCTTATGGCGAATTGAACGGACATGCGGCCGGAACCGGCGAGATCAGTCCGGAGTTGCGCGCGCTCGCCAAACGCATCAAGCAGACCGACGATGAAGCTTATCGCGCGCGCATGGACGCCGAAGATACCTTCGACGAAGCCGAGCGCAAGTTGAGCACCCGGCTGGCCCGCGAGGGCACCCAGAAGGCGATCCATTCCTGGGAGATGTACGAGAAGGCCATCAAGAAGGCCGAAGCCGCAATTTCCTCGCAGGCGGCCGGTTAGGCCACCGAACGGTCGTCGGTCCCTTCGGCTGTGCTCAGGGGCAGGCTTTGGCCTTCGGTCATCGGCCAGGAAGCAGCCCAACTTATCTTTTGGCAGGCGACCTGGCCCCAAAGGGGTTTTCCTCTGTGCCCTCTGTGTCCTCTGTGGTGAAAAGGTTTTCGGCCTG
>JAMXLI010000046.1 GCA_024281115.1 Terriglobales bacterium | reverse complement strand
GGCCGCTGGTGACCGACATCGCTCCCGGCTACGACCACATCAGCTCGGCCATCGGCGCGGCCATGATCGGCTGGTATGGCGCGGCTATGCTTTGCTACGTGACGCCCAAGGAGCACCTGGGGCTGCCCAATGACAAGGACGTGAAGGACGGCATCATTGCCTACAAGATCGCCGCGCACGCCGCCGACGTAGCCCGGCACCGTCCGGGCGCGCGCGAGCGGGACGATGCCATCAGCTATGCCCGCTACACCTTCGATTGGGAAAAGCAGTTTGCGCTTTCTCTCGATCCCGAGACGGCGCGCTCCATGCACGACGAAACCCTGGCCGACGACTACTACAAGACGGCGGCCTTCTGCTCGATGTGCGGCCCCAAGTTCTGCTCCATGAATTACTCCTCCAAAGTGGACGAGTACAACAAGCAGGTCCACGGGCTGGAGAAGAAGGACTACTCGGAGCTGATGGAGAAGGTGGTGGCGGGCAAGTAGACGCCATTCCGGTCACCCGAGAATTTCTTAGTCCGACCGGGATGGGTTTTATCCAGACCAGCGAGTCAGGCGGCGAGCACCCGCGACCGAGCACCAGCCGGTGAGAATTCACAAAACCGATTTTCGCCTATGGACGCGCCGCGATTTCGTGCGCACCGGGCTCGCCGCTGCCGGTGCCGCGGCCGTGGGTGCGCGCGCGCACTGGGGCATGTCGCCTGCCTTTGCGGCCACCGACGCGGCTTCCGACCTCGACGTTCTCGCCCGCCGCGTTCGGGGGAGGTTGCTGCGCGAGAGTTCGCCGGGTTACGACGAGGCGAGACGGGTCTGGAACCTCGCTTACGACCGGCGCCCACTCGCCATGGTGCGGGCTACGGACGTGGATGACGTGCGACGCTGCATGGAGTTTGCGCGCAAGCACACCGTTCCCATCGCCATCCGCGGCGGCGGTCACAGCGATGCCGGATATGGGGTGGCCGATGGCGCGCTACAGATAGACCTCGGGATGTTCAACCACGTCACGGTTGATCGCGACCGCCGAGTCGCTTCGGTGGGCGGCGGTACCCGGATCCGGGACCTCCTCAGGGCCTCGCTGGCCGCTGGCCTTTACACGCCCATGGGTGGGTGCGGTTCCGTGGGGGTAGCGGGTCTCACTCTCGCGGGCGGTGACACGAGCGGGAGAGGCCTGTATGGAACGGCGTGCGACAACCTCATCGGGGCGCAACTCGTGACGGCTGACGGTGAGGTGCGCGAACTCGGACCGGACCGGAACGAGGACCTCTACTGGGCCATTCGCGGCGGCGGCGGAAACTTCGGCGTCGTCACCCGGCTGGACTTCCGGCTGCACCCGGTCGTGCCGTTACACTCAGCGGCGTTCCAGATCGGCTGGCAAGGTATCGCCGGGGCGTTGCGCGCGTTCGGCGAACTCATACGCGACACTCCCGATGAGGCGCGCGCCGGGTTCTACCTGGACCCGGAAGCGGGCGCATCGGTGGAATGCGGATATCGCGGTGACGCCACCGCGGCAGCGGCCTACATCGACAAGTGGACAGCTGCATTCCGCCCTGCGCAAGCGCGGCTGTCTACCTCAACCCCGAATCCGGAAGGCGAGGTCTGGGGGACGACGTCGGTGGCCGTTGACGGCGCGTTCATCGAAGACCTGAGCGGGGGCGTCGTGGACGTGCTGGCGCGCGCGGCGACCGAGGGGCGTGGAATCGGACAGATGCTGCTCGGCCTTTCGAATGGGGTGGCGGCACGCATCCCCATGACCGCCACCGCCTATCCCCTGCGCGGAACGGGACTGAGCAGTCTGTTTGACGCTGAGTGGCGCAAACCGGAAGCACGCGCGCGCGCCGAGCGGTGGGTGGCGGAAACGGGGGCGGCACTGCGTCCCTGGGCGCGGCGCGCCTACGTGAACTACCTGCCGCCAAGCGCACCGGAGCGAATTCGTGAGATTTATGGCGTGAACTATCCGCGGTTGGCGCGCATCAAGGCGCGATACGATCCGGCGAACCTGTTCCGGGAGAACCAGAATATTCGGCCTGAAGCGGGGAGGGAGCGGTAAAGGGAGGCGATGACGATCGCCACCCGATGACGATCACCCCCACTCCGCGGGCCAACATTCGCAGCAGCGGGACAATTCACATGGGTTGAAGATTTTCACCTTTTTTGGGAATGCGCAGGATCATCAACCCCGCCACGACCACCGCCACCATCACCAGCCTCAGTCCCCAGGAAAACGAGCCGCCACTGCGCGTATACACATAGCCGAAAATGTAAGGCCCCACAAACCCGGCGATGCTGCCGACGGAGTTGATAAATCCCACCGCGGTGGCGGCTTCTGAGTGGCTCAGGAGCTCGGTCGGCATCGCCCAAAAAGTAGACAGATAGGCTGTAAGAACGCCCGCGATAATGAACCCAACGATCGTGACCACCAGCCGGTGGCCGGGGAGGGAGAGGAAGAGATAGGCCAGGCCGGCTACGAACAGCGGGATCGCGGAGTGCCACCGCCTCTCCCCCTGCCGGTCGGAGTGCCAGCCATTGAACTGCATGGCCGCGAAACCGGCCAGGAACGGCAGAGCACCGAGGATCCCTACCCGCATGTCCGTGAAGCCCGTCATCCGTTTCAGCATGGTGGGGAACCAGAAGAAGAATGTGTACTGGCCGATGTAAGCCAGGAAGGTGAGCGCCGCCATCCACATGATGAGGGGCGATCGCAGGGCCTGCCACACGGTGATGGCGGTGCTGGAACGGGGTGTTTCCTGCTCCAGGGTCTGCTGCAGCCATTGCTGCTGCTCGGAGGTGAGCCAGGTGGCGGCCCTGGGCCAATCGGTCAGGAAAAAGAAGGCCAGCACTCCCAGCACAATCGCCGGCACCCCCTCGACGACAAACAACCAGCGCCATCCCGGCACAGCCAGCCAGTGGCGGCCCAGAATCCAGCCGGCGAGGGGCGATCCCAGGGCGGCCGATAAGGGGATGGCGCCCATGAAGTTGCTGGTGGCCTTGGCGCGGTCTTCGAAGATAAACCAGTGGCTCAGATAGACAATCACGCCGGGGAAGAAGCCGGCTTCCGCGGCGCCCAGGACAAAACGCGCAAGGTAGAGTTGCGAGGGAGTGTGCACCAGGGCGGTCAGGACGGTGAGCGAGCCCCAGGCAATCATGGTCGCCGAGATCATGCGGCGAGCGCTCCAGCGCTCGACCAGAAGCGCGCCTGGAATCTGCAATGCCAGATAGCTGATGAAGAAAATGCCCGCGCCCAGGCCAAATACGTGGTCGTTAAACCCCAGTTCGCGCGACATGCCGAGGGCCGCGTACGCCAGGTTCGTGCGGTCCACGTAATTCACGATGTAGAGGATGAAGAGAAAGGGCAGCAGGCGCCAGCCTACCTTGCGGCGGGTAAGTTCGCCGACTCGCGTCACCGCGGTCGCAGTCATCCGCGAGCCAGCTATAGCCATCTCCACCCCGGGGGCCGCGGAAGTATATATCGGAACCAGCAGGCGGGCTATTCAAAGCCGAAGGCCGCCGGCGCGAGGTTCCCGGCCAATCTGGATGTTTAGGCGGAGCCGGAGCAATGATCGCGGCGGCGGCGGGCTTGTCCAGTCGCGACCCAGCACCAAGGCACGTTTTCCACCTGGAAAAATGCGGGACCGGCGAGCGCTGGGGATGCGCTCTCCGGCCCGACGCGATTACGCGGTCGCTTCGCTCCCGGCTCGGCGCTATTTCGGCGAGGCCGGAGGTGGCGGAGGCGCCGGCGGACCTTCTTTCAGCGTGTAGCCGCTGGGCACGGCAAACAACGAGCGGTCAGGCTCCATCCGCTTGATGTCGGTGAGCCGGTAGGTGGTCTCGCCAAAGCGCGGGTCGGAGTGCTTGCTCATCACCACAACCTTTAGATCGG
>JAMXLI010000045.1 GCA_024281115.1 Terriglobales bacterium | reverse complement strand
GTTTGCGACTCGCACAGGCACGCACAAAGTGATCCTGCCCATGCCTGAGCTGCCCGAACTGAACCCCGTAATTCATGGCCAGCTGCGACTGTCGCTGCTTTCCCTGCTGGCGGGGGTGGAGGCCGCAGAATTCACCTGGCTGCGCACGCGCACGGGGGCGACAGACGGCAATCTTGGGGCGCAGCTTCTGAAGCTCGAACAGGCCGGATATGTAGCCGCAGAGAAAACGTTTGTTCAGCGGAAGCCGCAGACGCTTTATCGCATGACCGAAGCCGGCCGCAAGGCGCTGGCGAAGTATGTGCAGGCGCTGAAGCAGTTATTAGGTGCGTCCATCGAATCGTAGGCCGAACGATTTGCCTGCCTCGCCTTCTACTGAGATCTTTTCGCAGACGCCAACCTGCGTCTCATCGCCTGTCGAGGTGTCGCTACAGCCCTAAGTACCAAGGTCCAGTTACCTGCGTTACTTGTTGGGGCAGTACAGCCGACCTAAATTGAACTTTGTCATGGCTTTTAAGTCGCTGCTGCTCTCCAAGGACGCCGATCTCGTCCAAACCCTGGCCCGGTTGCTGAAAGACCTGGAGGTTTCGGTAGAGCCCTGCAGCGAGCCCTTTGCCGCCGCTAAGCGACTGATGGATCAGCACTTCGATGCAATCCTGGTGGACTGCGAAGATGAGCAGGGAGCGGGCTGGGTACTGCAAAGCGCCCGCATGGCGACGGCCAGCAAGAAGTCAATCACCATCGCGATTGTGGGTCCGCAGAATGCCAGCCGTGGCGGTCCGCGGGCAGGCGAAAATTTCGTTATCCAGAAGCCGATTGTCCTCAAGCAGGTGGAGAGCACGTTGCGGGCGGCGCGTGGCCTGATGGGCGATGCCGGCAGCCCACAGAGCGAGGTCCCCTCAGCTGCGAGCAGCATACCTGGCGAGAAGCCGCTCAACCCTGTTCCCACGCCGCAAACACACGCTTCACACACGGCACAAGGACGGCCACCGGCTGAGATGTTTGACGAATTAACGGCGGCGCTGGATCGCTTAGGGCCACAGCCCACGCCGATCAAGCCCGTTCCGGTGGCATCGGCTTCGTCGGGCAGCGCGGCAGCTGCCGCGCCAGCTTTGGAGAAGCCAGTACCGCTTGCACCCGCTTTTGAGAAACCAGCGGCGGGCGCACCGGCATGGGAGAAGCCAATGGCGGCTGCTCCCGCTTGGGAGAAGCCGACACTACCGGCGCCGGAGCCGACCCCGCATCAAGAACCTATATCTCCACCAGTACTGCGGCCCGCTCAACAATCGTGGCCAGGACTGGCGGCGACGCCCAGTGCTGCGCCAAAACCGGAGGCGCCGTCGGTGCTTCCGCTGGCGGCGACCGCGGCGGAAATGAAGCCACTGGCGCGCCCGGCCGAGGAGCAGGCCAGATCGAACGACGCTTTGGACAATGTGCGCCGGCGCATGAATGCCAGCGCGCCGCCAGCGTGGCGAACCGAGGTGGAGGAGCGCCGGGAAGCGCCGGCTCCGCGTTTCTCGACCTACGCTGCCGATGAGGAGCCACAGAAGGGATTTCCGTTCAAGGCCATTGCGGTGGTCATGGTGCTGGTGTCATTCGCGCTGTTTGGCTACAGCTGGTATCGCGGGCGTCACAGCGCCGGCACACCTGGCGAGCAGACACAAGCCCCGGTGGCGACGCCGCAGCAGCATCCTGCAGCGCAACCGAGCAGCAGCTTGCCGCAATCCGCCCCAGTCTCGTCCAACAATAGTGAGGCGGACAATTCCGCCGAAACGGCAAGTGGTTCCGCAGCCGACCTGGCGCCGGCGGCCCCAGTGACTCACGCATCCAAACCTAGCAAGCCTGTAGCTGCCAAAGCTGCCGCCGAGACCACCGCGCCCGATACGACTACCGATTTGGCAATGCCGCCTGCTCCGCTGGTAGTTGAAGGTGGCAAGCGGCACTCGAATTCATCGCCCCAGCAATCCGATGCTCAGCTGGCGCCACCCAGTCTGGACGCAGTGGCCGGCACAGCCAAGACTGGGCTGGGAGGAGTGATGAGCTCAGCCAAGGTGAACGTGCCCAAGCTGGCGGCAGCGCCTCCGCCTCCGCAGCGCATTCAGGTTTCCCAGGGCGTTACCCAGGGCCTGCTGGTTCGCCAAGTGAAGCCGCAATATCCGGCCATGGCCCGAGAGTCGCGCGTAGAAGGAGATGTTCTGCTGGCGGCAGTGATTGGCAAGGATGGAGTGGTGAACGACGTGCGGACGATCAGCGGCCCGGCATTGCTCATCCAGTCGGCCATTCAGGCAGTGCGGCAATGGCGCTACAAGCCCTACCTGCTGAACGGACAACCGGTAGAAGTCGAGACCCAGATCAAGGTGCAGTTCCGGTTGTAAAAAGCTTCTAGAAGCTATCTCATAATCAACCAAGCGCGTAAAGGTCCGTTTCCTCAACTCTTCTGTCGCCCTGCTGGGGCTCAGATTTGTGCCACTTTTTACCCATGGCTCCACGCCGCGGGCTACATTCTTACGCCGCTTCGCGGCTAAATTTGCAGGCTTCAGTCCACTCCTGCGAATGCAGCGGGGTTGCGACACAGACTCTAAAGCCCGGAATTTATGCAGTTCTGAAGGGCGCGGCTGAAGACGCGCCCTTGCAAAACTGATTTATGAGATAGTTTCTAGCCGCTGGCCGCGGCACGCTTAACCTGCGGTTCTTTTTCAGCCTCGTTAGAAATCAGCTCTTCCCGACTGCTGCCACTCTGTTCTGCTCCCAGCACAATCCGGCCTGCGTCCAGCATGGCGCCGGGCTGGATGCGGCGGACATCCACCAGCCTGCCCTGGTCCAAAACCAGGATCATGTCGCAATTCTTGAGGGTATGAAGGCGGTGGGCGATCATGAAGGTAGTGCGGCCCTGGAGCAGGGCCTCGGTAGCCTGCATGATGGCGGCTTCGGTTTGCATGTCCACGGAACTGGTGGGCTCATCCAGTATCAGGACAGGGCTGTTGCGCAGGAAGGCGCGGGCCAGAGAAATGCGTTGGCGCTCACCGCCGGAAAGACGCGCGCCCCGTTCTCCGGCGGTGGTTTCATAACCATCCGGCAGGCGGGCGATGAACTCATGGGCGCTGGCGGCGCGGGCCGCGGCTTCGATTTCGGCATCGCCGGCGTCGGGCTTGCCGTAAGCGATGTTCTCGGCGATGCTGGCGGCGAACAGCACCGGCTCCTGCAGGACGACCGCGAACTGGCGGCGCAAGTCGGCAATGCGGTAGTCGCGAATATCCACTCCATCCAGCAACACCAGCCCCTCGGTCGGGTCGTAGAAGCGCATCAGCAGGTTGAGCAGAGTGCTCTTGCCTGCCCCGGTAGCACCAACAATGCCCACCCGCGTTCCTGCCGGAACCTCAAACGAAACATGGTGAAGACCGCGGCCACTCTCGTCATAAACAAAGGAGACATCACGAAATTCAAAAGCCCCATGCGCGCGCGCCAGTGGCAATGCCCGCGGGCTCTCGGCAATTTCCGGGGTTTGATCGAAGAGCAGGAAGGCGCGTTCCAGGCTGGTGAACCAGGCCTGCAGGTCGGTGGCTTTGGTGCTCAGCAGCTGCAGCGGTCCATACATTTGCGCGATGTAAGCCATGACCATGAGCAGCGAGCCCACAGTCAGAAGCCCAGCGCGAACGTGTTGCACTCCGATGTAGAGGGCGGCCGCGGTGCCTCCGGCGATGGTGAGGCCGATCACAACGTTGAACACAGCTTGCATCATCGAGAGCTGCACCTGGCCGGACATGCGCTTGCTGGAATGGCGCACGAAGCGGCCCTGCTCGCGGTTCTCCTGGCCGAACGCTTTGACCAGGCGAATAGAACCCAGCACTTCCTGGATGACGGACAAGGCAGTGCTGTCCAGCTCTTTGACCTCCTGCGAGCGGCGACGCACCAGGCGGCTGCACCCCAGCGAAAGCGCGAACAGCACCGGGCTGATGGCCAGCGCGACCAGAGCGAGATGAAAATCAATGCGGGCGCAGACGTAGACCATGCCTATGAGCGTGAAGGCGGCGGTGATCAGGGGCACGACTCCCTGGATAGCCACGTATTGAATGGCGGGCGCATCGTGCTGGATGCGATAGACGGAGTCGGTGGGCCCGTAACGGTCATGGAAGGAGAGGGGCAGGCGCTGCACGTGGTTGAGCAGTTCGGCGCGGAAATCCCAAACCAGCTTCTCACCTGTATAGGTCTGCAGGTACCAGCTGGCCAGGCCCTGAAGATTGGCCAGAAGTGCGATTACCAGCAGCAGAGCGACAGCGAAGCCGATGGCCACCGGCCCGGGATGCATGGGCGGCAGGAAATGCACCAGAAAATTGGGCAGAGGCTGCTGGTGCAACACGCTATCCACGGCGATTTTAAGGGGCAACGGGTAAAGGAGGGTGAGGGGCATGGACAGCAGGCTAAGCGCTGCAATGCCGGCCAGGTGCGGCCAGCAGCGCCGCGATTGGCGCAGGACGCGCAGCCACAAAGAATGACCTGGCCCGGACTTCAACCGCACACACTTCCACCTGCGTGAATTGGCTTCCGTTAAGCCAACGATAGCCTGAGTACTTGGTTGCCGCAATGGGAGAAATAATCAGGGCAGGCCGGTGCCACGGGTACTTTGCCGGCTAAGTACCCAGGCGGGGCCGGCTGGGGGGAGCGAGAGATGGAACAGAAGATAGCGGTATACTTCCTCGCATCCCTGGGGAGGAATGCGATGTCGGTAAGAGTCTACGGAACAGCCCTAGCACTGATGGTGGGCATGGCCGCGACCAGTTGGGGGCAGCGGACAAGCCCGAACTGGCCCACGCCGCCGCCCGCCGCGGAACAGATGCCGCAGGCCCAGGCCAGCAGAAAGGCCAACCTGGAGCAGATGCAGCGGGCAGCCGAGCAGCACAAGATGCAACTGCAGAAAGATACGGATCGGCTAAGCCAGTTGGTTAGCGAGCTTAAGCAGGATCTGAACAAGACGCCCGCTGGAGCCCTCTCGGTGGATGCGGTCAAGAAGAGCAAGGAGGTCGAAAGGCTGGCCAAGCGGGTGCGCAAGGAGATGGAAGGAGATTGAGAAAGCAGGAGTCAGGAGTCAGCGGGGCGGTTGCTGAATGGAGAATGTGGTGAGTCATATGGGCGAGTGTTATTTCACTGCTGAGTTGTTCAGCTTTCTGAAGCAATTGAAGCGGCACAACAAGCGCGAGTGGTTCCAAGCCGACAAGCCGCGCTACGAAGCGGCGGTGCGCAATCCCTGCTTGCAGTTTATTGCCGAGTTGGTTGAACCGCTGCATGAGATCAGCCCATGGCTGGTGGCGGATCCGCATCCGACACGAGGCTCGCTGTTTCGCATTTACCGCGATACTCGTTTCTCGGCGGACAAGCGTCCCTACAAGACACACGTGGGCATAAGTTTCCCGCACCGCGGAACCAAGCAGAAAGTCCACCTACCGGGTTTTTATTTGCACCTGGAGCCGGA
>JAMXLI010000044.1 GCA_024281115.1 Terriglobales bacterium | reverse complement strand
TCTGGAACCAGCGGTGCGGGCACCACCGGGTCCGGCTCGACCTCTTCCGGCATCAGCTCCCCTGGGTCTGGCATCAGCTCGCCGGGTTCCGGAACCACCGGCTCCAGCTCGACTGGCACAGGCACCGGCACCACGGGCGCTGGCGCCGGCACCGGCACTGGAACAACCGGCGCCAGCGGGACGGGCAGCACGGGCAGCACCAGCAGTAGCTCAGCCACGGGCACCAGCCCGTTTGGGACTGGCACCAGCCCGTAGCTCATCTACGCGCATCGCACCTATGATGCGTGGCAGTGAAGGTCGCGGTCGTCGGCGCGGGCGGGGTTGGTAGCGTCTTCGGTGGACAACTGGCGGCCGCCGGTCACAGCGTCTGGCTGGTGCACCGCCGGCCGGCGGTGGTCGAAGCGCTTCGCCGCGACGGCCTCCGGCTGCAAACGCCCGACGGCGAGCGGCGCATCAAGCTGAACGCGACCTGCGACACACGTGACATCGGTCCCGTCGATCTCATCCTGATCCTCACCAAGTCCAACGACACGCGTGCAGCGGCCGAAGCCTCGCGGGCGCTGCTCGGACCTGGCACGCTTGCGCTGACGCTCCAGAATGGCCTTGGCAACCTGGAGACGATCGCCGCCATTGTCGGCGTCGAACGCAGCCTGATGGGCATGACCTACGTGGGCGCTGCTGTGCTTGGACCCGGGCATGCGCGCCTCACCGCTGCTGGGTCGAGCTTCATTGGCGAAGCCGACGGCCGCCTTTCAGAACGTGCCGTGGGGCTGGCCTCGCTCTTTTCCGGCGCCGGTATTCCGATGGAGGCCACCCCGCACCTGTGGGAGATGGTCTGGGGCAAGCTGGTGATCAACGCTGCGCTCAATGCGACCTGCGCGTTGACCGGAGCAACGGGCAGCGGCGCGCTGGCTTCACCGGCAGCCTGTGCGTGGCTGGACCTTGTGGCGGAGGAAACCGCGGCGGTCGCGCATGCCCTGGGAATTCAGCTGCCATACCCGGATGCGGCGGAACGCGTACGGCAGCACTGCCGGGATGTTAGCAACTCCAAACCGTCGATGCTGCAAGACATGGAGCGCGCGCGACCCACCGAGATCGAGGCGATCAACGGGGCCGTGGTGCGCGAGGGCGCTCGCGCCGGCGTGGCAACCCCCGCAAACCAGGCCCTGCTGCACCTGGTGAAAGCCCGCGAGGAAGTACGGTCGCTCGCAACCTGAGGCTCCAGACCGCCTGCAGGCTGGCTTTTCCGCGTTGAGCCTGGTACTCGCCCACCATTTTTTCCCCGGAGGGGTCCCGTTGGGAGCGCCAAGCAGAAGTTAGCGCGCTCGTGCCACCAGTCCGCCTGGACCGCCGTACTTCCCAGGATGGGTCCCGTTGGGAGTGCCAGGCAGTAGCTAACGCGCTTGCGCCACCAGTCCGCCCGGACCGCCGTATTTTCCGCGGAGGGGGCCCGTTGGGAGCGCCGGGCAGCGAAACCGCGCCGGCGCCATACATGACCGGGTTGGGAGCGGCGAACGCTCAACTCCTTCGGGCGGGGGTGGCTTTGATCGGAAGCTCCGTGGCAAGCACGCCACCGTCGCGGAAGTTGGTGTAGACGTCGGCGGCGCCTTGCATCAATCGGCCGGGCATGCCCAGGTCCTCAAAGCACCGGGCAATCTCCTCCATCTCGCCGATCCAGCGGTAGGCCTTGGGCGGCATGCTGGGCAGCGCGCGCTCGACAAAGTGCCGCACCGATGTCAGGTCACCGCCGCGCTCTTGCTCGGCACGCAGGTCGTCCTCGACATCCAGCAGGCGCGCGGCGACGAGGATCTCGGCCCCGAGCGCCTGCAAGCCCTTGGTCATTGCCGCGTAGCACATCTTGATGCCTGAGGCCTTGCCGACGCCGCCCTCGAGCACGCGGATGTCGAGGCCGAACTCGCGCAAACCCTCCAGTTCACGCGCACCCGGGCCAGACGCATAGGTGCGGTTGACCGAGCGGTCCGGCGGCCCGCCAATAATGCCCGCGTCGGCGAAGCGCGCCCCGGCATCCAGCATGGTCCTGGAAATGGCGATGGCTGTGCTCGGCGCAACCGCGTTGCAATCCGCATACAGGACATCGGCGCCCGTCGCTCTGATGGCCGCGGCGACCTGATCGGCAATGGCGCCCGCGGCGGCCGGCGGCAGAATCGACAGCACCACGTCGCATTCATTCACCAGGATTTCGAGGTCCGGCACATCTTCGAAGCCCGCCGCGGCCGCGCGTTCGCGGGACCCGGCCCCGCGCCCCGCCAGACAGGTGAGCACCCGCAAGCCGTGCTGGTGCAGCACCGCGCCAACCCCACTGCCCATGTCACCCGGGCTCAAGATTCCTACTGTTTTCAACGTCGTGGACACGAGATCAGGGTAGCGCGCGCATCGTCCACGGACTGGAGTACAACAGCGCCCACGGCTCCCATGACCGGTCGGTACGCCATCTACGTCCTGGCGCTCATGTTCGCGATCAACTTCCTGAACTACATGGACCGCTGGGTCGGCTCGGCCGTGGCGCCGCTGATCCAGGCGGAATTCGACCTCTCAGACTTCAACATCGGTCTGCTCGGGAGCGCTTTCACACTCGTGTATGCGCTCGCCGCGCTGCCCTTCGGGTTGTGGGCTGATCGGGGCGTGCGCAAAAACGTGATCGGTTGTGGCGTGGCGCTGTGGAGCGCCGCGACCCTCGTCACCGGCCTGACGACCAACTTCATCCAACTCTTCTTTACTCGGGCCGTGCTGGGCATCGGCGAAGCCAGCTATTTCCCGGCCGCTACGTCACTTCTCGCCGACCTGTTCCCGCGTGAAAAACGCGGGCGCGCGATGGCGATCTGGTCGGCCGGCACGGCGGTCGGCATCGCCGTGGGCTTCGCCGGCGGTGGAATCCTGGCGTCGCGCTTCGGCTGGCGCGTTCCGTTCTTCTTCAGCGCCATTCCTGGCCTGCTGCTGGCGGGGCTCACGTTCCGGCTGCGGGAGCCGCTGCGCGGGGCGGCCGAAAAGGACGGACCTCGCCTGAAGCGGGCGTACGACGCCTCGCTGCAAACCATGTGGGGTTTGCTGCGAATCCGGACTCTCCGCTACGCGATCCTCTCCCAAACCGCGCTGTTCTTCGTACTCGGGGCCGACGCCTACTGGCTGCCAACGTTGCTCACGCGGCGCTTTGGCATGAGCGTCGCAGAGGCGGGAACACTTGCAGGCGCGGTCATCGTGCTCGGTGGGCTGCTGGGTACGCTGATTGGCGGCTACTGCGCTGACTGGCGGCGCAAGCGTTCGCCGCGAGCGGACCTCGAGGTATCAATTCTGGGCTTTGTCCTCGCGGCTGTTTTAGTTGGGTTGGGCCTGGTGGCGCCCGCCGAGTGGTTCGTGCCCGTTTTTCTGCTGGCCGTGATCGCGATCTACCTGTATAGCGGTCCATATACAGCCATTGGCCAGAACGTAGTGGTGCCCTCGCTGCGCAGCTCGGCGGCAACCATCACGCTACTGATCGCGCACCTGTTTGGAGATTCCTACGCCGCCGCGGCCGTCGGCCTGCTGTCGGACGTCCTCGGCAGCCTGCAGCTAGCCCTGCTGATCGTCTCGCCAGCCCTGCTGCTGGTGGCCGCCGCGGTCGCATCCCTAGCCCTGCGCTCCATCGAGCCCGACACAAAGCAAATGGACCTCACCTGGGCAAGGCGCATAAGTGATGCTGTCTAGCGTTTTTTTGGCACGCCGCCGCACGTAAGTAGCGCTGTCTTTGATTTCTTTGGCACGCCGCTGCACGGGAGTGGTGGTGTCTACTGTTTCTCTGGCACGCCGCTGCGCGGCGAAAGGGCTACGCGCCCCTTTACTGCGCTGGCGGGGCAGTAGGCCCTAATAAGCTATGCGCCGGCGGGTGTGGTCTGAGCGGCCTTCGGCCGCAAGGGTTGCTAGAGGCAGCCCACCGCTTGCACCTGGTGGTT
>JAMXLI010000043.1 GCA_024281115.1 Terriglobales bacterium | reverse complement strand
CAGCCAGCGCATGAACTGCGCCGCGGTTACCGGCTCCACCTGCTTGCGCAGCGTGCCCAGGGTCAGGCGGTGGATGCGGGCCAGCAGTCGGCGCTCACACCATTCCACCTCGTCGCCGGCGCTCCCGCTGAACTTGCCCCGCAGGATCGCGCCCGCGGCTTCCAGGCGCAGCAGGGCTTTGTCCACCTCGGGCACCGGAAGCTCCAGCATGTGCCCAAGCTGGGAGGCTGTGGCCGGCCCCAGGTGTGCCATCCAGCCGGTGATCATGGCCAGCAGCGCGTCCTCGCGGCTGGGAACCGCGCTTTCGATGTGCGGCAGGGCAGCTTCGAAGCGGGCTGCAGGATAAATCTGCTGGAACCCGGCAGCGCGCTCGGCGGCGACCCAGAACGTGCGGTCACCGACTTGGGCACGGCCGGCGCGCCCGGATTCGGTAAGTCTGGCAAAGTGCGATTGCCAGTCCTCGCCTGCCGACTCCGGCAGCGCGGCCAGGGTCTGCAGCACGTCGTGCAGTTCGTCAGCATCGCGGACGTCGGGCCAGGCCTCCTGCCGGACCTGGTCGATGGCCGCCGGGTCAAGCTTGCCGACTTCCTCGAGCACCGAATCGGGCAAGATGCGGCGCATCTCCACGGCACGGGCGCGGCGTTCCTCGAGCGGAGCGTCGTCCAGGTAAGCGTAGGGATTCGCGTTCAGAATTTCGTGGGAAAACTGCGAAGGGACCGGCGTGTCCACGGCCAGGCAGCGGATGCTCCCACCGTCGATCCCGCGCAGCAGCGTGCGCAGGCCTTCAATGTCCATGGCCTCATTCAGCACGTCGTACATGACTTCGCGCACCAGAGGGTGGTCGGGAACCTGGATGTCGCCCGAAATGTTTTCCTGGCAGGCAGCCACGTCGGGAAACACCGATGCCAGCAAGTCGTCGGAGCGCATGCGCTGGATCTGCAGCGGGACTTTCTTGCCGCCCTGGAAGCGCAGCAGCGCCAGGGCGCGCATGGCGTCCCAGCGCCAGCGGGTGCCGAAAATGGGCGAGCCGGTAAGCACCGCCTGCTCCAGTACCGGCTGCACGCTCTCCGGCTGCAGGAAATGGAAAACATCGGCCAAGGGAAAACTGTGCTGCTCGGCCAAGGCGATGTTCAAGCCGTCGTCGGTGGCGGCAGCCTGCAGCTCGAAGTTGAAGCTGCGGCAGAAACGCTTGCGCAGCGCCAAACCCCAGGCCTTGTTGATGCGGCCGCCGAAGGGAGCGTGGATCACCAGTTGCATCCCGCCGCCCTCATCGAAAAAGCGCTCGGCGATGATGGTGTGCTGCGTCGGCACGGCCCCCAGCACGGCGCGGCCCTGCACCACATATTCCACTGCCTGTTCCGCGCCGGAGTCGTCGAGCCGGCATTCCTCCTTTAGCCACTGCACGGCACTGGCGACCTCGGGCAGGTGCGGGCCGATGCCCACGGGCGAGGTGCCAGGCAGCATGTCGCTGATCCTCTGCCGAAGCTCGGCCACCTGGGCGGAGAGTTCGGGCGTGCGCGCCGGAGCTTCGCCCCGCCAGAAGGGAACGCTGGGAGGCGCCCCGCGCGCGTCCTCCACCAGCACGCGTCCGGACTTGCCCTCGACCCGCCGGATGCGCCAGGAGGAGTTACCCAGCAGCATGATGTCGCCCTTATTGCTTTCGACAGCGAAGTCTTCGTCCACAGTGCCGACGACTGTGCCCTCGGGCTCGGCCACCACCGTGTAGAGCGCATTTTCCGGAATAGCGCCGCCGCTCGTAATGGCCGCCAGCCGGGCGCCCCGGCGGGCGCGCAATCGAGCGTTGACACGGTCGCGGTGCAGGTACGCGCCATAACGCCCGCGGCGCGCAGCTATGCCGTCCGACAGCATGAGCAGCACTTGGTCGAAGCGCGCCCGCTCCAGGTTGCGATAGGGATAGGCGCGGCGCAGCAGAACGAACAGATCATCCTCGCGCCACTCTTCAGCGGAGCAGATGGCGACGATTTGCTGCGCCAGAATGTCGAGCGGCGCCTCTGGGACCACGATCCGATCAAGGTCGCCCTGTCGGATGGCGCGCACCAGGGCCGCGCATTCCATCAGCTCGTCGCGCGTGGTGGCGAAGATGCGCCCCTTGGGGACCGCCCCCTTCCAGTGTCCGGAGCGGCCAATTCGCTGCAACGCCACAGCGATGGCCCGGGGCGAGCTGTAGTGGCACGCCAGGTCCACGAAGCCGACGTCAATGCCCAGCTCCAGCGATGCGGTCGCCACCAGTACGCGGGCTTCGCCGCTTTTCAGCTTACGCTCCGCCGCCAGGCGCAGCTTGCGCGAAAGGCTGCCGTGGTGGGCGGCGACAACCTCATCTCCCAGGCGCTCCGCCAATTGGTGCGCTACCCGTTCGGCCAAGCGTCGCGTGTTCACAAAGACCAGCGTGGAGCGGTGTTGCCGCACCAGCTCCGCCGTGCGGTCGTAAATCTCGTCCCATTGCTCGTTGGAGCTTACCGGGCCCAGCGGCGTGGCAGGCACTTCCACGGTCAGGTCGAGTTGCCGCTGGTGGCCGATGTTGACGATGGCCGGCGCGGGCCGGTCGGACCCGGTGAGAAAATGCCCCACCACTTCGATGGGTTTTTGCGTCGCCGACAGCCCGATGCGCACCGGGGGCTTGTGGGCGAGCGCCTCCAGGCGTTCCAGCGAAATCGCCAGGTGCGCGCCGCGCTTATCGTCGGCCACGGCGTGAATCTCGTCCACGATCACCGTCTCCACATCGCGCAGGATGGCGCGACTGCGCTCCGCGGTCAGCAGGATGTACAGCGACTCCGGTGTGGTCACCAGAATGTGCGGGGGCCGCTTGAGCATGGCGCGGCGCTCATGCGCCAGGGTGTCGCCCGTGCGCACCGCGGTACGGATGGCGGGCATCAGCAGCCCGCGTTCTCCCGCGCGCTGCAGGATTTCGCCCAGCGGAATCTCCAGGTTCTTCTGGATGTCGTTGCCCAGCGCCTTGAGGGGCGAGATGTAGAGGACCTCGGTGCGGTCCTGGAGATCGCCGGCCAGCGCCTTGCGCACCAGGCGGTCAATGCAGGCAAGAAAGGCGGCCAGCGTCTTGCCTGACCCGGTGGGCGCGGAAATGAGCGTGGTCCGGCCGGCCAGAATGTGCGGCCAACCCTGCGCTTGTGGTTCGGTGGGCTCCCCCAACCTCTCCAGGAACCACTCCCGAACCAGGGGATGCGCCCAGTCCAGATCGGCAACAGCGTGCATCACACCATTTTAGCAGGGATTCGCCGATTCTTCGCCCCACCCGGACCACAAGAAGGGAACATTCAGGGATTGTCGTTGCTCTTTTAAAAGGTAAAACCCCGATGACACAGCAAAAGAGACTCTTCGAGCTCATTCTGCTTGCAATCGGCGTGGTCGGGCTGTTTCTGATCTGGTGGGTTGTAACCCGGCCCTCGTGAGCAACGTAGAAAGCCGGCCCAGATTGCTCGTCCGGGACTAGGCAGCAGGCCTGAACAGCCAGGGAACCCTCCTGCCGGGAACGGCAACTTCATCCCTGCCGCGCCCTAGGGAATAAAATTAGCGGATGCCTGCGCGCCTGCTCGCCGACATTATCCGTTGCCCGAACTGTGGGAGTGCCGACATCGTGTACTCGTGCGAGCCCAAGTGCTGTTTCAACCACGTTTGTGCGGATTGCCGCAGCACCTTCGAAATCAACACCGAGAAGACCGGCCGTTTCGAGGCGATGAACTCGGCCACCCCGGCCGAAATCCCCGATTCCTCCGCTCCCACTACCGGGTGCGCGCAATGCGAAAGCCTGCGGCTGAGCGTCTTCAGTTCCTCGGATGCCGAGACCTTGCTGCTGTGCGGCGATTGCGGCGCGCTCTCGCGCCTGAAAATCGAGGAGTTCGCGCCCGGCTTCACCGGGTAGCTGGCCGCGATCGCGGCCTGAAGGCTTGCCGCCCCGGCGCCCCTCGCCGCGAGTGCTATCATCCCGCCATGTCGCTGGAACGTGCGCGCAATATCAAACTGCTGCTGTTCGACGTGGACGGTGTGTTGACCGACGGCACGATCTGGCTGTTTCCCGCGCCCGCCGGGGCGCAGTTGACCACCCAGGAGCAGGCTAAGAAGAAGGACGAAGCGCACGGCGGTTTCGGCATTGTGAGTCACTCTGTAGTCGAAGCCAAGGGCTTCAACGCCCACGATGGGGCGGGTATCTCCCTGGCCCGGCTGGGCGGCCTGAAAACCGGCCTGATCACGAAGCGCATCTCCGAAACCGTGGCGCTGCGCGCGCGCGACCTGCGCCTGGAACATGTGCATCAGGGTGTGCACGACAAGCTGAGCGTCTTCGACCGGATCCTCGAACAGGAAACTTTGCGGCGGGAGCAGGCCGCATATGTGGGAGACGACATCATCGATCTGCCCGTCATGCGCCATTGCGGTCTGGCGGTCGCGGTGGCCAATGCCCGCGAGCAGGTCAAGGCTGAAGCTCATTACGTCACCGAGCATCGGGGCGGAGAGGGGGCACTGCGCGACGCCATCGAATACATCCTGCGTGCCCAGGGAACCTGGCAGCGCGTAATGAACGAATACATCCAGGAACGCAGCCCGGCGAAGCAAGATACTCAATAGCGCCCGCGCGGGCCGGCGCATCTTACCCCTCATTACCGGGATGTACTTCCCCGAGGTGTGCGTGCGAGCAGGTGCTGGAATAATTGCGCGATGGGCGGTTCTGCTGGCGGTCGCTTCCGGAAAATGCGGCGCTCAGGGCCCGTCCTCCGGCGCTCTGCCGGAGGCTCCGCTCCCGGCCGCCCATGAACGCGCAGTCCGACCAGACACGGTGAAGGCGGCGCGCACGCGCGCCTTCCACCTTGTCCCGGTGTACCACTGGCGGAAAAACGGCCTGGGGTACGTTCCGCTTACGCGCCGCGAGAAGGCCGAATTGGCTTGGGACGAATCGGCGGACCGCTTCATGTTCGTGAAGTCGGCGTTTGCCATGGGCATTTCCGAATGGGCCAATACGCCCGGGGCGTGGGCCGGCGGAGGCGAAGGCATAGGCCAGCGTTACGCGGCGGCGCTTGCCGGCTCTGCGTCCGACAATTTCTTCAGCACTTTTCTCTTGCCCGCCGCTCTACACCAGGACCCGCGTTACGTGAATCTTGTGGGCAAGTCCACGGGCGCCCAGATCTCCTACGCGGTCACGCGGGTATTCGTCACCCGCACCGACGACGGCCGGCGGGCCATCAACTTCTCACAGCTGTTAGGAAACCTGGGTTCGGCGGCCCTCACCGACGCTTACTATCCGCCGCGCGACCGCACCGTCGTTAAAACGTTCATCCGCTGGGGATTGAAGCTGGCGGTGGGAGCGGGTATGAACGTCGCTCGTCAATTCCTGCGCCCGCTGCACCACGGCCCACCCGCGCCAAGCGTGCCCTGACCCCCCACAAAAGCGGGGCCAAATGGGGCTCGTCGCCTTCGCAAAACCGGCATTTCCCTAGGCCAAAAGGTATAATTGTGCCCTATCCAACCTGAGGTTTGTTCCCATGTTCAAGAAATCACTGGTGGTTGCTGCGCTGCTCGCGCTGGGCCTGCCGCTGTTCGGACAAGCTGCCCGCAAGCCCCGCGTGGTTGTGTTTGGCGTGAACGGGATGGAGTGGGACATCATTCGCCCGCTGCTGGTTCGCGGCGAGCTGCCCAACCTCTCCCGCGTGATCAGCCGGGGTGTCTACGGCAAGCTGCGCACGGTAGCCTCGCCTAACTGCCCGAAGGTGTATAGCGCGGTGGCCACCAGCACTCCGCCGGACCAGAACGGGATCACGGGATTCGTGGTGGGCGGACAAACCGCCAACACCAACATGCTGAAAGAGGAGCCGCTCTGGTCCATCCTGTCGAAGAACGGGGTGAGCGTGGGTATGGCCAACGTGCCCGCCACCTTTCCCGTGATGCCGGTTAACGGCTACATGATCAGCGGCATGCTGACCCGGGGAAAGAATTGCGAGGACGGCGTGCTCTGCTCGCCCAAGTTGTCGGAGGTGAGCGGCGGCGACGCGGTTTACCCCAAGAGCATGGTCGCTGAAATCGAGAAAAACGTGGGGGACATTTCCATTGATTGCGCCCGCATGCCCTCCGCCGACCAGATCAAGGGACACGAGGAGCAGGTGGTAAACGAGTGGCTGGACAACGTGGATCGCATCCGCGCGCAGCAGGCCAAACTCTTCGAGTACCTGCTCGATCATCATCCTACCGACTTCACCATGATGGTGCAGTCGTGCGAAGACCGCGTTGGCCACTGGCTCTATCCCATCCAGCCCTATAACGTCGGCTACAACCCGAAGGTGGCGTCGGTGCGGGTGAACGCGTTTCCCGACCAGTACCGCGCGCTCGACAAGGTGCTGGGCAAAGTGCTGGCGCACGTGGACGACAACACCTACTTCTTCATGATCTCCGATCACGGCATCAAGCCCCTGCGCGAGTTTGAGGAAGATCCGCACATGCACATGGACCATGGCGGGACCACCCCGGTCATCGCCAAGCACGACTTCGCCGATGGCGACGACGTGCCCGGCGCGTTCATTGCCATGGGCCCGGGGATTAACCACGACAAGCGCCTGCTGGGCTTTCAGGCAACGGTCTTCGACATTGCGCCCACCATCCTGCATATCTATGGCATCGAACAGCCGAAGCAGATGCAGGGGCACGTGCTGAGCGAGATTTTCGACAGCAGCAGCGCGCGCCCGGCGGGTGGCAGGTAGTCCCGTAAGAGCAAGCAGCATTGCAGGGCGGCTACGGCCGCCCTTTCTTATTTCGGATTACTGGCGGTTCCGGCCAGTGCGGCTGCGCGACGCGCGGCCTGCTGTGCCAGCTGTGGCTGGCCCGCACCCGCATAGGCCTCGGAGAGTGCGCGGTACGCTTCGGGGCTGGGTTTCAGCCGCGCCGCCGTCTTAAGTTCCTCCAGCGCCTCGGCCGGCTTACGCTGCGCCAGCTTGACCCGGCCGAGCGCCAGGTGGGCGGCCGCATCGTCCGGCTCCAACAGCAGCGCCGCTGCGAGCTGGTCTTCCGCGCCGGCGAAATCCTGCAGCCCCGTCAACACCTCTCCCAGGGAAACTCGCGCCGCCGGCTGCTTGGGGTTCGCTTGCAAGCTGTCGAGGAGCGCCTTCCTGGCGCCCTCCAGGTCCCCCTTTTTGTGCAGCGCCTGGCCCAGGTTCAGGGAAACGGATGAGTCGCCGGGAGCCAAGGCATGCGCCTGCGTTAGAAAAGCGGCAGCCTCGCCAAAGTGGGCGGCGTCAAGTTCCAGGCGGCCGAGTTGGGAGAGCGCGGGCAGGGACTTCGGATCGCTGTCCAGCACTTTGCGCAGCGCCGCGCGCGCATCGTCCCCGCGCCCGTCATCGCTTGCCAGCATGGCGCGGTGCAGCAGGTTCTGTTCCTCGCTCTTGTCCTTAGGATCGGGCAGAAGCGAGGGCTCGGGGACATTGGTGCTGCCCTTCGGCCCCAGGTAGCCGAGAGCCCGCAGTTCGTCGAGCGTACCCTGGCCCACGGGCGCCGCTGAAGCCCTAGCCTCGGAAGGTGCGGAACGAATTCCGGCGAGGGCGGCACGGGCGCTCTTCACGCGCTCGTCCCAGGGCTCGTACAAGTTCTTGCGTTCGCCGGCGTCTTGACGCAGGTCGTACAACTCGGGTCGGGGGGCTTCGATGAACTTGTAGCTGGCAACGCGGACCGAGCTTAGCGGCGCCCACCCGAACCGCAAGGGATAGTCGGTTTGCCCGAACGCGGCCGCCTCCGCTTTCTCCGGCCCGGCCAGCCAGGGCTTCAGCGATTCGCCGTCGAAGCGCACCGTGGTCTCCAGCCCCAGAAGGTCGAGCACGGAAGGCAGAATGTCGGTGGTGCGCACCTGCGCCCTGACCACGCGGCCCGCGCGCTGCGCCGGCTGCTTGACGATCAGCGGCACGTGCAACGTGGAATCGTACAGGAAGATGCCGTGGGTCTCCTCGCCGTGCTCGCCCAGGCCTTCGCCGTGATCCCCCACCACGACGATCAGCGCATTATCGTAAGCACTATTTTTCTTCAGGTAGGCAAGAAATGCGCCCAGGGCTGAATCTGCATAAGCGATCTCCCCGTCATAAGGATGGTCCTTGTAGGTTTGCGCGTACGGCGGCGGGGGCTCGTAGGGATCGTGCGGATCGTACAAGTGTACCCAGGCAAAGCGCGGGCCACGCGGATGAGCATCCAGCCAGCGTTCGGCGTTGCGCACAACCTCCATGCCGCGCCGCTCCACGCGTCCCCAGCGCGACCTGGTGGCGGGGTGCTCGGGAAAATTGTCATAGTAGTCAAAGCCGCGATCAAATCCGGGCGCCAGGGCCTTGCTGTCGAGAATGGCGGCGCCGATGAAGGCCGCGGTGCGATATCCGGAGTTCTTCAGCAACTCGGCCCAGGTAGGGACGGCCGGGTTGAGCGGGACCGCAAAGTCCATCACTCCGTGAGTTGTGGGCAGGTCGCCGGTGAGGATCGTCGCGTGCGATGAGTTGGTGATGGGACTGGCGGTGAATGCCGACGCAAAGCGCGTGCCCGCGCGCGCCAGGGAATCGAGTGCGGGCGTCTGCACCCGCTCGTAGCCGTAGCAGCCCACGTGGTCGGCACGCAGCGTGTCAATGGTGACCAGGAAAACGTCGGGATGCCAGACCGGCGCGCGCTGCGCCGGCCGTGCGCTGACCAGAGCGCCCAGGCAAAAAACGAGAAAGGCGAGCCGCTTCATTGCAGTGCAGCCTAGCATAGCTGGGCCAAGGCCGGACGGAGCCGGCCCACGCCGGCTTACTTGGGCTGCAGGCTGGGTTTCGCGTTGGCCGCTGAGTGCCGCAGCACCTTGCCGGCGCGCGTCCCCGTCACCTTGCCGTCGTCCACGGCCCAGGCGCCGGAAACCATTACCTGGGGAATCCCCTTGGGGGGTGCTTCCGGATTCTGCACCGTCGATTGATCCATCACGATAGCGGGATCAAACACCACCAGGTCGGCAATGTAGCCTTCGGCGATGCGCCCGCGATCGCGTAAGCCCAACTGGTCAGCGGCCAGCGCGGTTGCCTTGTGGATGGCGGCTTCCAGCGGCAGCACCTTTTCCTCGCGCACATAGCGCCCGAGAATGCGCGGGAAGGAGCCGGCGCCGCGGGGATGGTGATCGTGCAGCCCACCGTCGGTGCAGAACATGATGCGCGGATTGGCGATAAACCAGGCCAGGTCGTCGTCGCTCATGGAAGTGACAATGACGCCTTCCTCAGGCGCTTTGCCCGGGTGCGTGTCCGGCAAGGTAGCCTTCACGATGCGCATGTAAGCCTCGACGGGCGTGACGTTCCATTGGCGGGCGATTTCGTCCAGGGTCTTGCCGGCAACGCTGGGGTCAGGGTCGTAGCGTGTGAGGCGGATGTGATCGGCGCCACCATTCTCTGCGATAGCTTTGGCTACCTTTTGCGGATTGAAGAAGTCACGATCGAGCAGGATAACGCGAATGGTGGATTGCCAGTAGGTGTAGGGATAGACGTCAGCCTTCAAATCCACGCCCTCTTTCCTGGCAGTTGAGAAATACCTGGGCATCCGTGTCTTCGCGAGGTGCCACACCCCGGTGGTGGCCAGCTTGATGTGGGTGATCTCGACCGGAATCTGCGCCTCTTTCCCGATGCGCAGGATTTCGTCGTATGAGTCGAAAACCTTGTTGCCTTCGTCCCGCACGTGGCTGATGTAGAAACCGCCCGAGTGGGCAGCGATTTTCGAAAGCTCTACCACTTCCTCTGTGGTGGCAAAGTGCCCAGGGTCGTACTCCAGGCCGGTAGAAAGCCCGAAAGCTCCGGCCTGCAGCTCGTTGGCCAGCAGCTCCTCGATCTTCCGCAGTTCCTCGGGCCTGGAGGCGCGCAGCAGGTCCTTGCCCATGACCTGCTCGCGCAGCGTCCCGTGTCCCACCATGCTGGCGAAATTGACGCCCGCGGGCTGGCGCTCCAGCTTCTGCAGGAACTCGCCCAGCGGGTAGACAGACTCGCCGTCCTGCCCCACCAGCACCGTCGTAATGCCTTGACGCACCACGTTCTCGGCGTTCAGATCGTCGAAGATCCCATTGTCGGCATGGCTGTGCATATCTATAAAGCCGGGCGCCAGCGCCAGGCCGTGCTCATCCCGCACCTGGTCGGTGGGCTGGGGTGCGATGTTCCTGGCCACGCGGACAATGCGGTCGCCGCGCACCCGGACGTCTCCACGGTACGGTTTCTCGCCGGTTCCGTCGTAGATGGTGACGTTCTTCAGCAGCAGGTCCGACGCCGCCGCGTACGCGGCCAGCGCCAGCAACATTGCTAAGATTTGGGAAGATTTCTTCATGAGGGTCCTCAGGGTTGGAGCTCGAGGCTGGTCTTGCCGCCATAAAAATGAACTACCAGCGCGGCTACGCGGGCAATGGCATCGTGCAGCGGAGCGGTGGCGCCGCGGTGATGGCCGGTAAAAACCACCAGGACGATGGGTTGGCCGTTTACCCACAGCACGCCCGCGTCATTGGCGATGAACGGCTGGCCGTCTCCGGTCTTGTGCGCGCTACGAACGTCTTCCAGGTACTTGGGGAAGCGATCGTTCACCTGCTGGCGGGCCATGATGTCGAGCAGGAGCTTGCTCGCCTGCGGTGACACCAGCCTGCCTTCCACCGCCAACTGCAGCAGCCGTCCGATGTCGCGCGCGCTACTGTGCCCGAAGAAGATGCCGGCGTCGTAGATGGTGCGCCCAAATGCCTGCTCCACTTGCGCGCCGGAGTACTTGTCGAAGGGAAAGCGCACCGTCTGGTCGCCGGAGGCGTGCCGGTAGGCCGCATCGAGCGATCCCAGCCAGGTGCGGTCCCAGTCGAGGTCGGAATAGCGAATCTCGGTCTTGCGCAGGCCCAGGCTGTGGGCGTAGCGGGTAATGTTTTCGCGGCCGGCTTTGTCCGCCAGCAGGTCAGTCGCCTCGTTGTCGCTGATGATGATCATCAGCGTGAGCAGGTCCTTGATGGTCGGCTGCAGGCCTGGATCCAGGGTGTAGAGAACGCCCGAAGGCAGCCGGCGGTCGGAGGGATGGAGCGGCACGCGCTGGCTCAACGAGAGTTTCTGGGATTGCGCCTGATGCAGAACTTCGGCGGCGATGGCCAGCTTGATCACGCTAAAGGTCTCGTACACCGAATCCGCGTCGAGCGCCAGTTCGTCTCCCGTGGACAGGTTTCTCATGTAGACCGCCATCTCTCCGGGAAACGCGGAGCGGATGCGCTCAATGCGCGTGTGCAGGGCGGGAAGCGCAGGTTTGGCGGTTGCGGGCGCGCGGGCGGGGCGCGCCTGAGCGGGAGCGAAGCCGCTCAACAGCAAGCACGCTGCCAGGAGAGGGACGCGCGTCATCAGCGGCGTCCCGCTGCCGTCTCTGGCGGAACCCGCGCCAGCAACGCGGTCAACTGGCCAAGCAACCGGGTGTTGGTGGTAAGCGTCCGCTCCAGTATGGCGGCTTGCTCGCGGGCGGCCGCCCAGTCGCCTCGCTCGATGGCCTCGGCGACTCCAGGCAGTTCCAGGTGCGCGTAAGTGTAGCGGCAGCCGTAAATGACGTGCTTGAACCAGGGCCGCCCGGGCAGGCCGTCGGGATTCAGCCAGTTTTGCTCCACCTGCATCATGCCGCGGTTGAGTTGCCGGGCGCTGCCTTCTTCCACGCGTCCGGAGGCGAGGGCGTGCTGCAAATAAGCGTCCAGCCGTCGTCCCGCCAGCTCGAAGTCGTCGATGGCGGCAAGTAGTGGCCGCGGATCGAAGCGCGCTCGATCGCTCACTGCCGGCAGAGTCATAACAAACTGCCGAATGTCCTGCGCATAGCTGGCGAAATCAAAGGGCAGCAAGTCTGCGTTGGCCAGGCGCAGCGCGATCACGCCCCAGAGCTGCGTCATGAGCGTGTGATAGCGGTAGCCAGGATCGCCGAAGTGGTTCATCCAGTAGTAATCGTCATACATCGAGTGATACACGCCATAGGGACCGTCAAAGCCCAGACCAATCACTGGCAGTCCCAGGAAATTGAGGAACACGGTGTGGTCCGAGCCGCTGCCGATGCGTGTGTCCACCAGGTTGGCGTCGCTGGTGGGGCCGGGCTCCCTGGCATCGGCGCGCTGCTGGGTCCGGCTGGCGCGCCAGGCCTCATACAAGGTCCGCCCCGAGGGATCCTGCAGGTTGTGACTGGCCTCCACCAGCATGGGGGCCAGCGAGCCCACCGCGTCGGCGCGCAAAT
>JAMXLI010000042.1 GCA_024281115.1 Terriglobales bacterium | reverse complement strand
AACTCGGCCGGCGTTTGCTGCGGAAGCTTGCGCCAGCCCCGTCGCGCGAGCAGGCGCAGCATGCGCTCGTACCAGAGGATGGCAGCGCGGCGCGGCTCCCGGGCGGGATGGGCCGCCAGGCGCCGCTCACGCACGAGTTGCAGAAGCCGAGGCAGGTTGAGGACCGCCAGCAGTCCGGCAGCAGCCAACAGGAGCAGCAGCCCGGAGTAACCGGGCCGGCGCAGCACGCGGGACTGGACCCGGCGAGCGCCATCGAGCAAACCCTGGTAGCGCATTGCGGCCCATTGGCGCGCGCCCTCCCAGGCGTGGCGGCCATTGCGCGAGGCATCTTGCTCCAGCTTGCGCTGGTGGAGCACGTCGTAATTGACCACCCACTCGCGCCAGAATTCGGCGGCCGCATCCACGTAGAGCATCAGCCGTCCCAGGCTGGTGCGGGTGGGGGCAATCGCCGCGGGCGTCGGGTCGAAGGCAAACCATCCCTGTCCCGGGAAATACACCTCGACCCAGGAGTGGGCGTCCCGCGCGCGCACCAGGTAGTTGCCGGTGAGATCGTTGAATTCGCCGCCGCGGAAGCCATTCACGATGCGAGCGGGCACGCCGACGGCGCGCAGCATCACGGCCATCGAGGAGGCGAAGTATTCGCAGTGGCCCGCCTTGCGGTCGAACAGGAAATAGGCGATCGGGTCCTTGGGCGAGCGGCTGCCCAGCTGCAAGGTGTAAGTGTAGTGGGTGCGCAGGTAGCGCTCGATGGCCAGAGCCTTGTCGTAGCTGGTGTCGGAGCCGGCCGTGATCTGCCGCGCCAGGTCGGCGACACGCTCATCCAGCGCGGGCAGCTGCAGGTAACGCAGCGCCAGGGAGTGCGGCAGCGGACCGGAAGCCTCGCGCAGCAGCGCGGGCGCAGGCTGGAACAGGTCGGAGCTTCCCTCGTACGTGGTGATCGAGCGCTCGCGATCCGCGTTGTACACGGTGCCGCCCGAGTCCATGGCCAATTGGCGGTAGGGACCAGAGAGGGTGATGGGATGACCCAGTAGGAAGAAGACGTCGCTGCCTACCGGCTCCATCAGCACGCGATAGCGCAAGGGGCGGGCGGGCCGGGACAGCATGGGCGGGCTGGCGTCCGCGCTCCACAGCACAAAACGACCGTCTGCCGAGCGCGGCGCCTGGATCTGCGGGAGCGGATTCGACCAGATGCGGCCATCGAACAGGCTGAGCGCAATGCCGCGCCACTTCCACTCGAAGGCGCCGCTGTGGTCGCCGTCGATCTGCACGTGCATCACCACCGAGTTCGACTGCTGGATTTCGCCAATCTGTCCCAGGCGCACATTGTCACTGAAGCCGGTTGCCAGCTGCCCGTGCGGTGCATAAGCGCTGAGATAACCGCCGGAAACCCGAGGAATGAGGAAGAAGATGGCGGCGGCGCCCACCAAAATGAGCAGCAGGAAGGAGGGAGAGAATCCGCTCAACCACCAGCCCATCTGGCGCGGCTCGGCTTCGCCCCAGCGGGCTTGCACGGAGGAAGCCATGGCGGAGCGGCGCATTTCCAGCAGGATGAACGTGGTCACCGCGATCAGCAGGAAAAGCGAAAAGCCGAACAGGAACAGGCTGTCCACGGTGAGCACGGCAGCCGCCAGCACCATCAGGAACGAGAGCACGGCCAGATAGGCGTAATCGCGCTCGCGCCGCACGGAAAAGATTTTCACCACCGCGGCAAACAGGACCAGGTGGACGGTGCCGCCGACGAAGTTGCGGGAGAGCAGGAAAAAATCGGCCGCATAGAAGCCCACGTACACCAGCGTGAGCACGGTCGTGGCCTGCTCAGAGAGCACGAAGCGGGTCTGCCGCAGCACCTGCACCCCGCGCAGGGCGAGGGCCCCGCCGGCCAGCAGCAACGAGGCCAGGTCGAGCTTGCCGGTGCTGGCCAGGGTGAGGAAGCCCGCCACCACCAGCAGAAAAAGCGAAAGCTCGAAGTAGCGCCGGACCAGCCGCTCGCTTGCCGACAACGCCGAATCGGTGAAATTCAACGACACAATGCTGTGCTCATTGTTCGCTACTTGGGCGGAAATGAAAAGAACCAAGCCGGGCGCAGGCGCGCGCAGCGGCCGGCGAAGCCAATGGTAAAATTGCATTCGTCAGGCGTCGGTCCCACGCGACGCAATCCCGCCAACCCCGCCAGGTCCGGAAGGAAGCAACGGTAACGGGCTCGTGCGTGTGCAGTGGGTTCCCGGCGCCTGGCTTATGTTCTGCATTGGCGACGCGGCGCGCTCCGGGCAACGGAGTGCCGCGCGCGCTCCCTGTCTCGCTTTCAGTTAGACACGGCCGCGGTTCATCCCGCAAAATACAAGCTCGATTGACCCAGGAGAACGCATTGAGCTATCCGGTTCGCGCCAAAATTTCCGCTTTGGGCACCTACGTTCCACCCAAGGTTCTGACGAACGAGGACCTGGAACGGATGGTGGAGACCTCGCACGAGTGGGTGATGGAGCGCACCGGCATTCGCGAGCGGCACATCGTGGAGAAGGGCGTGGCTACCAGCGACCTGGCGGTCGAGGCCGCCAAGATCGCGCTTGCCCAGCGGGGCATCTCCACCGCCGAGATCGGCGCCATCCTTGTGGCCACGGTTACGCCCGACATGTTCTTTCCCTCCACCGCCTGCCTGGTGCAGCACAAGCTGGGGGCGAAAAACACGTGGGGTTTTGACCTCTCCGCCGCCTGCTCGGCGTTCGTCTATGCGCTGCAGACGGGGGCGCAATTCATCAACTCGGGCGCGCATAAAAACGTGTTGGTAATCGGCGCGGACGTGATGTCGTCCATTATTGACTACACCGACCGGGCCACCTGCGTCATTTTTGGGGACGGCGCGGGAGCGGTGCTGCTGGAGGCGGCGGAGGACGATGCCACCGGCCTCATCGATTTCCTGCACGAGGTGGACGGCTCCGGCGGCTGCTCCCTGTACATGCCTGGGGGCGGTAGCTTGAATCCCTCCACGCATGAAACCGTGGATAAGAAGATGCACTACGTCCATCAGGACGGACAGGCAGTGTTCAAGTACGCGGTCAAGAAAATGGCGGAAGTTTGCGAGCGCCTGCTGAAGCGCAATAACCTCAAGGGCTGCGACATTGACGCCTTTATCCCGCACCAGGCCAACCGCCGCATCATCACAGCCACCGGCGAGCGCCTGGGACTGCGGCCGGAAAGCGTCATCATCAACATCGACCGTTACGGCAACACCACGGCGGCCACCATTCCGCTGGCCATGCAGACAGCCATCGAAGAGGGCAAGTTGAAGAGGGGAAGCCTGGTGATGCTGGCGTCGGTGGGGGCGGGCTTCACCGTGGGCGCCACGCTGCTGCGCTGGGCCTACTGACCACTTACTTGGCCTTGATTTCCTCGCGCTTTTGGGCGGCGTCCAGCGGGCGCTGCGGCTCGGTCATGCGCACCGGGTCGAGGATCTCGGCGATTTCTTTTTCGCTCAGCAGCTTCTTATCGCGCGCGATCTCGATGATGCTGCGCCCCGTCTTCACCGATTCTTTCGCAATTTCCGCCGCTTTGGCATAGCCGATGTAAGGATTCAGCGCCGTAGCCAGGGAAACCGTGCTTTGCGCGTACTGGCTGCACCGGCCTTCGCTGACCGTGATGCCGCTCACGCAACGCTCGGTGAATTGCCGCAGCATGTTGGTGAGGATGGTGATGGACTGGAGCACGCTGTAGGCCATGGTCGGCATCATGACGTTGAGCTCCAGCTGGCCGGCCTGCACCGCCATGGCTACGGCCAGGTCGTTGCCGATTACCTGGAACGAAACCATGGCCGCGAGTTCAGGCATGACCGGGTTGATCTTGCCGGGCATGATGGAGGAGCCGGGCTGCAGCGCGGGCAGATTGATCTCGGCGAAACCGGTGTTGGGGCCGCTGGAAAGCAGCCGCAGGTCGTTGGAGATGCGGATGATCTCGAGCGCCAGGTTGCGCAGCGCCGAGGACACTGCCGCCATCGCCAGGTTGGACTGCATGGCGTAGCGCATGTCGTCCACGGGCGTGAGTTTCTGCCCAGAGATGCGCGCCAGGTGAGCCACGGCTTTCTCCCGGTAATCGGGATGGGTGTTGATTCCGGTGCCCACGGCGGAGCCGCCCAGCCCCAACTCGCGCAGCAGTTCGGAGGATTGCCGGAGTTGTTGCGCGGCGCGCCGCACCGCGCCCGCGTAGGCGGCGAACTCCTGTCCCAGGCGCATGGGCACGGCGTCCTGCATGTGGGTGCGTCCCGACTTCAACACCTGCCAGAACTCTTTTGCCTTGGCATCGCAGGCGGAGGCCAGCCGCTCCAGCACCGGATAGAGTTTCTCCAGTTCAAGCAGGGTGGCCAGCCGCATCCCGGTGGGAAAGACGTCGTTGGTGGACTGGCCATAATTGACGTGGTCGTTCGGATGGACGGAGTATTCGCCCAACCCGCCACCATTGACTTCGGTGGCGCGGTTAGCGATGACTTCGTTGGAATTCATGTGGAAGCTGACGCCGGCGCCCGCCTGGAACACATCCACCACGAACTGGTCGTTCCACCTGCCTTCCTGCACCTCTTGGGCCGCCTGGATGATGGCATTGGCCCGCTTCTCGTCCACCAGCCCCAGGTCGCGATTGGCTTCGGCCGCGGCCTGCTTCACCATGCCGAAAGCGCGAATGAGCGTGGGATGGGCGCGCATGCCGGAGATGGGATAGTTCTCGACCGCCCGCGCCGTCTGGATACCGTAGTACACCCCGGCGGGAATTTCCTTGCTGCCGATCGAGTCCTTTTCCGTGCGCATGCGATTGGCGGTAGCCGTGGCCATCATTGCTCCTGAGGGGTGCGGGTGCGGTGCACCGGTTGAAGGAATGGGAACAGCGAACCAAAATTATAGCGCCTGCGTACCGGCGGCCGTGCGCCGCCGCACAGAAGGCTGTGACGCGCGCACTGGCCGGGAGCCCTCCGTTTTGTGCATGCTAGAATCGCGCTTTGGCCGCAAACGGCAGCGCCGAGCGCGCCGCTCCCGAGTTGATTCCCCATGGCAAGGACCGAGGCGATACACGATCCTCTTCCGCGCGCCCAGGCCACCTCCCGTCCGGAGAGTTGGACCGACGTGACGGTGATTGGCGCCGGCCCCACCGGGTTGGCTTGCGCCATTGAAGCGCAGCGCCTGGGATTCAAAGTGATGGTGATTGACAAGGGCTGCCTGGTCAATTCCATCTTCCACTATCCGGCCAACATGACGTTCTTCACCACGCCGGAGTTGCTGGAAATCGGCGACCTGCCCTTTAACAGCGCCAACATGAAGCCGACGCGCCAGGAAGCGCTGGAATACTATCGCAACGTAGCCCAGCACTACCGCCTGAACGTCCATCAGTATGAGTGGGTGAAGACAGTCACCGGCGAAGACGGCAATTTTCGCGTGACCACGACCGACCGAGGCGGCAAGATCCACGACTACCGTACGCGCAAGGTGATTTTGGCGACCGGCTATTACGACCTGCCCAACTACATGAGCATTCCGGGCGAGGATCTACAGAAGGTTTTCCACTACTATCACGAGCCCCATCCCTACTACGACACGGACGTGGTGGTGATCGGAGGGAAGAATTCAGCGGCCATTGCCGCGCTCGAGCTGTGGCGGCACGGCGCCCGGGTTACGCTGGTACATCGCGGCGCAGGCATGCACGCGCACGTCAAGTACTGGATTAAGCCGGACATTGAGAACCGCATCAAGAATGGAGAGATCGCCGCTTTCTTCAACAGCAGCGTGCTGGCGATCACTCCGGATTCCGTCTTACTCAACACGCCCGAGGGCGAGCGCAGCATTCACAATGACTTTGTGTTCGCGCTCACCGGCTATCATCCCGATTACGATTTCCTGCAAAGCCTGGGAATCGAACTGTCGAGCGAGCAGTGCCGGCCCATGTGCGATCCGGAAACGCTGGAAAGCAATGTGCCGGGGCTGTACGTGGCGGGGGTGATCGTCGCCGGGTCGCGCACCAACGAGATCTTCATCGAGAACGGCCGCTTCCACGGCCAGCTTATCGCCGCCGACCTCAAGCAGAAGCTGGGGGCGGGAACCCGCTAGCAGTTCGGCGAACGAGCGGGGCGCGCGCATCCCGCCGCCTCGACTTAGAAGGGGATGTCTTCGTCGGTGATGGTGGTGGCCGCTGCGTGGTCGTGCTCAGGGGTGCGCTGATCAAAGCTCGCCGCTGCTCCCCGGCTGCGTCCGCCACCTTCCTCGCTGCCGGCGTCGCGGCCGCCCCCCAGCAGGACGAGATCGTTGACTACGATCTCGGTCTTATACTTCTTCTGGCCGCTTTCCTTGTCGTCCCAGGAGCTGGTCCGCAGGCTCCCCTCAACGTAGACGGTGCGGCCCTTCTTCAGGTATTCGCCGACGATCTCCGCCGTCCGCGCCCAGGCCACCAGGTTGTGCCACTCGGTCCGGTCCTGCCACTGGCCCTCTTTGTCCTTGAAGCGCTCGTTGGTGGCGAGCGTGAACTTGGCGACAGCGGTGCCGCTAGGGGTGTATTTCACCTCGGGATCCTTGCCCAGGTTGCCGATAAGAATGACCTTGTTGACGCTCTTTGCCATGATTGCGCTCCTTCGCGGGCCGGACCCGCCGGCGGGCATGCCGCAAGCAAGCCAGGACAGTGAAAATCCAGGGAATGAAGGTCAATATAGCAGACCACTTGGTGAGGCCGGGGCAGGAAAACGCCGCGAAATAGTCCCGCCTCGCCCGGGGCGGGCCAGGCTCCGCAGCCAATGGCGGCGGGAGTGGGCTCCGGCTGGGGGAGAGGGTGGGCGTTGACGTCACAATGGATTGTGACATCCGCTTGTAAGTCACTGAATCGTGACAGCTTGCACCCCGCTCAAGCAGTGGGGAGCGCTCTTGAACCATGAAATTGCCCCGTTCGCTACAAATGCCGTAGGGATGCGCCCGAACAGGGCACAGAATGTGGGAGTTCTTCAGCAGGTCAACGTGTGCCCGGTATGTGCCCGCCGGGGAGGGTGGCAGGTCTTCGACCGAAACGAAAGAATTTCTTCCTAAAGAGAGGGTGAGGGAATGAGCACTTCGACGCATCCCGTGAGCGACGGTCTGGTCCAGATCAGCAGCGTGGAGGAGATTATCCGGCAACGCGTCGCCGAGGAACGGGCGCGGCTGGAGCAAGAAGCCGGAATTGCCCAGAAGCACGTCCAGCACTTCCACAAACCCATTGAGCGGCCTTTCACCGCCGACCAGCGCTCCAAGACGACCCTGTTGTTCGGGGGCCTCACCTGGAAACACGAAAAGCTGGTGCACGGCGCGCTGCAAGGCCTCGGCTACAAGTGCGAGGTTGTACCCACCCCGAACGTGCGCGCCTTCCAGTTGGGCAAGGAATACGGCAATAACGGGCAGTGCAATCCCACCTATTTCACGGTCGGCAACCTGGTGCAGTACCTGCAGCGGCTGGAAGAGGCCGGGCAGAAAAGGGACGACATCATCAACCATTACGTCTTCCTGACGGCGGGGGCCTGCGGTCCCTGCCGCTTTGGCATGTACGAGGCGGAATACCGGCTGGCCCTCCGCAATGCGGGCTACGACGGTTTTCGCGTGCTGCTGTTTCAGCAGGGAGGCGGGCTCAGCCAGGGCGAAGCCGAGGCTGGCCTGGCCATGAACCTCGATTTCTTTCTCAGCATCCTCAACGGGCTCAACATGGGCGACGTGTTCAACGAGGTGGCCCACCAGGTGCGCGCCTATGAACTGAATCCCGGCGAGACCGACGCCGTGCTCGACGAAGTGATTGACTACATGCACGAGGTGTTGAAGAAGAAGTCGCCGTGGAGCGTGGAAGCCAAGCTGGGCAAACTGGCCAGCCGCATGCCCATGAAGAGCGCCGTCGAGTACCTGGGCAAGTTCCTGGAGCAGCTCTACAGCGACGAGTACACCGAAGCGCTGAATTACTGCCGGAATCGCTTCAACTCCATCAAGGTGGACCGGCTGAAGGTGAAGCCGATCGTCAAGATCACGGGTGAGTTCTGGGCCCAGACCACCGAGGGCGACGGCAACTTCAACATGTTCCGCTTCCTGCACAAGGAAGGGGCGCAGCTCATCGTCGAACCCATCGCGACCTGGATCAATTACCTGATCCATCAAGCCATCCAGGAGACCAGCGACCGCCGCGGCCTGGAAGAAGGGGCGACCATGCCGCCGACCTGGCGCCTGGACAAACAGGCCAAGATCGAGTGGAACTACCGCAACAAGCTGCTCAAGCTGAAGGCGGCGGAGAAGATTTTCGGGCGCGAGTACCAGAAGATCGTGGATGCGCTGGGGGGCACGGCGCACCCGCTCGTATCGCAATATGAACTGCAGCGCGTAGCGCACCCCTATTACAACTCGCGCGCCTCGGGCGGAGAAGGCCACTTGGAAGTGGCCAAAAACATTTACTACAGCAACCGCGAACTGGCGCACATGGTGCTCTCCATGAAACCTTTCGGTTGCATGCCCTCCACCCAGTCCGACGGCGCCCAGTCCGCGGTAGTGGCGCACTATAAGGACATCATTTACCTGCCCATCGAGACCTCGGGCGAAGGCGAGATCAATGCCCACAGTCGCGTGCAGATGGCGCTGGGCGAGGCCAAGGCGAAGTCCAAGCTCGAGTTCAAGGAAGTCCTGCAGAAGATCGGCAAGACCACCGAGGAGCTGCACGGGTACGTGGACGGGCATCCGGAGATGCAGCAGGCGCTTTACCGCGTGCCGAAATACAAGGGCGTGGTCGGTACGGCGGCGAATTTCGCCATTCATGTCGCCGAGCAGATGGGGGCCACGGTGCCCTATCACCAGGAAACGCACTAAGCGGCACGGCCGGCTGCCGGGATAGTCGCAGGTTGAACCCGGAGCCCGGACCTTACGGGAGACTCATGGCTGGACGCACCGATAAAGCGAATCCGGAAAGACAGTACGGGTTGTTGTGGATGGGGGTGGACGTCGGTTCCACGACCGTCAAGGTGGTGGTAGTGGACGGCGAGACGGACGACATCCTCTGGCAGGATTACCAGCGCCACGAGACCAAGCAGCCGGAAAAAGCGCTGGAGATGCTGCAGGCCATTGCCGGCGATTTCCCGGCGACACCGAAGGAAAATTTCCGCGTCTTCATTACCGGATCTGGCGGTTCCACCGTGGCCAAGCATATTGGCGCCAAGTTCGTGCAGGAAGTGAACGCGGTTTCTCTAGCGGTGGAGAAGCTGTATCCGGAATGCGGCTCGGTGATCGAGCTGGGCGGCCAGGACGCCAAGATCATCATCTTCAAGGAAGATCCCGAGACCGGCAAGAAGAAGAAGCTGCCCTCCATGAACGACAAGTGCGCGGGCGGCACGGGCGCGGTCATAGACAAAATCAACGCCAAGCTGCGCATTCCCCCGGATGAGCTCTGCAACATGGGCTACAAGGGCCTGAAGCTGCACCCGGTGGCGGGCAAGTGCGGCGTCTTCGCGGAAACCGATATCAACGGCCTGCAGAAGCAGGGCGTGCCGCCGGATGAGCTGATGGCTTCACTCTTTGAATCCATCATCCAGCAGAACCTGGCGGTGCTGACTCGCGGCAACACGCTGCGGCCGGTGGTGCTGCTGCTGGGCGGGCCGAATTGCTACATCAAGGGCATGCGTGACTGCTGGAAGGAGAACATCCCCAAGATCTGGGAGGAGCGCAATTACCCGCTGCCGGAGGGAGTAGATCCGCAATCGCTGGTGCGCACGCCCGACAATGCCCAGTACTTCGCCTGCATTGGGGCGGTCGAATTCGGCAAGCAGGAAGATCCCGGCGTGGGCGTGTACCAGGGCTACGAGAAGCTGCAGTGGTACATCACGGAAGGGCGCGCGATCGAGAAGGCCAAGAAGGGCGGGGCGCAGGCTCTGGCCAAGGATGAATCGGAACTTGCCGCTTTCAAGGCCAAGTACGCCAAGAAAAAGTTCGTTCCGGCCACCTTTCATCCCGGCCAGGTGGTGCGCGGCTGCATCGGCATCGATGGCGGCTCCACCTCGACTAAGGCGGTGCTGGTGGACGAGCACCGCAACGTGCTGTGCAAGACCTACCAGCTTTCCAAGGGCAATCCCATCGAGGACACGCAGGAAGTCCTTGCCAAGCTGGCCAAGCAGGTCACCGACCAGGGCGCGACGTTGGAGATCCTGGGCGTGGGTACGACCGGGTACGCGAAGGACATCCTGAAGGACGCCATCGGCGCCGATGTCGCCCTGGTGGAGACCGTGGCCCACACCCAGGCCGCGCTGCACTTCTACCCGGATGCCGACGTCATCTGCGATGTGGGCGGGCAGGACATCAAGATCATCATTCTGAAAGACGGACGGGTGAAAGATTTCAAGCTCAACACCCAGTGCTCGGCCGGGAACGGCTATTTCCTGCAGGGCACCTGCGAATCTTTCGGCTTTAAGGTGGAGGAGTTCGCCGACATCGCTTTCAATGCCAAGGGGTTCCCACAGTTTGGCTACGGCTGCGCCGTGTTCATGCAGTCCGACATCGTGGATTTCCAGCGGCAGGGATGGAAGCCGGAAGAGATCATGGCCGGGTTGTGCAACGTATTGCCGAAGAACATCTGGCTGTACGTTTCGCAGATCCCGAACCTGTCGGCGATCGGGCGCAAATTCGTGCTGCAGGGAGGCACGCAGCACAACCTGGCGGCCGTGAAGTCGCAGGTGGACTTCATTGAGTCGCGCTTCAAGGGGAAGGAAGTCAAGGCAGATGTCATCGTGCACCAGCACTGCGGGGAAGCCGGCGCCATCGGCTGCGCCTTCGAAGCGGTGCGCCTGTGGGAGAACGGGCTGAAATCGGAATTCATCGGACTTGCCGGCGTGGCCTCCATCAGCTACACGACCACCCGCAACGAAAGCACGCGTTGCTACTTCTGCAAGAACAAGTGCCTGCGGACATTTATTGACGTCAAGACCATCAGCCCGAACCCCAACTACAAGCCGCCTTCCAAAACCAAGGTCCCGCTGGAGGCGGGCGCGCAGCGCCTGATCATTGCCACCTGTGAGAAGGGAACGGTGGAGAACGTGGACGAGATGCGCGTCATCAAGGGCAACATTGACGCCATCAAGAAGGAAAATCCCAACCTGGTGGAGATCGCGGCCAAGGCGGCCTTCAAGAGCTACGAACCGCCGGCTGTGAGCGATCCGCTGCCCAAATTCGCGCTTACCTCGGCGCAGAAAAAGCGCATCGAGCTGGTGAAGAAGCGCGCCGAACTCAAAATCGGAATGGCGCGCGCCCTGAACATGTACTCGTGCGGGCCCTTCTTCACCGCCTATTTCGAGTCGCTGGGATTGAAGCCGGAAAATCTGTTGTGGTCGGAATACACGACCGAGCAGCTCTACAAGGAAGGGGCCAAGCGCGGAGCCATCGATCCCTGCTTCCCCTCGAAGGTGGGGATCCCGCACGTGCACAACCTGCTGTACGTGGTGCACCCCAAGAAGCAGCTGGACGTCATCTTCTTCCCCATGATCGACTCGCTGCCCACCTTCCTGAAGAACACGCAGGCGAACCGCGCCTGCCCCACCGTGACCGCCACGCCGGCGGCGGTGAAGGCCGCATTCACCAAGGAAAGCGACCTGTTCAAGGAGAAGGGCGTTGTCTGGAAAGACACGCTGGTCGCGTTGGACGAACTGAAGGTCTGCGCCCGCCAGATGTTCGAGGACTGGAAGGACATACTCGGGCTCACCGAGGAAGAGAACCTGCGCGCCTGCGAGCAGGGCTTCCTGGCCATGGAGAAGTTCAACGATGACGTCATGCGCAGCCAGGGACGCGAGATCCTGAAGAAGCTCGAAGCCGAGGACCGGCTGGGCATCGTGCTGCTGGGGCGGCCGTACCACCACGACCCCGGGATCAACCACGAGATCCTGGAGGAGTTCCAGAAGCTGGGCTACCCGGTTTTTTCGCAGGATTCGCTGCCCCTGGACGATGAAATCATCTGGAAGCTGTTCGGTGACGAAGTGAAAGCCGGGATCATCGAACACCCGCTGGACGTCACCGACGCGTGGAAGAACTCGTATTCGGAAAACACGTCGCGCAAGGTGTGGGCAGCGAAGTACGTGGCGCGACACCCCAACCTGGTGGCGCTTGAGCTTTCCAGCTTCAAGTGCGGCCATGACGCGCCCATTTACACGGCCATCGAAGAGATCGTGGAACACTCGGGCACGCCTTATTTCTGCTTCAAAGATATCGACGAGAACAAGCCGACGGGCTCCATCAAGATCCGGGTGGAAACCATCGGCTACTTCCTCAAGCGTTACCGCGAAGACATGGTCCGCGAGAGGCAGAAGAAGCGCACCATTGAAGAACAGTTGCAGCAGTTCGAGAGCCGCCTGCGGCACGAGCTGCGGCTGGCGGCCACCTTGGGCCAAAAGGCCGGAGGCGCCTGCGGCTCCGGGGCGGAACAAGCGCCATCCGACCTGGTCAGCATCGGCAATGCGCAACTGCCATCCGCCGAACTGGTGCAGTTGGGCGGCGATTAAATCTTTTGCCTGCGGGTATCCGGGCGAGCCCCCGCGGCTCGCCCTTCTTCTTGCCGGCCCCGCAAAATCCCGCTCAGCATTTAGAATATCGAGGACGTTGACGCTGCCCCCGCTATGCCCATGGAAGCCGACAAAACGATGTTCGAGATCTACCGCGATACCACCTACACGGGCAAGTACCGGGTCGTGTATTACACCGAGCTTACCGAGGCCAACAAAGAATACGAAATCAACAAGGCCATGGCCGGCGAGCACTTCTACGACGGTTTTGTGCGCAATTTCCGCAAAGACGAAGCCAAGGAAATCATCGAGGGCCTGCTGCGGCGCATGAACGAGGGCGAGACCCTCAGCCCGGACGAGATTGAAGCGGCCCTGGGCGAGCACAGCGCCGCCCGTTAATCGCAGAGACGGATCAATCATGAAGATTGGTTTTGCCCTCCCCAACATCGGGCCGGTGGGTTCGCCTGAAGCGGTCGCGGCCGTCGCCCGGCGCGCCGAGGAACTCGGCTACGACAGCCTGTGGACCATCGAGCGGCTGCTCTGGCCGGTGAAGCCGCAGACGCCCTATCCCGCCACGCCCGACGGGGTCCTTCCCGGCGAATACAAGCACGCGCTCGATCCGCTGGATGTTCTGACCTTTGCCGCCGCGCAAACGCGGCGGATCGCACTCGGCACCAGCGTCCTCGACATGCCCTACTACAATCCGGTGATGCTGGCGCGGCGCCTGGCCACCATTGACCGCCTCTCGCACGGCCGGCTACGGATCGGGCTTGGCCTGGGGTGGTCGAAAGACGAAATGGACGCGGCCGGGGCGGATATGCGCCGGCGCGGCGCAATGGCCGACGAGTTTCTCCAGGTGCTGAAGGCGGTGTGGGGCCCCGACCCAGTCGAATTCAAAGGCAAGTTCTACCGCGTTCCCAAGTCCTATATCAGCCAAAAGCCGGTGCAGAAGCCGCACCCGCCCATTTACCTGGCCGCGTTCGCGCCGCCCGCGCTCGAGCGGCTCGCCCTCCACGCCGATGGATGGAACCCCGTGGGCATTCCGGCGGAAGGTATGGGGCAGATGTTCGGCTCGATCCGGAAAATGGCGGCCGAGGCGGGGCGTGAGCCGGACACCCTGGCCATGATCGTGCGCGCGAACCTGGAGATAACGGACAAGCCGCTGGGCAAGGAGCGCGCCATCTTCAGCGGCAGCCCGGGGCAGATTGCCGAAGACATTTCCGCCTGCGAACGCATCGGCGCGCACGAGCTTTTCTTCGATCCCACCTTTCAGGCAAAATCCGCGGACCAGTGGTTAGAACTGATGGAACAGGCGCACGGGCTGGCTGCGCAGGCAGCGAAGGGCGGGACGGCAGCCCGGGCGTAACTCCTCCCCCGACAGGAACATGCGGTATAATCGCGCGACAATGGCCACGGATGCCACGGAACGCGCCCCCGGCCTGGTGCCGGACGAAATGAAGTTTGAGCCCCGCTCGAGGGGGCTCCTTACCCCACGCAAGAAGAAGCCCAAAGAGCTGGCGGTCATCACCGAGTGCTGTACCGGCTGCGCCGGCTCGCCGGCCTGCGTGGAATACTGCCCGGTGGAAGACTGCATGTTCTGGGTGCCCGACGAGGACCATCCACCCTTCGGCCGCATCCAGGTGGACCCGCTGCTGTGCATCGGCTGCAAGAAGTGCACCAGCAAGGGGCCGGACGGCTGCTTCCTGGACGGCTGTCCCTGGGACGCCATCGCCATGGTGGACACCGTCGAGGTCGAGGTCGAAACCGGCGTGATGCCCTATTAGCCGGCCGGCGGCCTACATAACTCCAGCTTTCAAGACTGCGCTCAGGGGTTCCGGGCGCGATCGCGGATGGCTTGCGCGGTGATTTGCGCCTGCTGGCGGACGCGGTCGGGCAAGTCGGGAGAAAATCGCTCGTAGCCCTCGACCGCGGGCAGATCGTCGGGCGTGCCGATCAGGTAGAGCGCGCGCAACGCTTCCCACACCTGGTCGGCGCCAGGGTCAACCACCGCAACCTCTGTTCCCGCCGAAACCTGCTGCCCTTCCTGCACATTCATGATGCGCACCCGGCCGGTGAGGGGGGAGCGGACCTCCACCGCGCTTCCGCCACTGTCCAGCTTCACCAGGAGCCCGCCGCGGCGGACCGGCGTGCCCGGCTTGGCGCTGTCAATAACCTTCCCGGAGGAGGGTGCGGTCACAGTGGCGGCTTGCAACAGGGCGAGGATCTGCGGCCGCCCGGACCCGTCATGGAAGCGGACCAGCGCCAGGGCAGCGTTGCCCCGCACCGTGGGCGAGGAGTCCGCCAGCATCCCCAGCAGCACGCGATGGAACTCAGGGGCCGAGGAGTCCTGCCCCATGGCCCAGGCATCGGTGTTGCGGATCTCTTCTGCGGGAAACGCGGCCAGCCGCACCAGGTCGGGGTAGTAGCGCTTCACGGCAGGATCGCTCTGGGCCATCCGGCCGCCAATCTGCACCAGGGCGTGCTGGATGTGTCGCGGCTTCTGCGTGTCGTGCAGGTATTCATTCAGCTTCGGGTCGGAAAGGCTGCGGCCGAACCAGGTGTTCCACCAGAACAAAAAGGGCATGAGCACGATCAGCCATGCCGTGACGAAGAAGAGGACGCGGTTGCGCACCGAGAGGCGGGCATGGCGCGCGCTGGGGGCTGAAGCTGCCGCCGGACCGGTTTCGGGGATCGAGGAACCGCCGGGCATGCTCAGGCCGCCGGTTCCTCGACGATGTCGGCGTCGAGCACGCGTGGCTGCTCCAGGTAATGGGCGACCGCATATTGGGCGACCAGGTTGGTGGGCAGGCGGATTTCGGCTCCACGCCATTCCCCTGCAGCGTGGGGAGCGTCCGGCGCATGGCGGCAGGGGCCGCTGGAGCCGAACTGCGGCCCATACGCGACGCCCTGGTTTTCGTCGAAATGCTTTAACTCGCGCCACGCCTGGTCGCCACGCGTGCCGGAAAGATCGAGTTGCAGGCGCACGATAGACATACGGACTAGGCGGAGAACAAATGATACAGCATCACGTAGATAACCACCCCGGTCACGGACACGTACAGCCAGATGGGAAACGTCCAGCGCGCGATGGCGCGATGGCGGTCAAAACGCTGGCGCAGAGCCCGATTCAAGGTGATGATGACCAGCGGCACGATCACCGCGGCGAGAATCGTGTGCGTGGTCAGAATGGTGAAATAGACCGGCCGCACGAAACCCTGGCCCTGGAAGCGCACGGAACCTACGTGGGCATGGTAGTAGAGATAGGAGGCCAGGAAGAGGCTGGAGGTCACCACGGCCGCAATCATGAAGGCGCGGTGGACGGCGAGCCGCCCTTTCCGGATAAAAGCGCGTCCGGCCACAATGAGCACCGCGCTGGCGCCATTCAGGGTGGCATTGATGGCGGGAAAGATTGAGTAGTGGGTCACCGCGCAAACATCCGCGGGAATAGTTCAGGCAAGCGCTTCATGCCGCCGGCCGGGTACCTCGCCGATTGGCCATGACAAACGCCAGCAGGAACATGAAGGCGGCGAATCCTGCCAGCACCAATAGCGAGAAAGCCAGCGAGAAGTGGGCGGGACTGGCGGGGAACAGTAGTATGCGGAGGGCCTCCGTACCATACGTGAGCGGGTTGAGGCGCATGATCCACTGGATCCATCCGGACGCGCCGGACAGCGGAAACAGCGATCCCGAAAGCAACCACAGCGGAATGAGAAAGAGATTGATAATGGCGTGAAACGACTGGGTCGAGTCCATGGGCCAGGCAATGGCAAAGCCCAGCGCCGTCAGAGAAAACGAAGTGAGCACCACGGTCAGAATCACCAGGCCGAACTGGGCAGGACCCAGGTGAATGCCGATAGCGGGCGCGAACACCAGAAATATCAGTCCCTGGAGAGCAGCCAGCGTGCTTCCGCCTAAAACCTTGCCCAGAACAATGGCGGAGCGGCGCACGGGGGCGACCATCACCGACAGCAGAAAGCCTTCCTTGCGGTCCTCGATCACCGACATCATCGCGAAAATCGAGGTGAAGAGCACGATCATGGTGAGCGCGCCGGGATAGAAGTATTCCAGGTAGTGCTGCTGCCCGGCGCCGGCGCCGGAGCGGAAGGAGGTGCCGAAGCCCGAGCCAATCACCACCCAAAACAGCAGGGGAGAGGCTATGACGCCCACCACGCGCCCACGCTGGCGATAAAAGCGCACGATCTCGCGCCACCACAGTGAAAGCGCGGGCAGAAGCGCGAGCGTTCGCGCCTGGCTGGCACGGGCTGGAAGCGTTGCAGAAGGCGCTGCCATAGCTAAGACCCGGCCTCCCGTGGCGGGCTGGCTTCGCTCCAGAAGCGGTGCCCGGTGCGGTGAATGAACACATCCTCCAGCGTCGGCTTGCTGGTGGAAATGGCCTGGATCTCGCCGGGAAAGGCTTCCACGATATCCGTTACAAAACGATGGCCGTTCTCGCGCTCGATACGGACGGTGCCCTCGAGGACGGTGGCGTTCACGGCAAAGCGCGTGGTAATGCGCTCCGCGAGCGACGCCGGATCGGCGGTTTCCAACGAGATAACGTCGCCGCCAATTTCCCGCTTCAATTCCGCCGGCGTGCCCAGGGCCACCAACTTGCCATGGTTGAGGATGGCCAGCCGGTCGCATTTATCCGCTTCTTCCATCAGATGAGTGGTCACCAGCACGCTCACCTGCTCCTGGTCGCGCAGCATCTGCAGGTACTGCCACAAGTCGCGGCGGGCGCCAGGGTCAAGTCCGGTGGTGGGCTCGTCGAGCAGGAGCACACACGGGTGATGCAGCAGGCCTTTAGCCAGTTCGAGGCGGCGCTGCATGCCGCCCGAAAAAGTCTCCGCCCGCTCGCGGGCGCGGTCGGCCAGCCCCACGCGCTCCAGCATCTCCGCAATGCGATTAGTCAGCGCGGTCCCGCTCAGGCCGTACAGGTGTCCCTGGTGGCGCAGGTTTTCCTGCGCGCTCAGCTTTACGTCAATGCTTGGCGCCTGGAAGACCACCCCAATCTGCCGGCGCAGGCCGCTGGGCTCAGTGGCCGCGTCCAACCCCTTGATGACAGCCCGGCCACCCGAGGGGAGCATTAACGTGGAGAGAATTCGGAACAGAGTGGTCTTGCCGCTGCCGTTCGGCCCCAGCAGCCCGAACAGTTCCGCCGGCCGGACCTCGAACGACACGCCGTCGAGGGCCATGCGATTCTCATAGCGGTGGCTGAGATTGGCCACGCGAATCGCCGCCTCGAAGGGCCGGGCCTCGGGCGCGGTGGCCACGGCCGCGTACTCGGGTGCTTTTGAGGTCACAAGCTATTCTAACGTGCGGCGGTATTGATCATCATCAGGCCAAAGAGCAGGGGCAGGTAAAAAACCGTGGCCTGCAACAGGTGCCGCGCGCGCGCCTTCGACTGGGGCTTGGTTGGGGGCATATGCAGCCGCGCCAGCCGGAAACCGCAATAAAGCAGCGCGATTCCCAACAGCACTGCTCCCCCGAAGTAGATGCGGCCCGACATTCCCAGGAAGCTGGGCAGCACACTCACGGGAATCAGCAGCACGGAGTAGAGCAGAATCTCGCGAAGGGTGGACTTGCCGTCGCTGGCTACTACCGGCAACATCCGGATGGAACCACGCTCGTAATCCTCGCGGTAGAGCCAGGCGATGGAAAAGAAATGCGGGAATTGCCAGCAGAACACGATGGCGAACAGGGCCACAGCCTGCCATTCAATGCGGCCGCGCGCGGCCGTCCATCCCAACACTCCCGGCATGGCCCCGGGAAAGGCGCCCACGAAGGTGCAGATGGGGTGGCGCTTTTTCAATGGGGTATAGACAGCGAGGTAGACGAGCGAGGTGGCGAAGGTGAGGGCGCCCGTAACCCAGTTCGTGGTCAAAGCCAGATAGAGGGAGCCGCCCACGGTCATCAGAATGCCGACGATGAGCGCATGTACCAGGCTCATGCGGCCGCACGGCAGCGGACGCATGCTGGTGCGCCGCATGCGGCCGTCAATATCGCGTTCCAGCACCTCGTTCAGGGCGGCGGTGCCGCCGGACGCCAGCCCGATGCCCAACAGGGCATGCAGCAGCGTCCAGGAAAGGGACGAGGCGCCGGATTTGAATGCGCCAAAATAAAATCCGCACCAGGCCGTCATCACGATCAGGCTGGTGACGCTGCTCTTGGTCAGGTCGCCATAATCCTGCAGGCGTCCCCAGATGCCCCTACGCGTGTCCATCAGGGCGGCACTGTTGGGAGTTGAAGCGGCGCTGCTCATGCGGCCACCACCTTTTGCACTGCGGTTGCGCGCTCCAGATTGGATGCGGGAAGCAGGCTTTTACGGCTTTGCAGCATTAGAACCACAGCGGTCGCCAGCACCAGGGCGCCCACGGCCACGTGGGCGACGGTGGCCAGCACCATGCCAAGTTCGGGCTGTACGGCCGCGCGGCCCCACTGCACGCGAGTGAAATACGACGCGAAACCGAGCGCCAACTGTACAAACAGAAGCGCCAGCATGGCAATGCCCAGCCGCCGCAGGGTGGCAACCCCCGCATAGCGGGTGAGTACGCGTATGCCCGTCCAGAGCAACAGCACAGTGACTACGACGGCGCTTATCAGGTGGGGCAGCAGCTTGATGCCAGAGTGCCGGAACCCGGCGCCCAGGATCAACTGTACGTACACCGCGGCGGCGGCGGCGAGAGATAGCGTGCGCAGCCCGGCGCCGCGAAGTTCCTGCGAGCGTGCCGGCGCAGCTTCCGTCCATGTGCGCGAGGTGACCAGCGCCATGACCACCATGATGCAGAAGAATGTCTGGGCCAGGGTGGCGTGGGCCGTGGAGACAGCGGGCGGCAGGTAGTACAGGACAGTGATGCCGCCCAGCACGCCCTGGGCGACGACCGTGGCGAGTGCTGTCCAGCCGAGTTTGCGCACCCAGGACCGCGCATCCACTTTCTGTGTCCAAACGGCCAGCGCGATCGTGAGCAGGCCGATGAATTCCGCCACCATGCGGTGCGTGTGTTCAAAGCGTACTCCTCCCACCATGGGGGGGAGCTTGTACAGGGAGCCAAAAGAGGTGGGCCAGTCCGGTACAGATAGTCCGGCGTCGTTGCTCGTCACCAGGGCGCCGGCCACGATAAGAAGGAAGGTGGCGCCCGCCGCGAAGACCGCGAACCTATGGTGCAACCAGTTGTAGCGGACAGGTGCGGACGTCAGAAGATGCCCTCCCGGGTATGGCCCGACAAACGATTCAGTTCTCTGCTCCCCACAAACAGAGAAGAAGCACGGCCGGAACCGGCAGCAATCGCCGATTCCGACCGCCGATTCTAGCAGAAGACTAGCGGCCGGTAGCCCCTGCGCCTTCCTTAAAGGTGAAATCCACGGTCTTGCTGTCCTTGGGCGCCACCGTGATCTGCTGCGTCTGCTCTCCCAGCTTCTCCTGCACGGCCACCAGGGTGTAGCTGCCCGGGGGCAGGCCCTTGATCTCGTACTTGCCGTCCTTGTCGGTGACGGCAAAGAACGGGCTCTTCATGACGTTGATGTACATCTTCATCCAGGGGTGCTGGTTACACTTCACCGGCAGCATGATTTCTTCGCGGGCAAAGCTTTTTTCGATGGGGTTGGCTTTGGGCGGCTGCGACTCGTTCCACTCCCGATTGTCCTTGGGGGTGGGATGGATGTTGTGCGTAGTGTTGTCGGAATTGACGATCTTCACCGTCTGACCGGTCATCACTCCCAGCACGTGAGGATGGTAACGACACCCATCCTGGTTGATCTCGACAGCGTCCTTCGGGGTTTCGAAGGCATAATTATCGGCACCCTTCACATAGACGAACACGTTGGCGAGATTGCCGCCATCGTCCACGATGGCTTCCGATGTGTTCGTGCCCTTGCAGGCCGGATCCTGGCTCATGTCAATTTTTTGCGGCTTGGGGGCGGTGCCGGCGAATTTCACGGACCCGCTGACCTTGGCGACGGTGCTGGGGTCAATGGTGGCGCCGCCGGCGGGGCCGGACATGGGCTTGGCTTCCGATTCCTCCTTCTCATTCGTGGTTTCCGACTTCTTGCTGCAGCCGGCGAGCAGCAGCAGGGTGAAAACCGCGAGCAGTCCGATGACGACTGACCAGGCTTTGCGATTCATGATCTGAGTACACCTTTCTGGTGATTTTTTGACGGTCTTAACAAGGAGCCACATTTTAACGCGAACCCCCGCCCGCAGGCGCGGCCGCGCGCCCTTGTTCCGTGCTGGCCTTCTTAGCTGGTGGCGCGGAGCGGGGCATGGCACTGGCGCTGCGCCGCTGCTCCTCAGGCGTGAGCTGGAAGATATACCGCATCAGCAGCTGGTTGTGGTCCTGCTCGTATCCCTGGAATGACGGGGGCGTGGGGCCGGAAAATACCCATTGCCCCTTGTCGTTCTGCTTAAACAGGCCCGAGGGCATGGAGGTGCCCGGGCTGATGGCTTGGGGATCGAGCAGCCAGCGCTCCGTCCAGCCCGGCTTCAGACGTTCCTTGGCCAGCAGGAAGTTAGGCGCGGTGGCGATACGGTCATGCTGCGGATCGCCCGTGGCATGGCACTTCAGGCAGGGAGCAGCCGTGCTGCTGAACAGGCTGCGGCCCATCTCCGTCTCTTTCGCCGTGAGCGTCGGAACCCGCTCCGGAATATACGGCATAGGCTGCTTGGAGAGCGCTTCGAAGAAGCGCACCAGCACCCTGAGCTCGTGGTCGGAGAAGAAAAACGTCGGCATGTGTACCTTCAAATAAGGCCGCACGCCGTTCCGGTTGGTGTCGGTGGTACTGAGCGCAGGATTGGCCAGGAACTGGCGCAGCCACTCCGGATTGACGCGCGCACCCTCGGTGAGCAGCTTGGGCGGCAGTTGCTCCTTCCAGTCAGGATCCTGGTAGCGCTTCATGCCCATCAGGGTGGTCTGCTGCCCAGGGTAGAACTGGTGGCACCCCATGCAGTTGTACTTCTTGACGATCCACCAGCCTTCCTGAATATCGCGCCGTTCGTCTTCCGGCATGTATTTATAGCTGGCCGGAAGGGAAGTGTCCTGGCTGCCCAGCAGGAACGTGGTGAGCGCGCGCACCTGCTCCGGGGTGAGGTGGACATTGGGCATGCGCAGCTTTTCCGTCTCCGACTTGACCAGCCCCTTGTCGAAGATGTTGGGCTCCGCCAGCTTGTGCTCGAAGAACCCCTTGTGGTCGTACCAGGGCCCTTTAGCGGGACCCTCAGGCAGGCGGGCGCGGTCGTCCGGATCGCTGATGGGCTCGCCTTCGCCGCGCTGCGCCGCATCGGTGAACAACGCAAAATCAAGACGCTCGAGCGGCTTGCTGCCCTCGGCGGTTAACTCGGTGCCAATGCGGCCTTCGTCTTCGAAGCCGGAGATTTCGTGGCAGCCGGCGCAACCGAAGTGACGGATCCACTTCGCGCCTTCATCCTTGAGTTGCGGATCCTCCATGTAGGAGGCCTGCGGGTAGGAGGCGGGATCTTTCTTCTTCAGCGAAACCAGGTAGGTCGCAACGTCCTGCGCATCTTCGCGGCTGAGCCGCAAACTGGGCATAACCGTCATGTTCTCGACCTGCAGCTCGTGGCCATCGTTGGGACAGGTGCTGTGGTCGAAATCGAACTGGTAGGGCAGGTTATGCTTGGCGTAGTCCTCCGGCCCGATGTCCTTTTTCTCGTACGGGCAGTAGGGCCGGGTGCGCTCGCGCGGGTTGTGCACCCAGCGCACCAGGTAATCGTAGTTGGCCTTCTCCCCTACGCGCGTGAGGTTGGCGGCGAAGGTCCCCCCTTGCAACTCGTCGCCTTCGCCCACCGAGTGGCAGGCCAGGCAGCCGCGCGTTTCCAGCAGCTCCTTGCCGTGGGCGGCATTGCCCGGCTGGGCATGGGGCAGGGGGTCGCGAAGCGCCGATTGCCAGAGATACGCAGAGATGGCCCGCACCTGACCCTCGTTCAGGCGGAAATTTGGCATCTTGGTGGTGGGCCGAAAGTCGGTGGGTTTTGTCAACCACACCGGGATCCAGTCGCGCTTCAGCTTCAGACGCACATCTTTCAGGTTGGGGCCGATCTTCTTCTGGTCGCGCATCAGATCGCGCGAGCGCAAGTCGAGCTGCTCGATCTGGCCGTCGATCTTGCTGTTGTCCACCTTCAGGCTTTCGGCGCGCGCATAGAGCCGGTTCGCAGTGGCGTTGTCGCTGGCCTGATCGGCTTCCTTGGTGGTGGCAGCGGAGAGCTTGGCGTTGTCCTTCTTCTGTTGCTCGAGCTGCTTGATCTGCTGGCTGATGGCCTTGAGGTCGTCAGGTTCGGTGTCGTACCCGGCATAGCGGTGACAGCCCATGCAGCCGCGCTGCCGGAAAAGGTCCTTGCCTTCGCTGATCACCTGGCCCACGTCGCCGCTGACCAGCAGCATGTCGCGGGCGTGACAGGTCTGGCAGCCGGCTTCAATGTTTTCTTTCGCATACAAGGGCCAGAGCCAGTGCTCATAATGACCGTGGCCTTTCTCGACGCTGGTGGTGGCGCGCCCATTTCCGTTGTGGCACGGCGAGCAGCCAAACTTCTCTGGATCGTGGGTCTTCAGCAGGTCCTCTTCGGGATGGCTGACGAAAGCGCGCGCGTACTCGTCGGGCTTGTGACCGGGAGCGGCCATGGCGGCCGGGGTGAGCTTAAGCGGTTCGCGAACCCCCATGTGGCAGGACTCGCAGCGGTCCACCAGGTTGGCATCGGCAACGTTGATTTGCCGGATCTGCGGCTGCAGGTCCTCCATTTTGTTCTGCAGGCCGCGCACCTGCTGCGGCGTCAGGCTGACCATGTGGTCGGAGACGTAGTCGTCCATCCTGATTTTGGCCGCGGTGACCGGCTTGAGCATTTCGCCCAGCTCGGCATTCAGGCGGGCACGCTCGTCGCGCAGCGCGTTGTACTCCTCTTCCAGTTGCGAAAAACTGACTTTCTTTTTGCTGCCATCGGGATAGTCGACGGTGAATGGGCCTTGCTTGTACTCGTCAATTTCGCGCTGCTTGCTCTTGCGCGCCGAAGCGCTGCCGGTGGTCTCCATCTCGTAGGTAAGCGCGTTCACATAGGCGCGCTTATCGGTGAAGACGTTCTGCACCGCCAGAATGCGGGCGTTGAGGTCGTGCAGCTTGTCGTTGATCTCGGTCATCCGCGGCTTGGCCTGGGCGCTGGCGGACTCGTATTCCTGCTTCAGCTTCTGGTACTCGGGGCTGGATTCGACTTCTTTCTCAGATTGCGCGGAGCGGGAGCGAGCGGTCTTCAAGAAGGCGGAGTAGCGGCTGCGGAACACCTCCTGGTAGCTCTTCCACGGGCGTTGCCCGTAGGCCTCGTCCCAGAGCGCCCAGAACAGCGTTGCCATCAGCAGGACGGTCGCGACCAGGTAATGCAGCGCGTACGACTTACTGGTGATCGGGTCGTCGTCGGGTAACTGGGCCACCGCGGCCTCCTCAGATGTTGAAGTACGGGGTGATCCACACGTACTTGATGTGCATGGTCAAACGAATCGCCATTTTCAGCGGCAGCGCCACCATGGTGAGCCAGAAAAAAACCATGACCGAATACTGCAGCAGGCTCATGCGGCGATAGTCCTTGGGCTGATAGCGGCGGAAGAAGGCGAAAATCAGCAGTCCCCCCACCAGGTAGTAGCCGCCCACGATGATGGCGCCAAAAACCGCCTTGCCCAGGTTGGAGGTGATGCCGAACAGGTCCGGCAGATCGCGATTCACCTCGTAGATCAGGCGGTTGTGGTCCCAGGTCTGTCCTGGCCAGAACCACTGCCATCCCGGGCCGCGAATAAAGGTGCCGATCAGGATCATCAGCACCCACAGGAACAGAAAGCCGAACGCAAACGTCCCCAGCGCGAAGCGCCGCTGGCGTAGCGTGTAGTAGCCGCTCCCCAGGGGATTGGTGTCGATGTAAGGTACGGCCATCAGTCCCACGATGATGAGCGTGGGCATGACCACGCCGGCGATCCAGGGATCGAAATAGACCAGCATCTCCTGCAAGCCCAGGAAGTACCACGGGGCCTTGGCCGGGTTCATGGTCACGTTCGGGTTCGAGGGCTCTTCCAACGGCGCGTTCAGGGTGATGGACCAGACCATCAGGACGGCGGTCACGATGATGGCGGCCAGGAACTCGATCCGGAGCAGGAATGGCCACACGTGCACTTCCTTCTGCCATCCGGGCCGGAAGGGCCAGGTCTTGCGATGGTGCGTTTTGGCGAGCGAGGGATTGGTCTCGAGCTCGGCGATCAGTTCATCGTTCGCGCGCGCCTGCTTGACCGCCATGTAGGTGAAGATGATCAGCAGGGGCACGAGTGCGACGATAGGAACGTTGTCGGGAGTAGAAACAATCTCCCACAGCTGATGCCAATCCATAAACCCTCCAACCGGGCAGCCGCGCCCGGGGATTATTTCTTGGGCTCTTTTACCTCGGAGGACAACATGACCGGTGCCGGGCCGGAAATGCCGCCGTCCTTACGCACACGCCAGAAGTGCACAATCATGAAAATGGACGCAACGATCGGAATCCCGATGCAATGCCAGATGTAGGAGCGCAACAGCGCGTTGGCATCCACGATCGAGCCACCCAGCAGCCCAAAGCGAATGTCGTTGTAGGGAGTCATGCCGAGCTGGTGTCCAAACGGGCCTTCATGCCCGAGCAGCGGCGTCGCCCGCGCCATGTTGGTGCCCACCGTCACCGCCCAGAAGCCGAGCTGGTCGTCAGGCAGCAGGTACCCGGTGAACGACAGCAATAGCGTTAGCACCAGCAGGATGACGCCCACGTTCCAGTTGAACTCGCGCGGCTTTTTGTACGAGCCGGTGAGAAACACGCGGTACATGTGCAGCCACACGGCAATCACCATCAGGTGGGCCGCCCACCGGTGCATGTTGCGCAAAATTTTGCCGAAGGGCACGTCGTGCTCGAGATAAAGCACGTCGCGGAACGCCTGCACCTTGGTGGGGTGGTAGTAGTACATCAGCAACACGCCAGTGAAGGTCAGGACAATGAACAGGTAGAAGGTGATTCCGCCCATGCCCCAGGTATAGCTGTAGCGCACCGCGTCGCGGTTGATCTTGGCCGGATGCAGGTGAAGGAAAACATTCGACAGCACCCCCAGGGCCCTGTTACGCGGCGTATCGTCGTGCTTGTGGCGGAAAATGGAGGTATAGATCTGGGTCTTGGTGGGATCTTTGACGATCTCCACCTGTTCCTTGACCTTCGCCGGCATGTCGGCCTTCAGCGTTTGCAGGTCTTCCTTGACGCCGACCGCCACCTTGGTGCGCACCCGGCTGAGCAGTCCCACTCCATTGCCGCTTCCGTTCTGCCCGGCCGCGGGCGCATCCTTCTGACCGCCGCCATTCTTGCCGTTGCTCTCTTCAGCCATCTTGACCTCGGTTCTCTCGCGTGTCGCGTGCAGCTAAACGGGCAGAAACGCGCCCGGATCGTTGAACTGTGACGGCTGGCCTTTGGGCCAGGAATAGAGCTTCGATGTGTCCACCAGGATCTGGCCGTCGGGCGCAATCTCGACGTGGGCGCGGTCCATGGGACGTGGAGCGGGCCCCTCGAAGTTCACACCCTCGCTGTCGTATCCGCTGCCGTGGCAAGGGCACTTGAACTTGTTTTCTGCCGGCTTCCAGTCGGGCGTGCACCCCAGGTGCGTGCAGCGTGCGTAAATGACAAAGAGGCGCTCCGGCGACCGGTCTACCCAGATGCGGTACTTTTGCAGGAACTTCTCGTCCACGCCCAACGCAAAGTCGGAAGGCGAACCAATCTTGAAGGAAGTGCTGGGTTCGAACAGGGTGCGGGGCAGGAAGAAGCGGAAGAAAGCGACCAACCAGGCGAGCAGGAAGGCGGCAATGCAGCTCCAGGCCACTTGCCGTCGGCGCTGGTCAATCTCCGTATTCTGCGGGCCCGCCGACGCCAGACCTCCGGCGGCGGCCGCCTTCGAGGTACCCACGGCTGGCGTGCCTACGTAACGGACGGCTTCGCCGCTGCGCGCCGCTGGGGGAACGGGAACTGCGACCCGCGCGGGTGCTGCAGCAGCTGCAGGACGGGCAACGGCTGCCGGGGCTGCGGGCGCTGGGGCTGCGGGGGGAGGGGCGGCGGGTTCGCCCAGCAACGCCGCAATCTCGGCCTCGTTCAGCGGGGCCAAACCCTTGCGGCTGCGCCGCGCCTGCTCGGCCGCAATGGCGGACTTGCTCCACTTCTTTCCTGCAGCTACCTGCTGCT
>JAMXLI010000041.1 GCA_024281115.1 Terriglobales bacterium | reverse complement strand
TCTGGAAGAAGAGCGGCGCTTTAGCGCCGCGTTACGTCGCCCGTGGGATGGTGGGCTTCAGCCCCGGCCGGGTCTTTGCAACGCAGGGCCTGAAGGCCCGCTCTTCCCCGGATCGAAGTTGAGCCCTCTGTATTCCGCGAACGCGTTTGAAACAAGGTGGAAGAGCGACGTTCTGACGTAGTGCGGAACAAAATCGACACCTTAGAGGAAGAGGATTTCAGGAAGAAGAGCGCGCTTTGGCGCCGCGTCGCCTCGCGCGTGCAATGGCGGGCTTCAGCCCCGGCCGGGGTCTTTGTCGCTCGGGGCCTGAAGGCCCGGGTTGAGGAGCATCGCTAACGCGGGCCTGAAGGCCCGCTCTTCCCCATCGCTTTGTACGACGAAGGTTTTTGGAAGAAGAGCGGCGCTTTAGCGCAGCGTCGCCTCGCGCGTGCAATGGTGGGCTTCTGCCCCGGCCAGGTCTTTGCTACGCAGGGCCTGAAGGCCCGCTCTTCCCCCATCGCTTTGGATGAAGAGGGTTTTGGAAGAAGATTGCGCCGCGTCGCCTCGCCCGCATGATGGTGGGCTTCAGCCCCGGCCGCCTACTCGATGCGCACCTTGCGGATCGCCCGTCCCACGCGGAGGGTGAACTCAGCGGGAAGCTGCACGTTCAGCACGGGCTCGGTTTTGACCTCGCCGTCCACGCGCACCGCTTTTTGCTTGATCTTGCGGGCGCCGTCGGAGACTGAGTCGGCCAGCCCGCACCGGGCCAGAAGCTTGTCGAGCTTGATGGCGGCGTCGCCTGCGGCTGCCACCTCCTGCATTGCCAGGCTGACGGTCTCGACCTCGGCGGGCGCCTGGTCGCGCTGGAACTGGCGGCTCCAATCCTCGGCGGCGCGGTCGGCCGCGTCGGCGGAATGGAAATCGCTCACGATGCGCCGCGCCAGCTCCTGCTTCAGCTTCATGGGATGGGCTCGGCCGGCGGCGACATCCGCCTGCATGGTCTTAATCTCCGCCATGGAAACGTCGGTCAGCAGCTCGTAATAGCGCCACATCATGGGGTCGGAGATGGACATCACCTTGCCGTACATCTCGAGCGGCGGCTCGTGGATGCCGATGGCGTTGCCCAGCGACTTCGACATCTTCTGCACGCCGTCGAGCCCTTCCAGGATGGGCGTCATCAGGACGACCTGGGAGGGCTGTCCGTAGGCGCGCTGCAGCTCCCGTCCCATCAGCAGGTTGAATTTCTGGTCGGTGCCGCCCAGCTCCACGTCGGCGGTAAGCGCGACCGAGTCGTAGCCCTGGGCCAGGGGATAGAGCAGCTCGTGCATCGCAATGGGCTTCTGCTCGTCGAAGCGCTTATGAAAGTCTTCACGCTCCAGCATCTGCGAGACCGTCACCTTGGCCGCCAGGCGCACAACATCCGCCGCCGTAAACTGGTTGAACCAGCGGCTGTTGAAATCCACCACCGTCTTCTGCCGGTCCAGAATGCGGAACACCTGCTGTTTGTAGGTCTCGGCATTCTCGGCGATCTGCGCCGCCGTAAGCGGGGGGCGCGTGGCCGAGCGCCCGGTAGGGTCGCCGATCATGCCGGTGAAATCCCCAATCAGGAATACGACCGTGTGTCCCAGGTCCTGGAAGTGCTTCAGCTTGCGCAACAACACGGTGTGGCCCAGGTGCAGGTCAGGCGCGGTGGGGTCAAAACCCGCCTTCACGATCAGGGGCTTTCCGGAAGCGCGCGAACGCTCCAGTTTTTCGCGCAGCTCGGTTTCGCGGATGATCTCGGCCGCGCCCTTACGCAGGTACGCAAGCTGCTCGTCAATGGGACGGAATTCGGGCATGAGCTTCTTGCCGCCAGCCACGGGTGCAGGAAGTGTCTTCAGAATAACAAAGGCCCGCAGCGAGCCCGCCCGCGGCAACCCGCTTGCCTCGAAGAGGCTGACCGCGTTCGCCAACAGCCCTTGCCATCAGCGGCCGAGCAGCGGGTAATGGCTGGCCGCCCCCATGAAGAACAACAGGGGGATGGTGAGCCAGGCGCTGATTCGCGATACCAGGAAAGCCTGGCGGGCGAGACGCTGCGCCTTCTCCGGGATGGGCGTGCCGTGCGCCGCGTGCTCCTCCGTCCAGCGGATAAGGCGCTTGTTCACGCGCCACACGATGCCCCAGACGTTGAGCAGCAACAACCAGCCGATGCCGCCGCCAATCCCAATGGCCAGAAGCCGGTTGCTCTCCCAGCCGTGCTGATTCAGGTCCACGTACAGGTAGGCAGCCGCGGCCACAATCGCCGCCGCCAGAATGCCTACGACGTAGCCATTGTTGAGGGGACCTTTTAACGGCATGACCAGGGCGTTTTCCGCGGCAAAGGCCAGGGTCCAGATCACGAAAAACGTCCAGATAGCATGGCCGCCGGAGGCCTGGGCATTGTCCGCGTCGGCGCTCACGATGGTCATCCAATAGGCGATACCGGCCAGCACCGTCAGCACCGAACTCCAGCGGAACCACCAGAGCGCGCGCGTGAGCAGGGGCGGCAGGACCTTCACCCGGGTCTCGGGATCAAGGTTTTGCATGAAGCGCACGTTCACGACGTTGAAAAAATAGAGCAGGCCAATCCACATCACGCCGGCGAGCAGGTGGACCCAGCGCAGCAGCATGAGGAAGGTGGCATTGCTGTCCAGCGGCGCGGACGAGATTGGCAACCACAACAGCATCGCGGAGTGCATGGGGGCCTCTGAGGGCGGCGGGGGCGACGCGCAATAAGCCGCAACCTAACAACTTAAACCATGGCAGCGAGGTTGAAAACTGGGCGTCAAGCACGTATCGTGTCTGGGTTCTGCCGAGAGCGAGCGACGGCCCGGCGCCAGACGCTTAAGACGACGCCACTGCGGCCCGGCTCTCGGTTACTTGGCGGCCACTTCGGCCGGTAGGTCAGGCGCAAGCATGTCATCAGCAAAGGAGATCGGCGAGATGGAGAACAAGCCGGCGCAGAATATTCAGGATTCCTTTCTGAACACCGCACGCAAAGAGAAGAACGTCATCACCATTTACCTGCTGAGCGGGGTGAAGCTCACGGGGCGGATCCGCTCCTTCGATAAGTACTCGGTTGTGCTGGAAACCGGGAACCAGGAACAACTTATCTTCAAGCACGCTATCTCGACGGTGGTGATGGCGAAGGGCGCGCATTTCGGCGAGAACCGGCGCGGCCCCCTGGGCCCGCAGCATGCCGAAGGCAAGCCGGCGCAAAATGCCACCGCGCCGGCCGCTCCCGCCAGCAGTTCCGGCACCGAGGGGTAAGAGGCGTCATTGCCGGGATCCAGAAGCTCCCGTCGCGGTGCCGCGCCGCGGCAAACCACGGGCGAACGCGCGTTCCTGGTGGGCGTGGATTACCCAGGACGGCACCGCGAGGCGGCGGAGACGCAGTCCGCCAGCCAAGTCACTCCACAAGCCCGCCTGGCGCGAGGCTCGGCCGCCACCCACGCGCGCAGCGCGCGCCAGCCGCAGTTCAGCGGCCAGGAATCGCTGGCGGAACTGCGCGAGCTGGCGGCCAGTGCGGGCGCGGAGATCGCCGGAGAATTTCTGCAGCGGCGCGAGCGCCTGGATCCAGCCACCCTGATCGGGCGAGGCAAGCTGCAGGAGATCGCAGGCGCGGCGGCATCGGTCTCCGCGCAACTCATCGTTTTTGACCACGAGCTCACGCCCTCGCAGCAACGCAACATAGAAAACGAAGTTCCCGCGCGGGTAGTGGACCGCACCCAGCTCATCCTGGACATCTTCGCCCGTCATGCCCGCACCCGCGAAGGACAGCTGCAGGTCGAACTGGCGCAACTGGAATACCTGCTGCCGCGGCTGGCCGGCCGGGGCGTGCAGATGTCGCAGCTGGGCGGCGGAATCGGCACCCGCGGGCCGGGTGAAACCCAGCTGGAAACCGACCGCCGCAAGATCTATCGGCGCATTCGTCACATCCAGAAGCAACTG
>JAMXLI010000040.1 GCA_024281115.1 Terriglobales bacterium | reverse complement strand
GCGCGCCGGCCGCGAACGCGGTCACGATTCGCAAGACGCTGCTCTGGATCCAGCCGGAGCCCATTCTGGATGCGGCGCTGGTAGAGAATGCCGGGTCGGCAGCGACGCTCATCATGCTCGACCCCACCAAAGTGGCGATTTACTCGCAGCAAGGAACGCGCTGGCAGCTCACCCAAAGTTTCGCGATCGCGAACCAGGGGCGCTGGCCCCGCGACCTGCGCGGTCGTCTGGCGCTTACCCGCGATCATCTGTTCGACGCATACCTGCCGGGCATGCTGTGCGCAAGCACGGCATCGCCGCCACTCAACATCCACTGCCGCGAGGTGGACGATGCCTGGCCGCTGGCGGGCGCTTCCGGGTTGCGGGGCTTCTTCAGCGCAAAAAGCAACTTCTTTACGGGCGTGGTGACACCCGCAATCGCAAAGGAAGGCGGGTTGGCGCCGTTTTACTCGGCGGCGCCATTGCCGCGCAGCAATTACATGCTCTGGCTGACAGCGGGCGTGGATGGCATGGTCCACATGTACGACGGGGTTTCTCAACTGGCGGTAGCTCGTCCTGATTGGGGCAGTGACATCGCCTCAGTGAAAAGTTCATGCGGTTCGGGGTGGCAAGTCCTGGCCACTGGGCCCGGCGATGGAACCTCCGCCGACAGCGTCCGCGCCTACGAGGTGGCGGACCGGGAACCGGTGGCGGCCAGCGCTGCGGAAGCGTTTGCCGGCCCCGTGACCGCGCTTTGGGCGGAAGGCAATGGAGAGACGGCAACCGCGATCACGCGCAACCTGAAGGCGGGAACCTATGAAGCGTACCGGCTGGCGATCGCTTGTAATCAGTAGCGTGTTACTGGTGGCGAGCGCCGCGCGCGCGGAGAGCCGGCCGCGCTACGGCGGCACCCTGCGGGTTGCCATGAGCGCCGCACCAGCCTCGCTGGAACCTGCCGCCCTAGCAAAATCGGAGACAGGGCGTGATGTGGCGCGGCTGCTGTACGAAACCCTGGTCGGCATGGACAGCCGCGGTAATGTCAGGCCGCTCGTAGCCTCGGCGTGGGAGCCGGAATTGAGCGGGCAGCGCTGGCGTTTCCAGCTCCGCCCTGGAATGACCTGGCACGGAGGCGCGCCGGTGACGGCTGAATCGGTGGCGGGGGCGCTTAGATCCGCCAATTCCGATTGGACGGTGCGCGCGGAGGCGGGCGCAGTCGTCATCGAGAATGCCACCCCGATTCCGGATTTGCTGGCGGACCTTACCCTGCCGCGCTATGCGCTCATCCGCCGCCAAGGCGAAAAGATTGCCGGGACAGGCCCGTTCGCCGTACAGGATTGGCAGCCGGGACGCAGCCTGCTACTCGCGGCCAACGAAGGATATTGGGGTGGGCGTCCCTTTCTCGATGCGGTACGGGTGGACATGGGGCAGAATGAACGGCAGCAGATGGTTGCGTTCGAGCTGGGGAAAACTGACGTGATTGAACTTTCGCCCGACCTGGCCGGCCGCACCCAGGCCAAGCACGTGAAGTCGGCCCCGGTGGAGCTGATGGCGCTGGTGTTTGAGCGCGAGCCGGCGACCCAAGCGGAAGCCGACTTGCGCCGCGCTTTCGCGCTAAGCCTGGACCGCGAGTCGCTGCACCGCATTCTGCTGCAGGGCGAGGGGGAAATCGCCGGGGGTCTGTTGCCGGCATGGCTCACCGGCTACGAGTTCCTGTTTTCGAGTGAACGCAACCTGCAACGTGCTCGCCAGCTGCGAGCCGGGCTCAAACCAGCGTCGCCGCTCCGCGTTTCCTGCGAGGCATCGGATGCGCTGGCGCAGCTGGTGGTGCAACGGCTGGCGTTGAACGCGCGCGAGGCCGGCATTGCCGTCCAGGTAATTCCGGGAGCGTCCGAGGCGGACGCCCGCCTGGCGCGTTTGCGCGTACTGTCGCCGGACGCTCGGGTGGCGTTGCGCGAGTTGAGCGCCATGCTGAACTTGCCAGCGCCGCTGATCGGAAGAGGCTCGCTCGAGGAAATTTACCGCGCCGAAGCTGCCGTGATCGAGAGCGGGCGCGTGCTCCCGCTGCTGTATCGTTCCCAGGCCTTCGCGCTGGGTCCGGAGGTGCGCAACTGGAACGAAGAGTCCCTGGGCGAGTGGCGCCTGAGCGACGTCTGGATCGCCGGGGCGAGGCCGTGAGCTTTCGCCGCAAGCTGCTGGCTGCGTTTGCGCTCACCGCGTTTGTCGCCATCGCTGCGGTCTCGGCCATCGACGCGTGGATGGCCCGCCGCGCCTTCGAGCGGGCAGATGTGGAACGCACAGCTGCCCTGATCGCACAGTTCCGACGCGAGTTCGATCGGCGCGGCCAGGAAGTCGCGCGACGGGTGGCGGCCATCTCCGAGTCAGAAACGGCTGCCGGTATGGCCGTGGAATTAAGCCGTCCTTCCTCCAACCCGGGCCGGTTTATCAACCAGGCCAAAGGGGATGCACAAGCGCAGGGGCTGGATTTTTTGGAGTACGTAGATCGGACTGGAACCATCATCTCTTCGGCGCAAGCTCCCGCCAAATTTGGTTATAAAGAGCCGCTGATCGGCACCGCAGCCAGGCTGCCTGGCGGGGCTTTTCTGAAGATCGAAGACCTGCCGGCGGCGGTGGGCCTGTTCGCCATGCGGACAGTGCGCGTAGCCGAATCCCCACTGTACGTGCTGGGCGGCGAGCGCCTGGATCGGGATTTCCTGGGCGCTTTCGACGCTCCGGGCGCCGCGCGGGTCATGCTGTATCTGAACCTCCAGCTGCAGTTCTCGCCTGAACTCCTGATGGACAAGAACGGCGTTGTGCCGGAGGGCGGAAAGCTGCAAGCCCTGGTGGAATCGGTGCTCACCCACGGGGACGAGGAAACGCAGGTCATTTCCCGGTCGATTGATTCCTCCCGCAGCGAGGCGGTGCACGCGCTCGCGCTGCGCGGGATCGAAGGCAAAAACGTGGGCGTGCTGCTAGTAGCGAATTCGCGCGGGCCATTGCTGGAACTGGAGCGCAACATCACCTCCATTGCACTCGCGGCCGGCACTGGCGGGATTCTGCTCGCTATCCTGCTGAGCGGTTGGATCGCCTCCCGGGTCACGCGGCCGGTGGAGGAGATTGCCGCAGCGGCGCAGCGGGTAGCGGCAGGTGACTGGGAGGCGCGCGTAGAGGCCACCAGCCACGACGAGTTGGGACAACTGGCGGACTCCTTCAACCAGATGACCCGGGATCTGATCGATCAGAAGCAGCGGCTGGTGCAGGCAGAGCGGGTGGCGGCCTGGCGGGAACTGGCCCGCCGCCTGGCCCACGAGCTCAAGAACCCGCTGTTTCCGCTGCAAATCACGGTGGAAAACCTGCTGCGGGCCCGGGAGCGCAGCCCCGAGCTTTTCGAGGAAATCTTTCGCGAGAGCGCTTCCACCCTGCTGGCCGAGATCGCCAACCTGAAGACGATCGTGGGGCGCTTCAGCGAATTTTCGAAGATGCCGCAGCCGCAGCTCGAGACCGTGGACGTGAACCAGGCCGTGCGCCGGGCGGCGAATTTGTTCCAGGCGCAGCTCCAGGAGCACACCGGGGTGAACTGCCGCCAGGAACTCGATCCGGCTGATCCCCTCGTGGAGGCCGATCCCGAGCTGCTGCACCGCGCCCTTTCGAACCTGGTGCTAAACGCCCTCGACGCTATGCCCGAGGGCGGCACGTTAAGGCTGCGCACCGAGGGTGGCGGTGGGTGGGTGCGGATCACTGTCAGCGACACGGGGGCGGGTTTGAGCCGGGAAGAATGCGAGCGGCTTTTCACCCCGTACTACACGACCAAGCAGCACGGGAGCGGCCTTGGGCTGGCAATCGTGCAATCGGTAGTGAGCGATCATGGGGGACGCATCCGGGTGGAAAGCGAGCCGGGCCGGGGTACGTCGTTCGTGATCGAGTTGCCGGCGGGCACCAGCCCGCGGCCGTTCGCGGAAACGACCGCGTCGCGGGAGAATGGATGATCTGCAAATTGCCTGGCCGAAGATGGATGGCCGGTGCCAGCGTTTGCGACGGCTAAGCCAATGCCCAAAGCTCACCTGCTGATCGTGGACGACGAGGCCAACACCCTGGCCTCGCTTTCCCGCGCCTTTCGCCTGGCGGGGCACGAAGCCACGGTTTGCGACAACGCCGGGAAGGCGCTGGAACTGGCCCGTTCGCAAGCGTTCGACCTCATTCTCTCCGACGTGATCATGCCGGGAAAAGACGGCCTGGCACTGCTGGAAGAGCTGCGCGCGCAGGGAGTCACCATTCCGGTGGTCATGATGTCGGGCCAGGCGCACATCGAGATGGCGGTGAGGGCCACCCGGCTGGGCGCGCTCGACTTCTTGGAAAAGCCCATCTCGACGGACAAGCTTCTGCTCACCGTCGAAAACGTGCTCAGGCTGGAACGGCTGGAATCCGAAAACCGGCAGCTTCGACAACGCCTGGGCAAACACCAGATCGTAGGGAAAGGGGAGGCGATGCGGCGCGTCATGGCCCAGGTGGATCGGGTGGCGCCCACTGAGACCCGGGTGTGCATCCTGGGCGAAACCGGCACGGGGAAGGAGTTGGTGGCCCGCACCTTGCACGAGCGCAGCTCGAGGGCGGGCGGACCGTTTGTAACCGTGAACTGCGCGGCAATCCCGGCGGAACTGATCGAATCGGAGCTGTTCGGGCACGAGAAGGGATCGTTCACCGGGGCCGGAGCCCGTCATCTTGGGAAGTTCGAGCAGGCGCAGCGCGGGACTTTGTTCCTGGACGAAATCGGCGATATGCCGCTGGCCATGCAAGCCAAGCTGCTGCGGGTTTTGGAGGAAGGCGAGGTAGAGCGCGTCGGGGGCGATCACGCGGTAAGCGTGGATGTGCGCGTGCTCGTGGCCACGCACCGCGATCTGCAGCAGTTGGTGGCACAGGGAAAATTTCGCCAGGACCTTTTTCATCGGATTTATGTTTTCCCACTGGTGCTGCCGCCTTTGCGCGAGCGCCGGGAAGATATCGCGGCGCTGGTGGAGCACTTCGCCGCTCAAGTGGCGGCGCAGAATGGCTGGAAGGCGGCGGCGTTCAGTCCGGAAGTAGTCGGCGCACTCCAGGAGCAGCCCTGGCCGGGCAACATTCGCGAATTGCGCAACGTGGTGGAGCGTTTGCTGCTACTGGCCGGCGACGGCCAGGTAAGCATGGAGACTTTACGGCAGGCGCTGCCGGTTTCCGAGGCAGGCCGTGCTGGGGAGTTCTCGTGCCATGGGACTCTGGCCGGGCGAGTGGAACAGTTTGAGCGCGAGGCGATCCTGGAGGAACTCAAACGGCAGCAATACCATGTGACCAACACGGCGAAAGCACTGGGCCTGGAACGCAGTCACCTGTATAAAAAGGCCGAACAACTCGGTCTAGACCTGCAGGCAGCGCGGAAAAGTTCCTCGGACGCAACTTAGGCTTGGGTCAGGCGACGCGGCCACGGCGGTGCAGGAAGTGAATTCGCTGGGCGGGGGAGGTGGCGCGAATGCGGTTGACGAAAGCGCGACTGCGCTCGCCGTCATGGCGCACATCCAGCAGTACGACGTCGAACACATTGGGTTGCCACATGCTCTCGGCCTCTTCCACGCTCCTGGCCCAGTGCACGTCGTAGCCGGAGTCGGCTAATTCCTGCCGAACCGTGGGCCCAATGGCCTGGTTGTCGAGCACCAGCAGCACGCGTTTCAGGTATTCGCCAGTCGTGTTCACGGCAGAGTGGGTCAGAAGAGCCCATTAGCTCCGATGCGCTCCGGGCGCAAAGCGGTTGAAATAATCGGGGAATGTCCCGAAATGAGAACCCGGGGGTACCGGGGCTAGTGTTTCAGGAAACCGAAGTCGGGGTGCTGCATCTAAGCTCTATCACGTCGGGAAAGGAATGAGGATATGGACAGCAAGCGCCTGGAGGATTTCCGCAAGAAACTGGAGGTGCGCCGGCGGAACCTGACGGAAACCGTCACTCGCACCCGGGGCGAGGGGCGGACGGTCATCGAGGACCACCCCCAAGATGTCGCCGATCTGGCCACCAGCTACCAGGCTAAAGAATTTTTGTTCAGCACCAGCACCCAGGAGAGGCGGAACCTGCAGATGGTGGAGGAGGCGCTGCACCGCATTAACGAAGGTGTATACGGCGAATGCGTTTCCTGCGGGCGCGAAATCAACGCCAAGCGGCTGGAAGCGGTGCCCTGGGCGCGGTACTGCATTGAATGCCAGGAGAAGATCGAACAGGGAGTTCTGCAGGATCAGTCCAAAACGACCGACGAGGCCGGCGAGACCCATAACGAGGCCGTATAGAAGGGCCAGCAGATCCCGGCCCAGGCAGCCCGGTCTGGTGCCGCCGGAGGTCTAGCCTGGTCATCAACCTGCGCTCACGGCGTCCGCGGCTCGCGTCTCCCGCACCCGCTTCTTCTCGCCACTTTGCTGCAGCAGTTTAGCTACCAGCCCTGTCCAGCCCGTCTGGTGGCTGGCACCCAGGCCCGCACCGGTGTCTCCGTGGAAGTACTCATAAAACAGGACCAGGTCGCGCCAATGAGGGTCGGCCTGGAACTTCTCGGCTGGGCCGTAGACCGGCCGGCGGCCATCGCCTGCGCGCAGGAAAAGACGGGTCACCCGGCGCGACAGCTCCGCCGCTACCTGCCACAAAGTCAGCATCTTTCCCGAGCCGGTCGGATACTCCACCTGGTAAGCGTCGCCCAGGTAGTGATGAAATTTCTGCAAGGATTCGATAAGCAGGAAGTTGATGGGGAACCAAACTGGCCCGCGCCAGTTGGAGTTTCCGCCAAAAATTCCAGAGGTGGATTCGGCGGGCTCGTAGTCCACCCGGTGCAGGGTACCGTTGACATGCAGTTCGTAGGGATGATCGCGGTGAAACTGCGAAAGGGCACGGATTCCGAAGGGCGACAGGAACTCGCGCTCGTCCAGCATGTAACGCAGGATGCGGGTCAGCTTGTCGCGGTCCACGATGGAAAACAGGCGACGCTCCCCGCGTCCAAGGGTGCGCATGCAGGCCAGGTTTGAGGTCAGATCGGGCCGGTTTTCCACGAACCAGTCCAGGCGCCGCTTAAACCCGCGCATGCGCTCGAGGAGCTCCGGCTCCAGGGTTTCCACCGCAAACAGAGGGATCAGGCCCACAGCGGAGCGGATCTTTAAGGGAAAGTACTCGCCGCTGGGCAGGCGCAACACATCGTAGAAAAAGCCGTCGTTCTCGTCCCAAAGGCCCACGCCATCGGCGCCCATGTGGTTCATGGCGCTGGCAATGTAGATGAAGTGCTCCCAGAACTTACTGGCTACGTCCTCGTAGGCGGGCTCCTCGCTGGCTAACTCCAGGGCAATGGCCAGCAAATTCAGGGTGTACATGGCCATCCAGCTGGTGCCGTCGGACTGCTCGAGGTAGCCACCGGTGGGCAGCGGCTGGCTGCGGTCGAAAACACCGATGTTGTCGAGTCCCAGGAATCCGCCCTGGAAGACATTTCTGCCCTCGGCATCCTTACGGTTCACCCACCAGGTGAAGTTGAGCAGCAGCTTGTGGAAGACGCGCTCGAGGAATTCGCGATCTCCCTTGCCGCGGCGTTTCTTCTCGATCTTGTAAACGCGCCAGGCCGCCCAGGCATGCACCGGGGGATTCACATCGCCGAGGGCCCACTCGTAGGCGGGCAACTGGCCATTGGGGTGCATGTACCACTCGCGCAAGAGCAGGATGAGCTGTTCCTTGGCAAAATCGGAGTCCACCAGGGCAAGCGCGACGCAGTGAAAAGCCAGGTCCCAGGCCGCATACCACGGGTACTCCCACTTATCGGGCATGGAGATGACGTCGGCATTGTAGAGATGCGTCCACTCGTGGTTCCTGCCCAGCCGGCGTTCCTGCGGGGGCGGAGGCTGCCCGGGGTCGCCATCCAGCCACTGTTTCACCACATAGTGGTAGAACTGCTTGCTCCACAACATTCCGGCCAAGCCTTGACGCATGACCTGCTGCGCGTCGAGCGAGAGGTCGCGCGGGATGATGTGCCCGTAGAATTCGTCGGCCTCATACTGGCGCTGGGTAAAGGTCCGTTCGAAGTCGGGGCCGAAGGGGGAAGCAGCGCGCTGCGCGAAGTCTATGTTGGTGAGGCGCAGGCGGAGGGTGGCGACGCCTCCGGAAGCCAGTTCCAGGCTGTAGTGCGCCGCCGCCTTGGTTCCGACCTGTTGTGGGTTGACCCCTTCGCGCCTGCCATGCACCACGTAGTCGTTGATGCCATCCTTGACGAAATCGCAGGTGTTCGGAGAGTGGAACAACAGGCGGCAGTTCGTCTCGTTTTCAGTGAACAGCAGCTCCGGCGCGCCGTCGCAGTAGAGCCAGTGCTGGTTGCCGGCGTGCTCCAGCTCGACGCCCGCAGTACCCGCGCCAGCGAGCTTGTGCAGCGAGGGGCGGGGCTGGTCATATCCCCACGACCACACGTTGCGAAACCATACGGTCGGCAGCAAGCGCAGGCGGGCGGGGTCCGGCCCGCGATTGATGGCGGTGATCTTGACCAGGATGTCTTCCACGTCGGCCTTGGCGTACTCTACGGTCACGTCAAAGTAGCGGTCCTGCTCGAATACGCCGGTATCCAGGAGTTCGTATTCCGGCTGGCTCGCGCCCCGCCGCCGGTTTTCCTCCACGAGTTCACGATAAGGGAAGGCTGCGTGCGGGTATTTGTACAGGTACTTCATGTAAGAGTGTGTGGGAGTGCTGTCGAGGTAGAAGTAGTATTCCTTCACATCCTCGCCATGATTGCCCTCGGGACCGCTCAGCCCGAACAACCGTTCTTTGAGAATGGGGTCGCGCTCGTTCCACAAAACCAGAGCGAAGCAGATGAGCTGATGACGGTCGCAGATGCCGGCAATCCCGTCTTCGTTCCAGCGATAGGCGCGGGAGCGCGCATGCTCATGCGGGAAGTAGTCCCAGGCTGTCCCCTGCGCGCTATAGTCTTCACGAACTGTGCCCCAGGCCCGCTCGGCAAGATACGGACCCCAGCGTTTCCAGTGACGGATGCGGTCGCGCGATTGCTGCAAACGTTGTTGTTCGGCGTTCATGGCCGCCTGATTTTAGTCTGAAATGCGTTACTTTGCGGCCGGGCCACAATCCCATATTGGAGGTCAGGGTCCGTTGTATGCTGTGCGCACGTCAAAGGCTGGGAGAAGGCCTATGCGGCAACTGGACGAGCACGAATTAAAAAGGCTGAAGCGGCGCGAACTCCTCAAGCTCGCGCCGGTGCTGGCGGCCGGCGCGTTTGCCGTCACCCGGCTGCAGCCCGGGCTGCTCGAGCGAGGTTTGGGATTCAGCGACTGGGCGGCGGGCCAGCTTTTCCGCGGTCATCACCTGGCACGGAGCTTCAGGGACAACGAACTGACACCCCTGGAAAAGTTTCCTTATAACGGCTATGACGTGACCGATCCCGAGGTGGACCTGGAGACCTGGACGCTCACGGTAGACGGCAACGTGCGCCATCCCGACGACTACACGCTGCAGCAGGTGCAGTCCTTACCCAAGCTTCGCCAGAACACGCGGCACGTGTGCGTGGAGGGTTGGGACGTGATTGGCTCGTTTGGGGGCGCGCGCATTTTCGATTTTCTGAACCTCGTGGGCGCCGACACGAGCAGCCGCTTTCTGACCTTCGAGTGTGCCGACGACTATTACGAGTCGCTCGACATGGCAACTGCCCTGCATCCCCAGTCGCTCTTGTGCTACGAGATGTACGGCCAGCCGCTTGAGCGGGGCCACGGTGCGCCATTGCGTCTGATCCTGCCTACCAAGCTCGGCTATAAGCAGGCGAAATATCTGACCAAGCTGACGGTGACCAACGTACTTCCCGCCAAGCGCGGGTATTGGGAGGACCAGGGCTACAGCTGGTTCGGTGGATTATGACGGAGCAGGAGAAAAGCCACGCCCAACCGGCTCCCGAACCGGCGCACGGTGCGAGCGAAGCGGTGCCGACGAAAGTGCCGGAGACCTCCATGGCAGGCGCGACGCCGGCGCAGAAGCAGGAGAGTCAGCCGGAACCCGGCGAGGCCGCTGCCACTGCGGCCACGCGCGCAGCCGAGCCCCCCTCGCCGCGTTCCACGGTGCGGGCGGCCTACGAGCATCCCTGGGCAGTGCGGTTCACGCACTGGCTGAGCGCCATCTCCATCTTCGTGCTGGCGACCAGCGGGATGAGGATTTTCCTCGCCTTCCCGAGTTTCGGCCCCAAGATCCCGCAGAACAACTTCGTGAACATACCCAAGGCGCTGACGCTGGGGGGATGGTTGGGGGGCGCGCTGCAGTGGCACTTCACCTTCATGTGGGTTTTTGCCGCATGCGGCGTCCTTTACCTCGCGTACGAGGGGCTCAGCGGAAACTACAGGACGGTGCTGTTCAGCCCGCGAGAGATGGGCGGGGTTTGGCCGATGGTGCGCCACTACTTCTTGTTCGGCCCCAAGCCCCCGCTGCGGGCGCAATACAACCCGCTGCAGAAACTGGCTTACAGCAGCATGATCGCGTGTGGCGCGCTGGCGCTGGCCAGCGGCCTGGTGATGTACAAGCCGGTGCAATTTTCCTGGCTGGGCTGGTTCCTGGGCGGATACCACCTGGCGCGAATCTGGCACTTCGTGGCGCTTTGTGGATTTCTGGCATTCATCCCCGGGCACCTGATCATGGTCGCGCTGCACGGCTGGACTAACTTCGCCTCCATTCTCACGGGGTGGAAAAAGAATCCGGAGTATGGCACGGAGCCAGCGGCCGGCGACTAGGAGGGCGCAATGTCACGAATCGTGTGGGCGGCCTCGCTTGCCGTGATTCTCGTCCTAGGCGCAAGGATCCTTTACCCTGCCGCGGCGCCCCACCTGCGGTCCGAGCACAGCCGTCCGGCCGCTCATCTGCATGGGCAGATGGTGGCCATTGTCGAGGGCGGAAAGCTGTTTCACGATCCCGCTTGCACATACCTCCACGGCAAGGCGCGAATGGTAACGGCGGAGGAAGCGGCGCGCCTGGGGTATACGCCGTGCCCGCGCTGTATGAAGTCTGCCCTGGAGCACTGAGGAGATGGCAGGGTTTCCGCTGCCAGCAGAGTGCAGGCTGCGCGCGGCTTCAGGCCCGATGGCGGAGTTCAGCGGCCGAGGCCCGTTTTCCCGATTCGAGGGACGGCGACGCTGGGACGCTGCTCTTCGGCGCGGGAGCAAACAGCATCTCCATTGCAACCCGCGGCAGCGACAGGTAGAACCTGCGGCGCAAGCCTCTGTATCCCTGGCTGCCGGCAAACAGGTCGCGGGTTAGCTCACGCAGAGTGGCGCTCGCGTCCGTCAGCCGCACTACGCGTTCAAGAACGGCTTGGCCGAGGAAGTTGCCGTGGTAGAAGCGGCCGGCCATGCGGGCTGCCATGCGCAACTCGGGGAGCAATTCGCGCTCCAGCAGTTGCGTATAGGAGCGGGCCTGTGTGAGCGCTTGCGCGAGAAGATCGGCGGAGCGGATGGCATAGTAGAGGCCTTCCCCGGTTATTGCGTCTACCAGCCCGGCGGCGTCTCCCACCAGCGCCCAGCCCATGCCCTCAAGCGGCGCTTTCTGCAAAGTTCCGGCCGTTGGTGCGGGCAGCACGTGCGAGTAGAACTGAGCCTTACTGAGGTCATAGCCGCGGGCGGCGAGAAAGGCGTCCAGCTGCGTACGAAGGGAAGCCGTTGTCGCCGTTTGCAGGCGCGCGCAGATGCCGGCCGAAAGATGATGGCTGCGGGGAAAGACCCAGATGTACCCTTCAATCCCCTTTAGGAACGCAATCTCGAGGGTGTCTCCGGAGCCGGGGATGAAGTAGCCCGCTGTAGCCAGCAGATCTGCCGGCGCAAAGGGACGCGACAACTGCCCACGAAACTTGCTGCGCGCGCCTCCCGCGATCACCAGGTACTCCGCCGAGAATGCCGCTCGGCGCGCTCTTAGCTGCCAGGCGCCGGCCGTGCCCTCGACGCTCGTCACCCGCTCGCGCACAATCTGGGCGCCCGCGGCGGCGCGCTCCAGCAGAAGGCGGTTCAGAACCTGGCGGGAAAAAATGGCGATTCGACGGTTCAGGACGAAGGAGGCGCGGTATCCCGAAGGGCTGGTGAGTTCACAGCCGCGGATCCAGTTTCGCTCCACCTGGGCGTGGGAGAGGAAGGGGTATTGATCGAGCGCCTTTTGCGTGATGCCGCCGCCGCAGGGTTTTTCCCAGGCCAGCTTCTCATCCAAAAGCAAGACGTCGCGACCCGCTGCGGCCAGCTCGGCAGCGGCCATGGCCCCTGCCGGGCCGCCGCCGATCACGGCAATTCGCCCTGGCCCTCGCATCAGGGGCGTGCCTCGGCGGCAGCCATTTGCGGCGCTGGACCGGTCTCGACGGGTTGGCCCGCCTGCTGCCAGGCATCGAAGCCGCCCACCACGTTTACGATGTTGCGGCAGCCGGCTTTGAGCAGCAGGCTGCAGGCAATGCTGCTGCGATAACCGCTTTTGCAGTGGACGAACAGCGGTTGGCCCGAGTCAACCTGCGGCAGGGAAACGGAGAAGCGGTCAAGGGGCCAGAAATGCGCCCCTGCGATGTGACCGGCGACCCACTCGGCCTCCCGACGGACGTCCAGCACCTGAGCGCGCTGCGAGGCCAGCCGGCCGGCCAGTTCGGCCACGTTCGCCTGGGGCAAGGTTTGCAGATCGAAGCCGGCCTCCTTCCAGGCGGCGACGCCACCTTCCAGGTATCCCCCGGCGTGCTCGATGCCGACGCGCGCCAAGCGCAGGCGCGACTCCTCTGCTTTCTCGCGGGAAGCGGCCACGATGACCGGCTCCGCCGCCAGTCCCAGGACCGTTCCCGCCCAGGAAGCGAACTGCCCAGAGAGGCTGATATTGACCGACCCAGGCACGTGGCCGGCGCCGAATTCCTCGGGTGAGCGAGTGTCCAGCACCAGCGCGCCCTGATCCATACGCGCCCGCAACTCCCGCGCTGAAACCGGCTGCAGAAGAGGCAAGTCAGCGAGCGACTCAGCCCCGCCGCGATTGATTTCGGCATCCTGCGCAAAGTACGCAGGGCGCGGCGGCAGGTTGGAGGTTAACTCGCGGATGAACTGTTCGCGACTGGGAATCTGCAGCGCGTAATTCGTAAGGCGTTCAGTTCCAATGGTTGAGCTGCGCTCGTTGCGCATTTGACGACCGCACAACGAGCCCGCCCCGTGCGCGGGATACACCAGAGTTGCATCCGGGAGGCGCAGCAACTTGCCGTGCAGGCTGTCGTACAACATGCCGGCCAGTTGCTGCGGGCTGAATTGCGGCAAGAGGTCGGGGCGTCCCACATCACCGATGAAAAGTGTGTCGCCGGTGAGCACCAGCGAAGGGTCGCCGGACTTCGCCAGGTCGGTCACGACCAGGCAGAGGCTCTCGGGGGTGTGTCCAGGGGTTTCGAGGGCGCGGACCTGCACATCGCCGAAGCGCAGCTCGAAGCCATCGGACAAGGGCACGTGAGGAAAGGTGGCGCCAGCGCGTGCCCCGATGTAGACAGTGGCGCCCGTGCGCGCTGCCAGCTCGCGGTGGCCGGAAACAAAATCCGCATGCAAATGGGTTTCGAAGATATAGCGGATTTTCAGGTTCTGCTGCGCGGCGGTTTCCAAGTAGAGGTCCACATCGCGCTGCGGATCGATGACGGCGGCTTCGCCGCCGGAACCCAGCATATACGAGGCATGCGCCAAGCACCCCAGGTAAAACTGTTCGAAGAACATGGCACCCTCCCTGCCGCAGCGCCATTATCGCGAATTCCAGGGCGCGGAGCCATGTGTTCGTTGCCGGATTGGGACGCTGCTCCGCCCCGCATCCGAGGATGTACTAGACATAGTTCGTTTTGCGCTTACGATGAGGACAGTTTCCTTGGGCCTGCAAAGGCGGCGCTATCGGGGGAGCGGGCTCCGCTCCGGGTCGGTAGCGCTTTGCTTGCTATCAAAGGAGAGATCATGAGCATGTTTGTCGTATTTGAGATCATGCTGGGCTGCACGGGCATAGGCTTTGCCGCATTGATCTTCATGGAGTTGCGCAAGCTTCGGAAAAGCAAGGCAGCTTAGTTCCGGCCGGCCTGTTTTGTAGTAGGAATCAACACCAGCCGTAGTTGCAGGCGAGCGGTTTCCCGGCTGTGGATGGCCTCGCGGGCCAGCGTGACATCCCACGTGCGCCGGCCTGCGCGCATACTCTGCAACCCCACGTGTCCTTCCTGGGGTGTTCCCGGTTCTCCCACCCAAGTGACCAGAAAGCGCGCATGCTCGCGGCCAAAGCGCACATTGACGATCTGGCCGCAGTGCAGCGCGCAACCGCATTGGATCCGGGGGCCGATGACGTCCGCCGCACACCGGGCGCCATCGTCGCCGAGCACGGCGCCGGCGCGGCGGATATTCTTCGGGTTAGAAGATTTGTGCAGGTCCTGCGGGGAGCGGGGCATGAGTCCTCCAGCGGGGCTCCGGCAGTCGTGGAAGGAGAAGCCGGCTGCTGCGCGGACCGAGAACCAGAGTAGCGGCCTAAGGGTGCGGGAGATGTGATGCCGGTCACAATTGCCCGCCTGCCTTCCCGAAGCAAGAAGCCCTGCCCGCTTCGCGTGTTCAAATAGCTGGATCTATGAAGCTTCTGGTAGTGATGAAACACCGGTTTCCGCTTTGGAATGCGCCCCCCTGGGTGGGCACCAGGCTGCACCAGGCATTCCCCTCCGTTGAGGTCATCCAGCGCGCCAGCTACGAGGGAATCGAGGCGGAATTAGCCCAGGCGGAAGCGGCGGTAACCTGGTCGCTTCGGCCGGAACAGTTTCGCCTGGCTGCCCAATTGCGCTGGATCCATTCCACGGCCGCCGCGGTCCACCAGTTGATGTTTCCGGAATTGATTGCCAGCGACGTGGTGGTGACCAACGCCCGCGGGGTACACGGTCCGGTGGTGGCGGAACATGCCATGGCGTTGCTGCTTGCCCTGGCCAAGAAGCTGCCGCAGGCGGTCCGGTTCCAGGCGCTGCGCCAGTGGGCGCAGGACCAACTCTGGGAACAGGCGCCTCGCCCGCGCGAGTTGCGCGACTCTACCCTTGTGCTGGTGGGTATGGGCAGCATCGGGCGGGAAATCGCGAAATGCGCTGCCGCCCTGGGCATGCGCGTGCTCGGGGTGCGAGAGCACCCGGAGCGAGGCCCGGGAGAAGCTCACGAGGTCTACGGCCCAGAGCAGTTCGAGGAAGCGCTGGCGCGGGCCGACTACCTGGTGCTGGCGGCGCCGGTAACCGCAAGCACGCGCGCGCTTATGAATCGGGAACGGCTGCGACGCATGAAGCGCGAGGCCTGCCTGGTGAATGTGGGCCGCGGACCACTGGTGGACGAAGCCGCGTTAATCGAAGCGTTGTCCGAGAAGCGAATCGCAGGCGCCGCCCTGGACGTGTTCGAGCGCGAACCGCTGCCGTCCGATTCGCCGCTCTGGAAGATGGAAAACGTGCTTATCACGCCCCACACCGCGGCGGTTACCGAGAAGCTGTGGGAACGGCATTACGAGCTGATCGCCGAAAACCTGCGCCGGTACCTTGCCGGTGAGCCGCTGCTCGGGCTGGTGGACAAATCCAGGGGCTATTAGACGGCAACCAAGGGCGGACGGCGGTACAGGTCTGGCGGTAACTGGAGCAAGCGCTGCCGACACGGCACAATGAAGGCGTCGTATGCCGCCCGAAGTTGTATCGCCATCTTCCGCCGTTCCACACCGTCCTTCCAGGTGGCAAAGGTTCACCGGATGGGGCCCGCGCCTGCTTCGCAAGGTGCCCCCTATGGTGCTCCTGGGCGTAGCCATCGCGCTCGCCCTTGGCATCTTTCTGCTGGCCGTGCGGGCGAACACGCCGCAAGGTACCGCCAACCTGCGAGTCAGCATCCAGCATGGCCTGCGCGCGGCGCAGGTAAGCCTGTGGGTGGATGATCGCCTCGCTTACCAGGGCCGCATTACAGGAGCGGTCCGAAAGCGTTTCGGCCTGATTCCCGGAGCGGTGCAGGGAAGCTTCTCGCACACGGTACGCGTGCCCGCGGGAACCCATGCGGTGAAGTTGCAGGTGAGCGCTCCCAGCGACGGCTATGACGAGGCGCGCACGATTGACGGCCAGTTTCCGCCGAACGGCAATGCCGAGCTGCTGGCCCGGGTACGGCACGGTGAAGTGGAACTATCCTGGCAAGGGATCGGCGCGCCCAGTTCGGATCCGGGGCCCGCGTGGTATCTGAAATACGGCACGTCACTGCTGATGACGGTGGCCGGGTCGATCGTTTCCGCAATCACCGCATTCCTTATCCGCGAGCTTCCCAACCTGGCGCGTCGCGGCGATGCAGCGAACAAAGCCTAGGGCGCTTCAGGCAGCAGCCGCAACCTTGAACACCTTTTCCAGCTTTTGCAGCGGAATATTCCGGCCGCAGATGAGGAGAGCTACATTCTGCCCGGCATAGGACTGCCGCTGTTTGAGGTAGGCGGCTACGGGAACGGCGGCCGCGCCCTCGACCAGCCAGCGTTCCTTTCCCATCACCAGCCGCAGGGCGCTGTAGATCTCCTGTTCGGAAACAAAGACCGAGTCGTCCACGAATCGGCGGCAAAGCTCGATGGTTATGGCGCCCTCCTCCACCCCCCCGGCAGTGCTGTCGGAGATGGTGGGCAGCTCTGGAACCTTCACGGCGCGGCCCGCCAGCATGGAGTCGTGCATCACGTGAGAATTCTCCGGCCAGCAGGCCACGATCTTCACCCTGGGGTTCACTGATTTCAGGTAGCAGGCGATCCCGGAGATCAAGCCGCCGCCCCCGACGGCAACGAACACCGCATCCAGCTTGGGATTCTGGCGGTGCAGTTCCACGCCTGTTGTACCCTGCCCGGCTACGACACTGGCGTCGTTGTACGGGGAAACGAAGGGGCGGCCGGTTTCGGCCGCTACCTGGCGCGCCTTGTACTCAGCGTCTACCGGGTTATCGCCGTACATCACCGCTTTGCCGCCGTAGGATTCAATCAACGATACCTTTTCTTCTGCCGCGCCTTCCGCCATGTAGATGGTGGCCTGGGCATTTTGACGAGAGGCCGCATAAGACACGGCCATCCCGTGATTTCCGGTGGAAGCGGCAACGATCCCCTTTTTCAATTCGTGGGGAGAAAGCGAGAGCAGTTTATTGGTGGCGCCGCGGAGCTTGAAGGACCCGGTGGGTTGCAGGTTCTCCAGCTTCAGGTAAACGTTTGCGTTCCCGACCTGGCTCAGGTGGTGCGAGCGCTCGAGCGGAGTCTCCAGGATGTGCGGGCGGATGCGCGCTTCCGCGGCAAGAATCTCAGCGGGCCAGTTCATAGAAGGATTGTAGCGGGTGTTCAGGGCCGCGAGGGAGTTGATGCCGGCGCGTGCTTTGCGTCTTGGGAGGGTGATTCGTAAGCCTCCAGCTCGTCATTCAATATCAGCCCCATCAACTCCTGGACGCCTTCCGACGCGGCCTGGCGGGTCACCAGGCGGGCCCTCTGGCGCAGGCTGGGCAGAGCGTTGGCCACGGCCACTGAGAACTCCGCTGCCGAAAACATCTCGTGGTCATTCTCCGCGTCCCCTACAGCGACTACCTGGGTAGGGGGGATGCCAAGCTCCTCCAGGGCACATCTCAATCCGGATCCCTTGTTGACGCCCGCAGGCAAAAGCATCACCGCGCCCTT
>JAMXLI010000039.1 GCA_024281115.1 Terriglobales bacterium | reverse complement strand
CGCCACACCCACAAGCAACTGGAAAATGTGCGGCGCCCACGCGCCCAGCAGCGCCAGCGCCGCGAGTCGGTGCCGGTGCCCACCGTGGCGCTGGTGGGCTACACCAACGCGGGCAAGTCCACGCTGTTCAACGCGCTCACGCGGTCCAGCGTGCTGGCATCGGCGAAGATGTTCGCCACGCTCGATCCCACGCTGCGCCCGGTCACGTTGCCTTCCAAGCGCAAGCTGCTGCTCTCCGACACGGTGGGCTTCATTCGCCACCTGCCCCACACGCTGGTCTCGGCCTTTCGCGCCACGCTCGAGGAGGTGCAACGCGCCTCGCTCATCCTGCAGGTGTCGGACGCGTCCAGCCCTACCCGTTCGGAGCAGGACGCGCAAGTGGAGGTGGTGCTGGCGGAACTGGAGGCGGAGAAGAAGCCGCGCTTGCGGGTGATGAACAAGATTGACCGGTTACCCGCCAAGGAAAGAGAGGCGCTCCGCGACGAGGCTGGCACCGTTCACGTCTCCGCGCTTCTGGGCACAGGTTTGGCGACGCTGCTGGAACGCATGGACCAACTACTGGAGGAAGACCCGCTCGCGCGGGTTCGCCTGAAGGTGCCCCAGAGCGAAGGCAAGGTGCTTTCCACGCTGGAGGCGCGTTCGCGCATCTTCTCGCGGCAGTATCAGGACGGCGTGGTCGAATTGGACGCCGAGGCTCCGGAGTCCTTGCTGCGCCGCCTGCGCGACTACGTGGTGCATTGAGCAGACATGCACACGCAGGCCTGGGCCGTCCCACTCGCAAGAGAACTCGGAAAATCGACGCCAGCGGCTACTTGGCGGCGATCGCCTTGACGCGGGCGCTGAGGCGGGACTTATAGCGCGAGGCGGTATTTTCGTGAATCACGCCCTTCTGAATGGCCTTGTCGAGGGCGGAGGCGGTGCGGCGGAAAACTTGCTCGGCCTGATCGCGGTTGCCGCTCTTGAGCGCATCGCGGAACTCGCGCAGGGCGCTGCGCAGGCGCGACCGGTTGGCGCGGTTGCGCACGGTGCGGGTGGCGGTCTGGCGGGCGCGCTTGAGCGCTGAGAAATGATTTGCCATCTGTGCTGATTAACCTCGGGTGGAATGTCGGGGAGTACCCAAGTTCTTCATTCTACGGAAGCCACTCGCCCCGGTCAAACCCCACCCCTGGGGCGAAAAAGGCAAGCTCCAAGCCATCATGCAGAATCTAAACACCACGAGGACGGTACGGGAGCAGGCCATCATGGAGGCCATATAAATCATCTAAGTAGTGGCAAAGAGGTCACTTGCATCGTGGGCTGTGCATTGACTGCCGGGGGAGGCGGGGGTACTCTAGGGCAAATGGTTGTTGCCTCCGCCCGGTGGCGAATATCCCGGCCGCGTTTCCCTTCCAGAAGAATGAAATTTTGCGCCCTGTCCGGCGAGGCTGCCGGTGTCTCATCGGCTCCAATCCAGCCAGCGCACCGCGTTGGACGGGCTGCTGCCAACCCGCTCAGGGCAAAGTCGTGGGGGGTCATTACCGGAACTGAATGAAGAAGAACATTGAGATCAGTCCTAACATCGAGACCCTGTTCGGGACCAGGGACGAAAACCTGCGCCTGCTTGAAGATGGATTGAACGTCACCATTGACTTGAAAGCCGATTCTTTGGAGATCGAAGGAGCGGCCCGGGACGTGGCGCGCGCCGAACAGGTGTTCGCCGATTATGGGCAACTGCAAAGGTCGGGATTCGTCTTCAACAATGGCGACCTGGGAAGCATGCTGCGGGTGCTGACGGCAGACCCCTCGGCGACCTTGCGCGGCCTGGCCGAAGCCAGCCGGCAGCGCTCGTTCGGCCGGCGCACGGTACAGCCCAAGAGCCTGAATCAGCGGCGCTACGTGGAGGCGATCGAGCAGCACGACATGGTGTTCGGCATCGGGCCGGCAGGCACCGGGAAAACCTACCTGGCCGTGGCCATGGCCATCTCGGCGCTGCTGGCCAAGCGCGTGAACCGGATCATCCTGGCCCGTCCCGCGGTGGAGGCGGGTGAGCGGCTGGGGTTCCTGCCGGGCACGCTGCAGGAAAAGGTGGACCCATATTTGCGCCCGCTGTACGACGCGCTCTACGACATGCTCGATCCCGAGAAGGTGGACCGCTACCTGGAGAAGAATGTGATCGAGATTGCGCCCATCGCGTTCATGCGCGGGCGGACGCTGAACGACTCCTTCGTCATCCTGGATGAAGCACAGAACACGACGTCGGAGCAGATGAAAATGTTCCTGACGCGATTGGGCTTCAACTCCAAGGCGGTGATTACCGGTGACGTGACCCAGATTGACCTGCCCAGCTTTCGGCGCAGCGGCTTGTTGGAAGCGGTGGAGATCCTGAACCGGGTAGAAGGGCTCTCCTTCGTGTACTTCGACGAGACGGACGTGGTGCGGCACCACCTGGTGCAACGCATCATCCGGGCCTACGACGACCACAAGCGCGTGGAGGAGCAGGAGCAGATGTCGCTGGGGCTGGAAGGCAAGGCGGCCAATGGCAACGGAAAGCCGGGCGTGCTGCCCGCGCCCTCGCCGGACGAGTTTGACGCGAACGAGCAGATTCACGAAATTTAGGACGCCAGGGGAGCGGGGGAGGCCGCGAGGCTTCTCCCATTTATTTTTTGCGCAAGTGGTGACCATGCGGACCAGAGTGGCGGGGACGAGCGCGGCGGCGCTGGAGCGCTTCGTGGCGCAAGTGCAACGCGCGGCAGGCCTCACGGGGCGCGTGGACGTGCTGGTGGCCGGAGACCGCGAGTTGCGGCGCCTGAACCGCAGATTTCGCGGTAAGGACCGGGCCACCGATGTACTATCGTTTCCCGCCGAAGAAGCGGCGGGGGCGAGGGTGGCGGGCGATATTGCCATCTCTGCCGACCAGGCGCGGCGCAGCGCCCGGCGGCTCGGTCACGCGGTCTCGGCGGAATTGAAGGTGCTGCTGCTGCACGGCGTTCTGCACCTGGCGGGCTACGATCACGAGCGTGATGGCGGCCGCATGGCGCGCCGGGAAGAAGGCCTGCGCCGGCGTTTCCGGCTGCCGCTTTCGCTTACCGGCCGGGGAGCGCCGCGGCCCGGGCGCGATGGCGAGCGCGGCGCAAGGCGGCAAAGGCGCACTCGATGAACGTTCCCATTGTGATCGCGATCCTGGCGCTGCTGGCCGTGTTGACGCTGGTGTCGTACGCGGAGCGCATCTACAACGAAATCGGCAAGTTTCTCTCGCGCGAATTCCAGGACAACATCGACGTTTTCGAGCAGCGCATCGAGCCGCGGCTGGGAGTGAGCCGGGCGCGCGCCTGCCTCTCCATGGCGGTGCTGACGCAGCTCACCATGGCGGCGATCGCGCTTCTGGTCGGCTATGCCGTGTTTCACGACGGCCGCTGGAGCGCCGCCGAATGCTTCCAGGCGACGGTGAGCCTGGTGCTGATCATCGTGGTCTGCAACCGGGTGCTGCCCTTCGTGTTTTTTTCGCGGAGCAAGGGGGAGTGGCTGGTGCCCTTGACGCCCGTGCTGCGCCTGCTCATCTATGTCGCCATGCCGGTGACGCTGATTATCGGGTTCTGCCAGTCGGTGGCGGCGCTGACCCGCGAGCACTCCGACGAGGAGCCGGAGCATCCTGCCGAAGCCGTGGACGCGCTCATTGAAGCGGGACAAGAGGAAGGCATCCTGGAAGGCGCGGACCGTGAATTGATCCAGTCGGTGGTGGAATTCGGCGAAAAGACGGTGCGCGAGGCGATGACGCCGCGCCCAGAGATGGTGGCCGTCGCTGCGGAGACCACGGTCGAGCAGTTCGTGCAACTGCTGAGCGGGAAGCCGTATTCCCGCGTTCCCGTCTACGAGGGCTCGCTCGATCACATCAAGGGCATCGTGCACGCCCACGATGTGCTGCAAGTGCCCGACTCGGAGGCCCGTGCCCGGACGGTGGGCAGCCTGATGCGGCCGGACGTGGTGTTCGTTCCCGAAAGCAAGCGCACCAGCGAGCTGTTGCGCGAGATGCAGCGCGGCAACGTGCGCATGGCCATTGTGATCGACGAATACGGCGGGGTGGCCGGGCTGGTGACCATCGAAGACCTGGTGGAGGAGATCGTCGGGGAAATCCGCGACGAACATGAAACCCACACCGACATCGTGCGCGAAGGCGACCAGTCCTACGTGGTTCCGGGCAACATGGACCTGGACCTGCTGGACGAGCTGTTTGGGGTGCGACTGGAGGCGCGCGAGTCAACCACGGTCGCCGGGCTGGTCAGTGAAGTTCTGGGGCGCATCCCGGAGAAGGGCGAAGTGGTGGAGAGCGACGGCTTGAAGTTCGAAATCCTGGAATCCACCGACCGGCGAGTGGAGCGGCTGCGCATCACCGCCAAGCAGCCTTCCTCACAACCGCAGCAGATCAACACCCTCTAGGCCGCCTTGGTATTCTGAGCGGCGGGCACATTCCCATGGCGCACCGTTCCGGATTCGCCTGCATCCTTGGCCGGCCGAACGCCGGCAAGTCCACGCTCCTGAACGCCCTGGTGGGCGAGAAGCTGGCCATCGTTACGCACAAGCCGCAGACCACGCGCAACCGCATCCAGGGCTTCCTGAATGTGCCCCGAAAGGGCAAGCGGCCGGCAGCCCAGGTGGTGCTGGTGGACACACCCGGCGTGCACAAGCCCGACAGCGCCCTGGGGCGCAAGATGATGGTGGAGGTGAGCGAGGCACTGGGAGGCTGCCACGTGGTGCTGCTGATCGTGGACGTGAGCGGCGCGGCCAGCCAGAAGGATGACTTCGTGCTGGAGCTGGCGAAGCGGAGCTCCGCGCCCGTGCTTCTTTTGCTCAACAAGATTGACCTGATCGAAAAAGGCCGGCTGCTGCCCCTCATGGATGCGTGGCGCAGGCGCTTTGACTTCCGCGACATTCTTCCTCTGTCGGCGCGCAAGCGGCAGGGCCTGGAAGATCTGATCGACGCGGTGGTGGCCGCGCTGCCCCCGGGCCCCAGCTACTTTCCGGACAGCGATCTTACGGACCTGCCGGTGCGCTTCCTGGCCGCGGAACTCATTCGCGAGCGCGTGCTGCTTGAGACCGGCGAAGAAGTCCCCTATGCCGCGACCGTTAAGATCGAGCAGTGGGAGGAGGGGCCGAAGCTGACGCGCATTGCGGCCGTTATTTTTTGCGAACGCGAAGGCCAGAAGGCCATCCTGGTAGGTCGTGGCGGCACAATGCTGAAAAAAATCGGCACCCAAGCGCGCCTGGAGATCGAACGCCTGCTGGGCACGCGGGTATTCCTGGAATTGTTCGTCAAGGTGCGCGCCGGCTGGCGCAACTCGCGGGACTTCGTGGAAGGACTCGACTGGCGGCGGCAGATGCTGGATATCGCTCGGCTGGCAGGCGGGCAGCAGGAAGCGCGAGAACCGGGCAAAAATTAAAATGGGCCAGAGACCAAGAAGCGGTGACTTTCCTTGGCCACTAGCCCACTCGATCCTGAATCGGATCGGAGGTGATACATCTATGGTAGCGCGCAGAACGGCGATGTCAAGGCCGGAAACGCATTTTTTGCCGGTTTTTGCGGAGCTCGCGCCGGGCGCTTTCCAGTGTGAGACACGTTCTAAACCCTTCTCCCGCGCGCAGTTTCGGCCGGCGGCGCGCGTTGACACTCGCTGAATCCGGATGTTAGTTTTGTGTGTTTAGCCCACAGTTTTTTATCCAAGGACGTTCGGGCGCCGAGTTCAACACCACATGGATGAGACGCTCAGACAACTAGGCGGATTACTGCTCGGCTCGATTCCGACCATAGTCTTCTTCCTCATTGTTTTTGGCGCTTATCGCGCGCTCGTGCACCAGCCCCTGGCGCGCGTGCTGGGCGAACGCCATGACCGCACGGAGGGCGCAGTGGAGCGTGCCCGCGCCGATGTCGGCGCGGTGGAGGCGAAGACCACGGCCTACGAGCAACGCCTCCGGGAAGCGCGGGCGGCGGTTTTTAAGGCGCAGGAACAGCGCCGGCAACAGGCCCTGGATGCCCGGACGGCGCTGCTGGCGGAGGCGCGTACGCGGGCGCAGCAGCAAGTACAGGCGGCGCGCGCGGCGCTCGACAACGACAAGAAAGCAGCGCGGGAAGGATTGCGCGGGGAGGCTGAGCGGCTGGCCGGCGAGATCATCCATGCCATCCTCAAACCGGCCGCGGCGGCGCAAACTCCGGCGGCGGGCGGGCGTCCATGAGCAAGCTGGCAGCGCTGGTTGCCGTGGTGCTCGTCCTGGGCGGGGCCCTGCTTGCGCAGGAGCGAACCGCGCGGGGCGAAGCTTCTGCGGGGCAGCAAGCGCAACAAAGGCGCTCGCCGGGCGCCGGGCAATCCATCGAGGACAAAGCGCTCGCCGAAGCCTCGAACGAGGCGGCGGGCGAAAACGAGGAGAACGCTGAATTCAAGTACTCGCCATCGGTGCGATGGTTAGCGGGTTTGCTGCACGTAGGCCCGCGCACCGCGTATTGGTTGAGCAACCTGGTGAACTTCGGTGTGATCGCGCTGGTCATCATTTTGGCGTGGCGCGCCAAGATTCCCGGCCTGTTCCGCGCCCGCACGCAGGCGATTCAGAAAGCCATGGTGGAGGCGCGCCGCGCCAGCGAAGATGCGTCGCGGCGGCTGAGCGAGGTGGAGAGCCGGCTGGCGCGCCTGGATGCCGAGATCGCCGCCATGCATCAGCAGGCGGAGCGCGATGCCGCGAGCGAAGAACAGAAGATTCACGACGCGGCCGCGGCCGACGCGCGGCGGGTGGTGGAATCCGCCGAACAGGAGATCGTTGCCAGCGCCAAGGCGGCGCGCCGGGAGTTGACCGCTTACGCCGCTGAACTGGCGGTCTCGCTGGCGCAGGGACGAATCCACGTGGATGCGCAGACCGACCAGGAACTGGTGCGCAACTTCGCCGAGGAACTGGGAGAGCGGGGTTTCAAGACATCTTCCAGCGGAAAGGACGGCCGCTAGCATGGCGTCGGCCAGTATTCGGTATGCGCAAGCCTTCGCCGACGTGGTGTTCGCCAAGGGCTGGGACGCGGGCAAAGCGCTGGGGGAGTTGCAAGCGCTGGCCGGGCTGATGGCAGAGAACGAGGAACTGCGGCGGGTGTGGGAAAACCCGGCGCTTCCGCTGGAGCAGAAGCGTGGGCTGCTCGACAGCATTGTGGCGCGCGCCGGTCTTTCCCGGCCGGTGCGGAACTTCGCCGCCATTCTGATTGACCACGCCCGCATGGGCATGCTGCCGCAGGTGGTGCGGCAATTGGAAAGCGAACTGCTGCGCCGCATGAACCTGGCCGAAGCCGAAATCACGAGCGCGCGGGAACTGAGCCCCGACGAAAAGCGCCGGCTGGAAAGCCAGGTTCAGCGCCTCACCGGCAAGCAGGTACGGGCGCGTTACCGCAGCAATCCTTCGCTGCTGGGGGGCGCGGTGGTCAGGATCGGCAGCACGGTCTATGACGGTTCCGTGCTGGGGCAATTGAACAAGATTCGTGAGCGGTTGGCCGGAGCTTAGCCGCAATCGCGGCCACGACGGTTTTCCCCACGTTTGATCCGCAGGCTGGCCCATGCCCCGGGGGCAGGGGCCGTGCCCAGGAAAGAAACGACGTATTCCTATGGCTCAACTGAAAGCAGACGAAATTACGCAGCTCATCCGCGAGCAGATCGAGAACTACGAATCGAAGATCGCGGTCGATGAAGTGGGGACGGTCATCACCCTGGGCGACGGCATCGCCCGCCTGTATGGCCTGGACAAAGTGATGGCCGGCGAACTGCTCCAGTTCCCGCACGGCGTGCAGGGCATCGCCATGAATCTGGAGGAAGACCAGGTTGGCTCGGTGCTGCTGGGCGACTACACAGAAATCCGGGAAGGCGACGAGGTGAAGCGCACGGGACGCATTATGAGCGTGCCTGTGGGCAATGCCCTGGTCGGGCGGGTGGTGAACGCGCTCGGCCAGCCCATTGACGACAAAGGCCCCATCCAGCCCGACAAGTACCTGCCGGTGGAACGCATTGCCCCGGGGGTGATTGACCGGCAGCCGGTGCGCGAGCCCATGGCCACCGGGCTCAAGGCCATCGACTCGATGATCCCGATCGGCCGGGGACAGCGCGAGCTGATCATCGGCGACCGGCAAACCGGAAAAACCGCGGTGGCCATCGACACCATCATCAACAACAAGGGCAACGACCTGATCTGCATTTACTGCGCCATCGGGCAGAAGCGTTCCTCGATCGCGCAGGTGGTGAAGCTGCTGGAAGACTACGGCGCCATGGAATACACCATCGTGGTGGCCGCCTCGGCTTCCGAGCCCGCCCCCATGCAGTACATCGCCCCCTACGCTGCCTGCGCGATGGGCGAGTTTTTCCGCGACACCGGCCGGCACGCGTTGTGCATCTACGACGACCTCTCCAAGCACGCGGCTTCGTACCGCGAGATCTCGCTGCTGCTGCGCCGCCCGCCGGGCCGCGAAGCTTATCCCGGCGACGTCTTTTACCTGCACTCGCGGCTGCTGGAGCGCGCCGCCAAGCTGAGCGACAAGATGGGCGGCGGAGCGCTGACCGCGCTGCCAGTCATCGAAACCCAGGCGGGCGACGTCTCCGCCTACATTCCCACCAACGTCATCTCCATCACCGACGGCCAGATTTACCTGGAAACCGACCTGTTCAACAGCGGCATCCGTCCGGCGGTCAACGTGGGCCTTTCGGTGAGCCGCGTCGGGTTCTCGGCGGCCATCAAGGCCATGAAGCAGGTGGGCGCCACGCTCAAACTGGAATTGGCGCAGTACCGCGAGCTGGCGGCGTTCTCGCAGTTTGGCTCCGACCTGGACAAGGCCACGCAGGCGCAGCTCGCCCGCGGGCAACGCCTGGTCGAAGTGCTTAAACAGGAGCAGTACCAGCCGTTGCCGTTCTCCAAGCAGATCCTGATTATTTTCGCGGCCACCGGCGGGTTCGTGGACGATCTGGAAGTGGAGCGCATCCGGCCCTTCGAAAAAGCGTTGTACGAGTACGTGGACACCACCAATCCGCGCCTGCTTGCCACCATCATGGAAAAGAAGGCGCTGGACGACAGCCTGAAAGCGGAGATGAGCCGGGTAATCAAGGATTGCAAGGAGCGTTTCACCAGCGACCGGCAGGTGGCGGCGGGCGCGCGGTGAGCGCTTACGCGGGATGAGGGAAGCGGCAATCCAGCATTAGGGCATGGCCAACATACTCGATATTCGCCGGCGCATCCGCAGCGTGATCAACACGCGCCAGATTACGCGCGCCATGAAGATGATTTCAGCGGCCCGGCTGCGCCGTGCCCAGGACCGCGCGCTTTCCTCGCGACCGTACACGCAGATGCTGACCCAGGTGCTGAAATCGCTGCTCATGCGGGCCGACGTGTACGATCCGGCGACCGGCGAGCCGCGCCATCCGCTGCTGGCCAGCCGCGTCGAGAACAACCTGCTGGTGATCGTGGTGACCGGCGACAAGGGTCTGGCCGGCGCCTTCAACGCCAACATCCTGAAGGCCGCGCTGCGCTTCATCGCAGCCAAAAGCGGGAAGAACATCGACCTGGAGGTGGTGGGGCGCAAAGGGCGCGATTTCCTGCGACGCCGTTTTTCGCCGGCCCCCGTCCTGCAGCCCTCGATCGAGCAGGCCGTGGAAGAGCGGCTGGCCGCAGCGCCCCGCGCCGAATCCCGCTCCGCGCCGGTGCAGATCGTGGGCGAGCACACCGGCATGTTGACCCGCCTGAACTATTCTCATGCGCAGGCGCTGGCAGAATCGGTCATCGAGCGCTACGTGCGCGGCGACATTGACGCCGTGTACGTGCTGTACAACGAGTTCAAGTCGGTGGTAGCGCAGCGCCTGGTGGTGGAGCAGGTGCTCCCCATTGCCCAGATCGGCGCGCCCGGCATCCGCCACGCCGAGGAAATGGCGCAGGAGGAGAAGTTCCGCGCCGCCGAGGTGGCCGCCGCCGCCGGCGTGCCGGTGCACGAAGCCGACACCCGGCAGATTGACGAACGCGCGGCCGCATTCGCCGCCGCCCCGGTGGACTACATTTATGAGCAATCCCCGGAGGAGTTGTTCAACGACCTGCTGCCCCGCTATGTGACGGTGCAGGTGTTCCGGGCGCTGCAGGAATCGGTGGCGGCCGAGCACGCGGCCCGCATGACGGCGATGGACTCGGCCACCAACAACGCTTCGGAAATGATCGATGCGCTCACGCTTACCATGAACCGGGTGCGGCAAGCCAAGATCACCAAGGAGATCATCGAGATCGTGAGCGGGGCCGCAGCCTTGAGCCATTGATGGGCGGCGCGGAAGGATCCCAGCCGCGCGCCGGTCGCGCCCCGATAGGAAGTGAGCACTGAATCTTATGCCTGAAAAAATTGGACGTGTGGTGCAAATCTCTGGCCCGGCGGTTGATGTGGAGTTCGCGGAATCCGACCTGCCGCCTATTTACGAGGCGGTTCGCGTCACCAGCGACGGCTTCGACGTGCCCGCGCCGGTGAACGTGATCCTGGAGGTGCAGCAGCACCTGGGCGAAGGCCACGTGCGCTGCGTCGCCATGGAGCCGACCGAGGGCATGGTGCGCGGCATGAAGGCCATTGACCTGAATGGCCCCATTTCGGTGCCGGTGGGCCGGGGCACGCTGGGGCGCGTGATGAACGTCATCGGCGAACCGGTGGACCAGCTGGGCCCGATTCCGGCGACGCAACGCAGTCCCATTCATCGTCCGGCGCCCAGTTTCGAGGAGCAGGCCACCAGCGCCCAGATGTTCGAGACCGGCATCAAGGTGGTTGACCTGATCCAGCCGTTCCTCAAGGGCGGCAAGATTGGCTTATTCGGCGGCGCCGGCGTGGGCAAGACGGTCGTCATCCAGGAACTCATCAACAACGTGGCCAAGCAGCATGGCGGCTTCTCAGTGTTTGCCGGCGTGGGCGAGCGCACCCGCGAAGGCAACGACCTCTATCACGAGATGATGGAATCGAAGGTCATCATTCCCGACGGCCCCGGCTCGAAAGCGGCC
>JAMXLI010000038.1 GCA_024281115.1 Terriglobales bacterium | reverse complement strand
CGCGAATATCCGGCGCATCTCCGAGAGCAAGCCGCTGAAAGCGTATTCCTTCAACGGCCTGGGAGAAGCCTGCACCCTTGGCCACCGGAGCGCCATTGCCCACATGAAGGGCATTCCCGCCTGCGGCTACCTGGCCTGGATTGCCTGGCGCTTTATCGTGCTCACCATGTTCGTGCCTAGCTGGACGCGGCGGGTGCGCCTGATGTTCGACTGGTGGCTCACCCTGATTCTTGGCCGCGACATCGTGAATCCCAGGGTTGATGAACGCGGCGCCATCTCCCACGCCCTCTACGAGCCTGGGCAGATCATCGTCGCCGCCGGTGAGACCCGGCGCTACAACTATCTTGTGGAATCCGGCCAGGTGGATGTGGTTTCCGCCGACCGTAATGGCGAGGTTCTCCTGGGCTCGCTCAAGCCCGGCGATTATTTTGGCGACGTTACTCGGCCTGATGCCGGCTGCTGCATTCGCGCCCGCACCCGTGTGCGCCTGCTGGCCATTGCCGGTGAGGCCGCCGATGCCCTCAGCGCGGTTCGGCCGGATGTGGCGCAACTGCTGAAGGATCGGGGCGCTCCGCAAGAGCAGCCCGTCTGAATATGTTTCTCGATCCGCTGAAAGCGACTTTGTTCGAAGTTCTGCTCCGCCGCCGCTCGCGGCGTGTAGGTTTGGGCATGCGCATCCCTGCCGGGCCATTCGAGTACACGAGTCCGCACAAACCGGTTCCGCTCACCGAGGACGAAGAGGCCGCACTGGCTTTCGCCGCCTGCGGCATCACCGGCTACGCGCTGGCCGACCTCTCTTATGGACCAGGCCAAGGCGGCAGCATGTTGGTGGGAAGGCTTGGGCGCACCGTCGCCAGCCCGGATGCGGTGAACGCCGTTTCCGTGGTCGTCAGCAACGACCGCGGCACTTGGCTGCTGAAGCGACCTCAGGATTTTGCGCCGGGCGAATTTGGTGAGTTGGTCCGCCTCGCCCAGCAGGGCGCCCTGACTGACCTTTACAGACGCTCCCGCATTCAACTCTCTGACCGCCGCACTGCTCCCTCGCTGGAACCCGGCTACAACTTTTCCATCAATCGCTGGTCGCTTTACGCGCCCGGCACAACTTACTTTCTGCCCATCATTGAAACAACCACGCTCACCATCAACGCCATCCTCGAATTGTTCAGCGAAGCGATGGGGATATTTCTCCGCGACGAGCGCGCCTGGTTCCGCCCCGCCGGCATTGGCCGTTTTGCCCGCAGCAAAGGCGGTCACCTGCACGACGATCCGCGCGACCTGCGCACCGCCACCATTCAAATGGCGGAAACCGCGCTCCTCGAATCCATGGCCACCGAGCATGGCATGGTGCTCCAGAATTTGGGGCTTATGGCGGAAGCGTTGGGTCTGGGCGGCTTCCCCAATTTCGCCCGCCACGAGTTCAGCTGGTTCCAAGCGCTCGGCTTCCGCATGGGCTCCATGCCCGCCACTCGATATGGCGGAGCCCCGTGGTTTCTGTCCGTGCCTGCGCGTTGGCTGGGAAAAAATCCTTCAGTTCCCTTCCCGCTGGGATTGGAAAAGGACAGCCAAATACTTCTGAAGCCGTTCTGCCCGCCTTACTACAAATCCATGGAAGAAGCGGTACGGGCTTTCGTGGAAATTAAGTTCGGAGTGAATGGCGCCTATCGTGGCGGCGCGCAACAAAGCTCCTGGCGCAACCCCGATGCGTCCGCCGCCAAAATCCCGGCGCCCAACGACGCCGCCGTGCAGGCTGCCATCTCCTATTGCGATTACATTTTCCGCCGTTACGGACGCTTCCCCGCTTATACCGCGCCCTTTCGCACCATCATTGGCTTCCAGGTCTGCCACGTGGACCTCGATTTCTACGACCGCTTCTACGCTCCCGATGCTCTTCCTGCCGCCGTTCGCGCCTGCACCGAACGCGCTCTCCGCGGTTCTTAACCCAATCACGACTTTTGAATTCGATGAAGACGTAACAACTTACGTCTCTACTGGTATTTGCTGCGGGGTGGACTGTATATGCCCCTTGGTAGAGACGTTGCTTGCAACGTCTCCGGGGATTTGTGGCGCGGGCGCCCTCGCCCGCGAACGGGTTCCGACGCTGCCCGCCCGCCGCCTTTTCCCTCCGGCAATGGTTGCGACTATAATTGCCTTTCGTTCATCTACCAATTACCAGGCCGAGAGCGCCTCAGTGCAACGTCTGCAGACTTTTCAATATTCAGGAGGAGCAAACATGAGTACCGCAATTGCTGAAATGCCGGGCGTGCTGCGCATCAACGACACAGCTCCCGATTTCACCGCCGATACCACGCAGGGCCCGATCCGCTTCCACGAATGGATCGGCAATGGATGGGCCATCCTGTTTTCCCATCCCAAGGATTTCACCCCCGTGTGCACCACCGAGCTCGGTTACATGGCCGGGCTGCAGCCCGAGTTTGCCAAGCGCAACTGCAAGATCATCGGGCTGAGTGTTGATCCCGTCGAGGACCACAAGAAGTGGGCGGGCGACATTGAGGAAACCCAGGGGCACAAGGTGACCTATCCCATGATCGGCGATCCCGAGCTCAAGATCGCCAAAATCTATAACATGCTGCCCGCCTCGAGCGGCGCCACTTCCCAGGGGCGGACACCCGCCGATAACGCCACCGTGCGCACCGTGTTCGTCATCGGTCCGGACAAGAAAATCAAGCTGCAGCTCATTTACCCGATGAGCACCGGCCGCAACTTCGATGAAGTGCTGCGCGTGCTCGATTCCCTGCAACTGACGGCCAAGCACCAGGTCTCCACTCCCGTGAACTGGAAGCCCGGCGACGACGTCATCATCAGCGGCAGCGTCTCCAACGACGAAGCCAAGAAGAAGTATCCGGGGGGCTGGAAGTCACCCAGGCCTTACCTGCGCATCGTTCCCCAACCCAAGTAGCCTGCCTGATTTTGGTGCCCACCCTTTGCGCTTATGCAAAGGGTGGGTCGCCTTCCTTCTGTTTCATTTCTGGGATTCACAGGTCGGATGGCCCACTCAGCCGCGTTTTTCGCTTTGAGTGGGGATGCTCGTAGTTCACAGACACGGCCCGATTGACAAACTAGATTGTCTCCTGTCCTGGAGGCTAGCGCGTTTTCAACGCCGGACGGTTTCGTCTATCCGCGCCGCGAAATCAAAACTGAATGCGGCGACGGCGGCATGGGGTAAAACTCATGGCCTGTAAAACCCGCATTGCTCGTCATGCTTTCGAGTTCGGCACGTGTATACGCGTCTCCGGACGGAGTTTCGGCCAGCATGATCAACGCGAATGTTGCGGGCATGGGTGG
>JAMXLI010000037.1 GCA_024281115.1 Terriglobales bacterium | reverse complement strand
CTCTCATGGCATGCCTCCGGCACGCCGGCGCGCACGGAAATTGCTTGGTAACTTCGACATGGTTGAAGCGCGACAGTCTATAAGTCCTGATCTGCGTCCTCAGCGTTAATCTGCGGCGCACTGGTCTAGCTGTAAACTGCAGACTGTAAACTGTGAACCTTTTGACTGGCGGCTCCGCCGCACTGTGTCCTCTGTGGTGAGTGGTTTTCGCCTCCCTTCAGGTCAGGGTCCGACCGGCACTAGGATTTCGCCGCCGCCGGTGCGATAATCCTCCCCTCAGGTTCGGAGCACTCAAGCATGGACACTATCGTGGGCTTTGCTTTTCTCTTTCTAGCCCTGCTGTTCGCGCCCTGGATTGTGGTCTGGATTCGCAGCCGCCAGTTGCGGCGCGAACGCGAACAAGACTTGCAGCATTGGCAGGAGTTGCGGGACCGCCTTCGTGGCCTTGAACTCGCGGTAGCCTCATTGGTGAAAACGGAGGGCCAGTCCAAACCGGCGGCGCCGGTCGAAGCGCATTCCCTGGTTCGCACCCCGGCTCCCGCACCCGCTCAACCCGCTGCAGCGGCGCCACCATCCGCACCGCCGCCGTTGGTTAAGCCAGCCGTTCCGCCGGAGCAGACTGCGGTCGTTGCTCCTCCTGTGCGCCCGCCGGAATTCTCTTTCGGAGGCATGGCCGGAAGCGCACGAGCAACCGGCGAGGCCGCGCAGCCCACGTTGATGGATCGCCTGAAGGGCGGACTCGACCTCGAGGAAGCCCTGGGCACGAACTGGCTGAACAAACTGGGGATTGTCATCCTGGTCCTGGGAATTGTGTTTTTTCTGATCTACCAGTTGCGTCAGGTGGGACCAGCCGGCAAGGTCGTGGTCGGCTACCTGGTGAGCGCGGTCCTGCTGGGCGGGGGTTTGTGGCTCGAGCGCCGCGAGCGATATCGCATCTTTGCCCGCGGCGCCATCGGCGGCGGCTGGGCGTTGACGTTCCTGGTGACCTTCGGCCTGTATCACATCCCCGCCGCACAGGTGCTTGATTCGCAGTTGGTCGATCTCTGGCTCATGCTGCTGGTGGCCGCGGGAATGGTGCTGCACAGCCTGCATTTCCGTTCGCAGGTCGTCACCGGCTTGGCTGTTCTGCTGGCCTTTGCCTCGGTCACCATCAGCGAGCAGACCGTCTATAGCCTGACCGCGGGCGCGATCCTGTCGCTGGCGCTCGTGGTGGTTGTCGGACGGATGCAATGGTTCGAACTGGAAATCTTCGGCCTGCTCGCCGCGTACCTGAATCACTGGTGGTGGCTGCGCCGGATTATCGAGCCGATGCATGGCCACAAGCATCCGTTCCCTGAGTTCCTTCCCAGTGCCGGGCTGCTGGTCTTCTACTGGCTGATCTTCCGGGTTTCGTACCTCTGGCGAAACTGCGAAGAGAAACGGCAGGAGCGGTTGTCCACGGTCGCCGCACTGCTGAACTCGGTGCTGCTGCTCGCGGTGATGAAGTACCAGGCAGTCCATCCGGAGTGGGCCTTCTGGGCGTTGCTGGCGATTGGCGCCGCGGAGATGACGATGGGCCAACTGCCGCTTGCACGCCGCCGCCGCACGCCGTTCGTGGTACTGACGACCATCGGCGCCGCTCTGCTGGTGTCGGCGATTCCGTTCCGCTATTCCGGAGCCCGGCTGACGATCCTGTGGCTGATGGAAGCCGAAGCGCTGTTCCTGGTCGGGATATTCACCCGTGAAAGCATTTTCCGCCGCCTCGGCGGATTGGCAAGCCTGCTGGTTCCCCTGCAACTGTTGGCCTATGATGCCGCCGCAATCTACGGCCGGCGCATGGACGACGCCGACCTTTCGCGTCAGCCCGTTTCCGCCCTCTTGCTCGCGATCTCAGCGCTGGTTTTGTACGGCAATTCGCATTTCGCGTTTCGCCGCTGGCCGGAGCTGTTTGAGCATACCGTCGATCGAACCGTGCTCGCCCGCCTGTCCTATGTCGCCGGTGTGGCGCTGCTGGTGGCCGCATGGATCGAGTTCCCCGGAACCGAAACTGTTGTGGCCTGGTCGGTAGTGGCGTTGGCACTCGGATTCTTCGGCCGGCGCTATCTCCTGCCGCAATTGGCGTGGCAGTCGCACGCGATATTTGCGCTGGCGGTGTTGCGGGCCTTGGCCGTCAATTTGCAGACCACCGCCCAGTGGGGATCAATCTCTCAGCGCCTGGCTAGTTTCGCCGTGATCGCTACCGCGCTGTATCTGGCGTCCGGCTGGTCTGGCGGCGGAGAACGCTGGCGCTGGCTGCGAAGACTGCCGGCCACCTATCAATGGGTTGGTTCGTCACTGGTCATGCTGGTCGCGTGGTATGAGTTACGCCCGGCCGCGGTTACGGTCGCATGGGCGATATTCGGCCTGGCGCTGATCGAAACCGGAGTGGCGCTACGCAGCAGTAGTTGGCGCTGGCAGGGTTACGCGGCGCTGGCGATGAGCTTCGTGCGCATGTTCTTCGTAAACCTGAATGCCGCCGGCACACCGGGCCAGATCAGCCCGCGGGTTTATACCGTCCTTCCTCTCGTCGCGGTCTTCTTCTATATCTATTTGCGGTTGCAGAGTTTCGCGCAAGCGGAGCCAGGGATGGATCACAAGGCTCACGCCGGCGACCTGGCCGCCTGGGCCGGCACCGTCAGCGTTGCCGCCCTTATGCGCTTCGAATTGAACCTTGACTGGGTGGTGGCGGCCTGGAGCGGCCTGGTACTGGTGCTGTTGATGATCGCGTGGCGCGCGTCGCGGCAGGTTTTCCTGCAACAAGCCGTCGCCGGCGCTTTTGCCGTGCTCTTCCGCGGAGTCTTTCATAACATTGCCGAACGCGCATGGTTGCCGGCGGCCACCATCTGGCACAGCCGTGTGCTTTGCCTGAGTGTCGCCAGCGCCGGCCTGCTGCTTGGGCTGTGGTTCGCCTTCCGGTTGCGCTGCCCGGCCGCTGACGAATCCACCGATGATTCGAGGATTCGGGGGGCATGGTCGGCCGTGATGCGGCATCCCGAACAAACCTTCTTCTTTGTGCCGCTCGTGATCATCATGCTGCTGCTCGCCGTGGAATTGCATGGCGGCATGATCACCGTGGGGTGGAGCATCTTGAGCGTGGCGGTATTCCTGTTCGCCCTGGCGGTCGGCGAACGCAGCTTCCGCTGGGCCGGCCTGGTGCTGTTATTGGTCAGCGTGGGGAAAATCGTCGTCAGCGACGCGTGGGCCATGAATGCTCGCGATCGCTACATCACGTTCATCGTCCTGGGAACCGCGGTGCTTTCCGTCAATTTTCTTTACTCTCATTATCGCGAGGCCATCCGGAAATACTTATGAAACGCTGGCTTGCATTGTCCGGTATCGTTCTGCTTGGCTGCGTGGCGATCGTGCTCAGCGAGCGCCAGAAGGTCGACACTCCGGCCTCTCCCGAAGCCGTCCTGCACCTGGTTGGCGACACCCAGCAGGAACTTTCGCGCCTCCCCATGGCTCTGACCAAACTTTCCGACGAGGAAGAAATTCGCATCGGCAACGAGCTGGCCAGACATTATGGCAACGGCTGGCAGCCGGAGAACGAGAAGAAGCAGGAATACCAGGCCGTTGAAAGCTACCTGAACAATGTCGGCTCCCGGATTGCCACCCGGGCCCGGCGGCCTCTTCCTTATCGCTTTCACTACCTCCCCGAAGAAGGCTTTATTAACGCTTTCGCTCTTCCCGGCGGCCATGTCTTTGTCGGTGCCGGACTGCTCGAGCTGATGGACAGCGAGGATCAACTCGCGGCGGTGCTGGGCCATGAGATCGAGCACATTGATTTAGGGCACTGCGCCGAGCGCGTGCAAATTGAGGCGCGACTGCGCAAGCTTCATCTGGAGGCCCTGGGCTCATTGGCCGCCATCCCGGCCGAGGTCTTCGAGGCCGGCTATAGCAAAGAGCAGGAATTGGCGGCCGATAGCTACGGCGCTCGCCTGGCGGTCGCGGCAAATTACTCTCCTTCCGGGGCCGTGAGGCTCTTTGAAACTTTCCGTCGTCTGGAAGGTGAGAGCCAGACGACCGCCAAGTCGCCCGACCAGGAGCTGTCGCGGGTCGCACGCGATACGCTGGGCGGCTATTTCCGTTCGCATCCCCCTTCGGAAGAACGCGAACGGCGCATGAGGGAACTCATTGCCTCCGAAAAGTGGGAAGCGCGGGCCGAAAAAGATCTGCCCATCGGGTACATCTACTGGACTCGGAAGGCGGAACGCGCCTACGCGGCGCATCGCTACGACCAGGCAATCGCCCTCTGCAAGCGCTCTTTGACCGTACGTGACGGTTATACTCCGGCGCTTGAGTTGCTCGGCGATGCCAGCTTCTACAACGCGCAGTTCGGCGACGCCGCAGCAGCCTATCGCAGCCGAATACAGCGGGGCGTCGCCTTACCTTTGGCGCGTAAGTATGCCGAAGCATTGGCGGCCCGCGGACCCGCCGCTTCCGCCGCACGGGAGTACCAGGATTGGCTGCAAGCAGATGGGAAGCGGTTACCGGAAGGCTTTCAAGTGGAGCTTGCCGGGTTATCTCTCTCTGCGGGCGACGGAGCCTCCGCCCGCCGCTTCGCCGTGCAGTTGCGGTCGGTTGCCGCCGATCCGGAATTGCAGGGACGCCTGGGTTGGTGGTACTACCGCGCCGGCCAATACGATACTGCCAATGAGTTGCTGGCCAGCGCAGTCGAACAACGTCCGCAAAATGCCGCGCTGAAAACCAACCTCGCCTGGGCTCTCGTCGAGCGTCGCCAGTTCGAAACCGCGTTGACGCGCTTCAATCAGGTTGACGATGTGGGGTACCCGGCGAGGATTGGACGGGCCGTTGTAAATTGGCAGACCCGCTCACCCGATCTCGCGATCAGCAACTACGAAACTGCAATCCTGCAGGCGCCGCACTGGGCCAATCCGAAATGGGTAACCGCCACGCAGTCGCCCGTGGTCGCGCGCACCCTTGCGGAATTGGAGGCGGAACGAAAGACGCGGGAGAAGAAGAGTCGCATGCGGAAGTAGCCGCGATTCATTTCGTTCCTGAGGAAACACGGGGTCGATTTCGGCGAGCGTTATCCTGGGCGATGACTCTTACGCCCGCTGCGCGGGCTGGGACCATCCACCACAACGCGCTCCCCACGCTCACGCGTGGGGCTACCGTCTTTTGCCCGCTACGCGGGCTCGCGTCGGGCTTTAGCAAGGCTTTGGCTAAAGCCCGGTGCTTTCTCCATATCAGGACAAGAGTTATGCAGGGATCAATAGC
>JAMXLI010000036.1 GCA_024281115.1 Terriglobales bacterium | reverse complement strand
CCGCGCTTGCCTTTCTCTGCATGCTTCTCTCCTAAGTTGATATCAGAGCTGCTGGGACAACTCTCCATTGTATTCGTTGCCGGCAGCGCGCACACGCCCACCGCACACGGGGACGTCAGCCGCCGATGAAGTTACAATATGGCGCGCGCATGTTGCCCAGCTTCTTCAGCCGTCTTCGTTTCCGGCCCAAAGGGTCGGACCGCAGCGTCCGCTACGCGCTGTGCACCGTGCTGGCCCTGCTGGCCCTGAACGCATTCATCTGTTTTCGCGCGCTGCAGCGGATGGAGAGAAGCCAGGCTGCGGTCATCCACACCATGGCGGTGCTGGCGGAAACGCAGGCAGTATCGAACCTGCTGGCGGACGCAGAGACTGGGGAGCGCGGGTTTCTTCTGCTGCAAGACTCCGAGAACCTGGAGCTGTTTACGCGGGCGGCGCGGGAGATTCCCGCTCACCTGGAGCGGCTGGCGAACCTGGTTGCCGACAACACGGCGCAGCGGCCCCGCACCACACAATTGAAAACCCTGGTGTCGGCTGAGCTCGCGGCCCTGGGACGCACTTTGACGTTGCGCCAGCATGGGGACCCGGGTTCCTCGGCCGGCCTGGGCCGCGGTACCCACATGCACCGCCTGACCGTCGAAACCCGGGACGTGCTCCGGCAAATTACGGAGGAAGAAAACCGGCTGCTGAGCTTGCGCGAAGGGCAGGCGCGCCGAAGCGGGCGCGACGCCGCGCTCACCTTTGTGCTCGCCACCGGCCTGGCCGCGGCCACCATGGTTCTGCTCTCCTTCGTGCTGCAACGCGGAGTGCGGGCCCGGTTACGCGCCGAAGATGCGTTACGGCGCACCGAAAAACTGGCGGCTTCCGGTCGCATGGCGGCCACCATCGCACACGAGATCAACAATCCGCTGGAAGCGGTGACCAACCTGCTGTATCTCGCCAACCAGGAGCGCTCCGAGGAGCCACGACAGGAATACCTGGCCATGGCGGACCGGGAACTGCGACGCGTGGCCCAGATCACCCGCAAGGCGCTGGGCTTTTATCGCGAGAACACGCGCCCGGCGCAGTGCCAGCTCTCCCGCGTGCTGGACGAGGTACTGGAGCTGTACGCCCCGGAACTTGAACATCGCAGGTTGCAGGTCAGCAAGGATTACGCCAGCGCGGGCGACACGGTGGCGGTGGTGGGGGAGTTGCGGCAGGTATTTTCCAACCTGATCGCCAATGCCATCCAGGCTTCCGAGCTGGGCGGCAGCCTGGCCGTGCGGATCCACAACTCGGCATCGCAGGTGATCGTGGAGGTGGCCGACACCGGCAGCGGGATCCGGCCAGAGCACGCCGCGCACATCTTCGAACCCTTCTTTACCACCAAGCTGGACGTGGGCACCGGCCTGGGGCTGTGGGTGAGCAAAGACATCATCGAGCGGCACGGAGGCGAGTTGCGCTTTACCAGCAACACCGGCCCCGTGGAACACGGTACGCGCTTCTCGGTGAGGTTGCCGGAGGCGCGACCGCAATCCAAGCAGGCCGAAAACAGCGCCGCTTAAGCGGCGGGACTGTGCTCCGGGTCGGCGTTGCCCCCGCCGGGCACCCAAAGTCTAATCGAAGCCCACAAGCAAAGGAGAAAGTGGCCACGTGCCGGACGAGAGATTCGCGCATTCCGCTCCCGCGCTGTACGACCGCTACATGGGCCCACTGTTATTCGAACCCTATGCGAAGCTCGTGGCCGGGCGCTGCGCGGCCCTGCAGCCTAAAGAGATTCTCGAGACTGCCGCCGGTACCGGGATCGTCACGCGGTCGGTGCATGAGGCGGTTCCGACGGCGCAGGTCGTGGCCACTGACATCAATTCCGCCATGCTGGAGTTCGCTGCGCAGGCGCTCCGCTCCGAGCAGGTTTCCTTCCGGCCCGCGGATGCGCAGAACCTGCCGTTTGGCGACGACAGCTTCGACCTCGTTCTGTGCCAGTTTGGAGCGATGTTCTTTCCCGACAAGGTTCGTGCCCACAGGGAAGCGCATCGCGTGCTTCGATCTCAAGGCCACTACCTGCTGGTCACGTTCGACCGGTTGGAGTTGAACCCGATACCGAAAGCGGCGCAAGCCGCGGTGAGCGCGCTGCTGGGCGGGGATGCGCTAACGTACATGGAGCGTGGTCCCTTCTGCTATATGGATCCGGCGCAGATCGAGCGCGATCTGCTGGCGGCCGGCTTTCCGGAGGTGGAGATCGAAACCGCCCGCTTGCCGAGCCGCGTGAATGCCCGCGAGGCCGCGCAAGCCTTCGTCTTCGGCTCTCCGTTGCGGTCAGAAATCGAGCGGCGCGACCCCTCGTCAGTGGAGCGCGCCGCGGAGGCAGTTGCCCAGGCCCTGGCGTCCTGGGATGGCCAGGAGGTCCCGATGTCGGCTCATCTGGTCATCGCAGGCAAGGCATCCTCTGGCGCGAAGAAGGGCTTCAGATGAGAACGTTCATGATGAATGCGCTGCACTGCTGCGCCCGCGCGCCCGTTGCATGGCATTCCTGTACCGTGCCGGGGGCTCCCCGAATTTCCTTTTGAAGGCGCGGTTGTGCATGCCGCGATCATGGCAGCGCAGGCGCTGGCCAACCCGGACCAGGTCGCGCACCTGTGGGGCGATGTTCCCGCCCTTCTCGGGGTAGCGGCTTTGCTCGCGTTTTTCACGCGCCGCGCCACGGCGGCCCCAGCGGAGCGGGAAGCCGATTCGGCGCGGGTTGCATCCGGCCGCCTTTCCCGCGTGGCGTAAACTTTCTAATCCTTTGGAGGAAACGAAATGCATTATCACGATTCTGAAGACCTGAAGCGCCTGGGCGAGTTCAAGGAGCTGGCGCAGGCGGAGTTTTCCGCCTTCGTCGAGTTTGACAAGACCGTCGGTCGGGACGCAGGCGCGATTCCTCGCAAGTATCGCGAACTGATTGCCATCGCAGTGGCCTGCACGACGCAGTGCCCGTACTGCCTTGAGGTACACACGCGCGCCGCCAAGCGCGCCGGCGCCACACGCGCGGAGGTTGCCGAAACCGCCATGCTGGCCGCTGCCCTGCGCGCGGGAGCAGCGGTCACACACGGCGCACTGGCGGTAAAGTTATTCGACCAGGTGGCCGCGGGCCAGACGGTCAAGTCGGACGGGCGTTAGCGAGAGAGGGCCGGCTTCGGGATTTGGCGCCGGGGCCGGCATCTTCCTATTGCCGGCATTTTTTCTATTGCCGGCATTTTCCTATCCTTGAGACGCAAGCACCGCATGAGCACCCAGGGCGCAGGACGAGAGTAGACTTGCGCCGGGTAAAAAAATCCATGGAAAGGAGCGCAGACGTGAATCGTCGTATTGTGAAACAACTGACGACTGTGGGACTTTTGCTTGTAGCTGTTCTGGCGGTGGGCAGCGATGCGGGCAAGCCGGTCACCGTGAGGGGCTACGTTCTCGATTCGGCTTGCGCGTTTACCAAGAACCTGAGCAAACCCATCAGCCGGGAATGTGCCGTGGCTTGCGCCAAGGCGGGCTCGCCGCTGGTCATCCTCTCGGACAATGGCACCATCTATTGGCCCATTGCGGATACTACGCCGTCTTCCGGGCAGAACGAAAAGCTGCTTCCGTTCGCCGGGAAGAAGGTGGCGGCCAGCGGCAAGGCGTACCAGCGCGGCGGCTCGAACGGGCTGGTGATCGCCGAGATAAAGGCGCTGCCCGACCAGAAGTGAGAAGCGCGTGGACCTCGGTTCTGCCAGCGGGCCCTTGTTCGGGTAAGGGAGCGCCACCTCAGCAGCCGCTTGCGCGTAGATGGCCATCAACACACTGCAGGTTTTCTGAAGGAGCGCTTGTGATCGCTAGAATCTGGCACGGGTACACAAAGCCGGAGAACGCCGAAGCCTACGAGGGCATGCTGAAGCCCGAACTTCTGCCGGGAATCAGCAAGGTCAAAGGCTACCGGGGCAGCTACCTCCTGCGCCGAAATCTCGGAGGCAGCGAAGTTGAATTCATCACGATCATGTTGTGGGAGTCGCTGGATGCGATCCGCGCGGTCGCCGGACCGGATTACGAAACCGCCGTCATCCCGGAAGAGCGCAGGAAGTACCTGTCGCGATACGACGCGAAATCCGTCCACTATGAAGTAGCGTCCATGCAGAAGGCGAACGAGCTCTCAGCGATCGGGTGAAAAAAGCGGACGCCAGCCAAGCTCTGGACGGCGCAAGACAGGCCAACCTGGCGCCATACGTAAGCCAGCAATGGACTCCAGTAGAGACTCCCCCCGGCTTGACGGGGGAGGGAAGGAGAGGGGTCCAGAGCGCCCCACTGTGCTCGGACCGAGAGGTGTCAATGGAGGTAGCTTCCCCTACGCACGCATGGCCGCGATTTTGTTCGAAAATTGTGGGTTCGGCCGCTCGCCTCAGTCATTCGGGCTCCACTGCGGCAATACGCTATTGAACCTTGACGAGAACTGTGGCCTTGTTATTTAAACTATACAGGTCCTGAGTAGCGGCGGTAACCGTTGCCTTTTGTGGGACGACTCTGCCCGGCGGAGCAGCCACCCTAACCGTCAATGTGATTGGCCCCCACCAGTGGCCAGTCAAAAGGTCCGAGTTTCGTTTGCAGACGATCGCACCGGAGCGGCCGACTGGTGGATGCGAGCAACCTCCCGAGGTCGATGTGTAGCTTACAAATGTCGTACCAATAGGTACGGTTGTGGTGAGCGTGTCGGCGTGAGACGAATCGGGTCCCTTGTTTAAGACCGCGAACTTGTAAACAAGGTTTCCTCCGTGTGTTGGAGTTGACGTGTCTGCCTGCGCACTGATCGCAAGATCACCAGCAATGACCAATTTTGAGACAAATCCCGCTGACGTACCGTACAGGGGCCCGTTAACGTTGTTCTTTTGCAAAGCATTCGAGGTCAACGGAAAGTCCGACGAATACGTCCAGCCTGCGACATACACGTTCAACCGTTGATCGACTGCAATTGCGGTCGCAAAATCGATGTACGATCCACCAAGGAATGTGGAGTAGTAGACAATTTTGCTGCCAGTTGCATTCAGCGTTGTGACAAAGCCGTCACTGCAGAAAACTGAACAAACTACGCCATGGTTCAACGTTCGACCAGGCGCGTTTGAGGTAACCGGAAATTGTGGTGATATGGTCCCCCCAGCTAAATACGTTTGCTGGTACTGATCGACTGCAAGCGCAGCGGCATAACCTGATCCGACGAAAGACGAATACAGCAGCCGCGAACCATCCTCGGCGAGCTTCGCAACGAACGGGCTGATGCAGGCGTGATATTCGTCGGGCATGCACACCGTCTGAAATACGCCGGGAGTGACAGGGAAGTCCGGCTGTGTGGTGGTACCGGCGAGATACGCCCGGCCAAGTGCATCGACCGCAATAGAAGTAATCTCGGTGGCAAAGTTGTCGGCGGATAAAGCGGGAATCGAGGAGCCACCAAGGTAGGTGGAATAGATGAGCGCAGAACCCGTGGCATTCAACTTTGTAATAAATCCAATCTGCCAGCAGTTGTAGGCGTCGTATGCAACGGGACAAGTAGGTTGCAGTGCTCCGGCAGTGACCGGGAAATCAAGCGAACTGGTCGTCCCAGAGACATACGCGTTTCCGTAGGCATCGACAGCGATGCCGGACGCTGTCTCGCTCCCATGGCCGTCGAGGTAAGTGCCATAGAGCAACGCACTTCCGGTATTGTTAATCTTCGCTACCAACACGTACCGGCAAGTGAAACTGAACTGATCATTTGCACAGAGGCCATCGATGGTGCCCTGATACGCACCCGGCGTGGTTGGAAAGTCCCTGTTGGCGGTCACACCAGCGATATATGCGTTTCCTTCGGCATCGATAGCAATCCCCGAAACAGTCCCGCCCCCGCTGCTGCCGAAATAAGTCGAATACAACAGGCGTGAACCATCCGCGCTCAACTTGGTGACGAACCCATCATTCCCAAACGGACCCGTCTCCGGCGTGCAGCACTGCATTTGTGTTTGAAATGCGCCCTGCGT
>JAMXLI010000035.1 GCA_024281115.1 Terriglobales bacterium | reverse complement strand
CCCCCACGGAAGAAGAGATCCGCGACGGCATTGGCGGCAATCTTTGCCGCTGCACCGGCTACCAGCACATCGTCAACGCCGTGAAAGCGGCTTCCCTCAAGATGAACCAGCGCCAGCGCGCCGCGGCGCGCGCCGCCGATTGAACGAGGTGATCCATGGCCACCAACGGAAAAAGCAACGGCAAAACTAAGGGCAACGGGCAGTGGGTGGGCAAGCGCTTCAAGCGCAAAGAGGATCCGCGCCTGGTGCGCGGCATCAGCCATTACACCGACGACATCAAGCTTCCTCGCCTCGCCCACTGCGTCTTCGTGCGTTCGCCCCATGCGCACGCCCGCATTGTTTCCATCAATACCGACGCGGCCGGCTCCCACCCCGGCGTGCTGGCCGTAGTGACCTCTTCCGACCTGGAAGGTCTCGGCATGATTCCCTGCGCCATGCAGATGCCCGACCTCAAAATTCCCCCGCACCCGGCGCTAGCCAGGGGGCGCGTGCGCTATGTCGGCGAACCCGTGGCCGCCGTGGTGGCCGAAGACCCGTATACCGCTCGCGATGCCGCCGAAATGGTGGCGGTGGATTACGAGCCGCTTCCGGTCGTCCTCGATATGGAGAAGGCGCTGGAGAAGGACAGCGCTCTTATCTACCAGGACTTCGGCACCAACAAAGCTTTTACCCACGCCATGAAGAGCGGCGACATCGAAGCCGCCTATAAGAAAGCTGACCGCGTGGTGAAGGTGCGTCTGCTCAACCAGCGCGTGGCCCCCACCGCCATGGAGCCCCGCTCCATCGTGGCTGAATACCTGCCCGGCGAGAACCGCCTCACCATCTGGGCCTCCACCCAAATTCCCCACCTGCTCAAAACTCAGGTGGCGCTCATGGTCGGGCTGCCCGAAACCGCGGTGCGCGTCATCGCCCCCGAAGTCGGCGGCGGCTTCGGCAGCAAGCTCAATGTTTACGCCGAAGATGGCGTTGTTCCCTGGCTCTCCATCAAGCTCGGCCGGCCCATCAAGTGGACCGAAACCCGCCGCGAGAGCCTGCTGGTGACCATTCACGGCCGCGACACCATCAACTACCTCGAGCTGCCGCTGAAAAAGGACGGCACCATTCTTGGCCTGCGTGCCAGAATCCTGGCCGACATGGGCGCCTACCACCAGCTGCTCACGCCGCTCATCCCGCAGCTCACCGCGCTCATGCTGCCCGGCTGCTACAAAATTCCCGCCTTCGACTGCGAAATCGTAGGCGTCTTCACCAACAAAATGTCCACCGACGCCAACCGCGGCGCCGGCCGCCCCGAGGCTGCCTACGATATCGAGCGCCTCATGGATTGCGCCGCCCGCGAGCTCAATGTCGACCCGGCCAGGTTCCGCAGTAAGAACTTCCCCCAGCCTAAGGAATTTCCTTACACCACCGCCGCCGGGCTCACCTACGACTCCGCCAACTACCAGCAGAGCCTGAAACGCGCCCTGCAGCTTGCCGGCTACGACAAGCTGCGCGCCCGCCAGGCAGCCGGACGCAAGCAGGGCAAGTACTACGGCATCGGCATGTCCACCTACGTGGAGATCTGCGCCATCGGCCCCTCGGCCGCCACTCCCGCCGGCGGCTGGGAAAGTGGCACCGTGCGCATCGAACCCACCGGCAAGGTCACCGTGCTCACCGGCGCTTCGCCTCACGGCCAGGGCCAGGAAACCACGTTCGCCCAGCTGGTGGCTGACCAGTTCGGCATCAGCCCGGAAGATATCACCGTCATCCACGGTGACACGCTGGCTGTGCCCTACGGAATCGGCACCTTCGGCAGCCGCGGCACTGCCGTGGGCGGCACCGCCATCTACTATGCCGTTCAGAAACTGAAAACCAAGATTGCCACCCTGGCGGCCCACCTCCTGGGTGCCAAGCCCGACCAGATTGCAATCGCCAATGGTCGCGTCGGCGTGAAGGGCAACAGCAAAAAGTCCATGTCCTGGGGCGAGCTGGTCCTTGCCGCCTACACCGCCCGCAGCATTCCTGCCGGCTTCGAGCCTGGCATGGAAGCCACTCACTTCTTCGAACCCTCCAACTTCACCTTCCCCTTCGGCACGCACATATGTTCTGTGGAGGTGGACGCCGAAACCGGCGAAACGAAAATCGAGAAATACGTCGCCGTAGACGATTGCGGCAATGTCATCAACCCGCTGCTGGTGGATGGCCAGGTGCAAGGCGGCATCGCCCAGGGCCTGAGCCAGGCGCTCTACGAAGAAATGGTCTACAACGAGGATGGCCAGCCGGTCACCGGCTCGCTCATGGACTATGCCGTGCCCAAGGCGATGCACATTCCCGAGTTCATCCTCGACCGCACGGTCACGCCAACGCCGGTCAATCCCATGGGTGTAAAGGGAGTGGGCGAAGCCGGCACCATCGCCTCCACGCCCTGCATGGTCAACGCGGTATGCGACGCGCTGGCGCCGCTAGGTGTCAACAACATTGATATGCCGCTCAAACCCGAGCGCGTGTGGCGCGCCATAACCACTGCAACCCCGCCGGCCGCCGCAACTGCCAATAAATCTTCCGCCCGCACTGCCAGGAGGACCGCATGATTCCGGCATCGTTCGACTACGAATCGCCCAAAACTCTGAACGAAGCAATCAGCCTGCTGGCTTCCCGCGAAGACGCCAAGCTGCTGGCCGGCGGCCATAGCCTGCTACCCGCCATGAAGCTGCGCCTGGCCCAGCCCGCGCTGCTGATTGACCTGGGCCGCATCGGCGGACTCGACTACATTCGCGATGCCGGCGACACCATCAATATCGGCGCTCTGACCACGCATGCGACTGTGGCGGCTTCCCAGTTGCTGCACACCTCTTCGCCGCTCCTGGCCCAGGCCGCCGAGAATATTGGCGACATCCAGGTGCGCAACCGTGGCACCATCGGCGGCAGCCTGGCCCAGGCGCATCCGTCCGCCGATTATCCCGCGGCGGTGCTCGCGCTGGACGCGCAAATCGCGGTCGCCAGCAAATCCGGCGAGCGCGTCATTCCCGTGCGCAGCTTCTTTACCGGCATGTTCACCACCGCGCTGCGCCCGGAAGAAATCATCACCGAAATTCGCGTGCCCAAGACCACCGGTGCGGGAACGGTTTATAAGAAATTCGCCCACCCCGCTTCCGGCTACGCGGTGGTTGGTGTCGCGGTCGTGGTCCGCGGCGCCAGCGGCAAAAGATACGACGCGGCTGTGGGCATCACTGGCGTAGGCGAAATCGCCTAC
>JAMXLI010000034.1 GCA_024281115.1 Terriglobales bacterium | reverse complement strand
GGGCTGCTGAACTCCGAGACTTTCGCCGTGTGGTAGCGGCGGAGCAGGCGATCGGCGAGCTCCTGCGCGGCATCTTTTTCGCTGAAAGCGCCAATCTGCAGGGCCCAGCGTCCGCCGCGGGTGATGGGTGCGGGCGTCTCCAGCACCTCGATCCTCACCCGGGCCACGCCCGCGCGCCAGACATCCACGGCCTTGGCCGCCGCCAACGATAAGTCAATCACGCGTCCGGGAATGAACGGCCCACGATCGGTAATGCGAACCACCGCCGAGTGCCCGGTCTTGACGTTGATAACGCGCACGCGCGTGCCCAGGGGCAAGGTGCGATGGGCAGCGGTAAGCGCGTTCATGTTGTAGATCTCTCCATTTGAGCCGCGGCGATTGTGATACGGCGGTCCGTACCAGCTCGCCAATCCAGTCTCCACCAGGAGGGGCTCATCGGCGGGCTTCGCCGGCGGGACAGGCACCGGCGATGCCGCGGGCGGAGGCGTTTCCGCCACGACGGGCGGGGACGGAAGCGGAGCGCGCACCGCACGGTGCCGACCGCATCCGGTGAACAAGACCGCTACCCCGACCAGCGCGAGAAGACGCAGGCGATGAGGCATCAGGCGCGGCGCTCGTCGAGGCAGTCGGCGAACTGGGAAAGCTTCCTGGCCGCCTTCTTTAGCGCGCGTCCAGAGCCCGCCCGAACCGCGGGGACGACCTCATCGTTTAGATAAGCGATCATGCGGTCGGCCTCGTCGCTCCAGCACTCATCTTTGAGGGATTGCTGCAGGCGCTCCCCGGCGGCTTCCATCTTGCGGCCGGCCCGGGTAAAGGCCTTGTCCAGCTTGCGGCCGAGCCGGCTGAAAACAGGCTTCTTGCGCGATTCGCGTTGCAAGCTTCACCACTCTCGAGGTTTAGGGATGTTTGCAGGAGGATTATGGCTGGGCAAAGCTGCGCCGGTCAACGTACAAAATATGCATACCCGGGGGCTGGGAAAACCAGATTAGGGGTATATTGGCGGACAAACCCTTGCTGTCCGGCGACTTCTTACAAAACAGGCTTTGGCACCTGATGTGCGGACGAACCTGGGGACCATGATGTGGGCCACGCCATTGCGCACCCGGACAGCGGCCATGCTGGTCGTTTTGGCCGGGCTGTACCCCTGGGTTGAGCAACCGTGCGAGGCCCAGGTGCGGCCTGGAAATCCGATTAGGGCTGCCCTTCCGGAGGCCCCCCAGCCGCAACCGTCGGCGGGAAACGTCCACGAAGCCATTTTGTTAACCCCCGCCACGGCTAGCGGCGGCTATCAGCCCCTGAGCGCGGGCGATAAATTCCAGATCTTCTTGCGGCGGACGTACTCTCCCTATACGTTCCTGGGAGTCGCTTTTGACGCCGGCTTTGCGCAATTGACTGATGACTGGCCAGGCTACGGCGGCGGCATGAACGGCTTCGGCAAACGCTACGGGGCGCTGCTGGCCGACCGGGAAGCGCAAACCTTCTTCTCGACATTCCTGTTTGCCAGCGCATTGCGCCAGGACCCGCGATACTTCCGCATGGGGGATGGACACTCGCTCTTGCGCCGCGCGGCGTATGCCGCCACTCGCGTAGCGGTGACGCGATCTGATTCCGGCGGCAGCACTCCCAACTCCTCGCTGTGGCTGGGAACCCTGCTCGCGCGCTCCCTGACCAACGCCTACTACCCCCGCGAGGATCGCGGCTTCTCCGATACCATGAGCCGGGTGGGTGGATCGCTCCTTTCCACCGCGCAGACCAACATCACACGCGAATTTCTTCCCGACCTGGTGCGGGTCTTCCATAAGCACGAGCCAGAACGAGTGAAGGAGTGGGAAGAAAAGATGCCCAGCCCGCTCAGCCACATGATGCTGGGCACTCCGGATCCCAGCCTCAACAATCCGCCTCCCGGCAAGTAAGCCCGAACGGCAGGCGAAATTCCCTGTAATAGAATGCCGGCATGCGCATCGTTTCTACCGGCGCGCTTGTGACGGCTTTGTTCCTGGCCGGTTGCTCGGTCCCGGTCTGGCGCCAAAGCGCCGTTCGCCATTGGCCGCAAGCCACCGGGGCGGAGCAACTGGAGCGCTTGTTCTGGGACGATGTGAAGGCCAAGCGTTGGCCCGAACTCGAAAAGCACATGGCAGCGACCTATGTTGCCGTGACTGCGGCGGGAAGGTTCGACCGCGCACAGACGCTCGATCACCTGAAGGCGCTTGAACTCTCTGCGTATACGCTCAGCGACTGCGACGTACAGCCCAATGGCCGTGACGCCACCGTGAGCTGCAGGCTGGCGCTGCAAGGTACTTCGGGGGGACTACCCATTCCTTCCACTCCGCTGCGAAGCATGACTATCTGGCAAAACGGCAGCCATGGCTGGATGGCCATCGCGCACTCTCGGGTGGCGGAGGCTGGCCACTGAACCCTGTTCGTGCCGCAGGAAGACAGGTTCCAAAAACGTAACAAATTGAAACGCCAGCAGTTGGCGCAGCCTTCCTGCCCTCCCGCCCCAATATGAGTAACTGACTTGTTGTTCAGTGACTTACGTTACTACCTCTCATGGCAGTGCGAGTGCTTCAATAGCCTCAAGTGATCGCCCAATCCTTGCCGCCACTCGCGGACGTCAGTGCGCAGCAGGGAGAGTGCGCTTTGAGGGTGTAGAGGCATGAGCAGCGCCACAGGAATGCGTCGTCAAGCCGGGTTTTCTCTGACCGAACTGCTGATTGTTGCTTCGGTGATGCTGATCGTGGCGGCACTGGCTGCGCCCAGTTTTTTCAATGCCATTGACACCTACAAGATGCGCTCCAGCGCCATGGACATGGCCGGTCTGGTGCAGCGGGCGCGGCTGCGCGCTGTGAAAGACAACGCTACCTACGCCGTGCGCACGCAGGTGATTACACAAAACAGCGTGCCCTACACCCAGGTCTACATCGACATTAACGGCAACGGCTCGCAGGACAACGGCGAGCGCATGATCCAGCTGCCCGTCAACGTCACCCTGCCCAGCTCGGGAAATCCCACGCTCAACGCGACCACGCTGGGCTTCACGGCGCAAGCTGCCGGGACGGTGGTGTCGTTTAACGGCCGGGGGCTGCCCTGCGTGGTGGTGACCACGAACTGCAGCAACTGGGACGCCGGCGGCAACCAGGTGGGATTCGTTTATTTCCTGCAGGACAGCAAGAACAGCGGCAGCAGTTGGGCCGCAATTTCCGTCTCGCCCGCGGGGCGAGTGAAGGTGTGGACATGGAACAGCCACACCAGCACATGGAATTACTAGCGATTCGAGGTTGAGCTATGCAAAACAGCGCAAAGCCAGAGCGGCGCCAGGCACAACGCGGCATGAGCATGATCGAGCTGATGATCTCGATTGTGGTCTTAGCCGTGGGTATGGCGGGGCTGATGGTGTTGTTCGGAACGGCGGCCATGACTAACAGCCGCTCCAAGAACGATACGACCGCAACCATGCTGGCGCAAACGGTCCTCGACCAGATGGCGGCCGTGCCGGCGAACAGCAATGCGACGTTGACCGTCACCGACTGCTCCGGCACGGCGCACACGGTGGCCACCACCGGCGCGGCCAGCCCGGGCGCGGGCGCGTCCATCGACGCCACCACCGGCAACGTGGATTTCACCCAGGCTTATTCCGGGGTGCCCGCCAATTACGCCATGAAATACACGGCTTGCGGTCCCAACGGCCAAGGGGCGGTCTACGATGTGCGCTGGAACGTGATCACGATGACGAGCAACACCCGCATGATCACGGTTTCCGCCAGGCAGAGCACGATTGCCGGCGGCACCGGCGCCACCCAGGCGCTGCTGTACATGCAACCCATCACGCTGCGCACCATTGCGGGCATGTGAGGCGACCAATGAAGAGTCTGAACAAGTGCGGGGTCAGGCAGCAGGGGTTTTCGCTGGTGGAGTTGCTGGCCGTGGTTGCCATCCTCACAGTGGTGCTGGGGCTGGTGTTCCGCTACATCAACAGCGCGCAGAAGATCTATCGCACGCAGGAAACCAAGGTGGATGCCACCCAGCAGGCGCGCGAAGCCATCGACGAGATCACCCGGGAACTGCACCAGTCGGGTTTTCCAGGGACCAATCTTTATGCGCCCGGGGTGCTGGGCACGCCTACGGCCAATGATTCACGCGCGGCGGTAGGGCTGGTGAAGGTTTCGCCCTCCGAACTCTGGTTTGAAGGCGATATCGCGAACGACGGCAACGTGTACAGCGTGCACTACAAGCTCTACGACAACACGGGCGCCGCGGCTACTACCGCGAGCAGCTGCCCCTGTAGTTTGCAGCGCAGCGCCGTCATTAAGGCCAACAGCACGGCCCCCATGTCGCAGACATCGACTTTCAATTCGGCCATCGACAACATAGTCAACAGCCTGGGGGTAGGCACGGCGGGCGCGGCGCTGACCCTGGCGGGGAACACCGCCGTGGGCGGCGGCGCGGGTACGGTGACGGCTGACGACACCGTCTACTCGGCTTACAAAAGCGCCCAGATCTTCACTGCTTATGATGTCAATGGCAATGCGGTGTCGCTGCCGGTGGACATCGTCAACAACACTGCCACCCTGGCCACGATTAAGGCCATCCAGATCACCATCAACCTGATGGCGCGGAACCAGGACGCGCAAACCAACGTGCGGCCGGTGGTGCCGATGACTGCCTTAGTGAAGCTGAACAACTAGGGTCCGGAGGTGCGTATGCGTACGATACATGCGAGCCAACGCGGCATTGCGCTGCTGATTACCATCTTCTCGCTGCTTCTGCTGACCGGAATTGCCATTGGCCTGATGTATCTGGGAGACACGGAGACACGGGTTAACGACAATTTCCGCTCGTCGCAGCAGGCCTATTTTGCGGCCTACGGCGGGTTGCAAAGTGTGCGTGAGCGCATGACGCTGGCCAACACGGCGCCGCACCAGGTCACCCCGCCCAGCGCTACCTTGGGCAACAATGCGTCCGTCCTGTACGTCACTAACCCGGCGGGCAACTCGGACACGGTGTCCCCCACCGATTCCACCAACGCCTACTACGACAACGAACTGTGCACCGAGTTGACCTCGGTCGGGCAGGTGTGCGGTCAAACCCGCTATTTCCAGGCGCCGGTGAGCGAAGACAAGCCGTCCAGCATGGTCAATACCTTCTCGGCATTGAGTTACAAGTGGGTGCGGGTGACGGAAAAATCCAACGCAAATGTTCCGCCTTACTACAACAACGGCAGCTCGTCCACCAGCACGCGCGGCACGCAGATCTGCTGGAACGGGGTGAACGAGCTTCCCGTTACCAGCCTGGGCGTGGCGAATTGTTCGACCGGTATAGGCAGCGATCCCCCCGGGTGGTCGCCGGTTTACACGCTCACCTCGCTGGCCGTGACTACGAACGGGGCCAAGCGCATGCTGCAGATGGAGGTGGCGAACGATCCTCCCCTGGAGACCAAGGGGGCGGTGGACTCGCAGGACCATGTGGATCTGAACGGCTCGCTGACCGTCAACGGTTACGACTACTGCACCTGCAACTGCACGGTGGACAACAAGGGAAATGCGACCTGCACCGACCGCAGCGGAGCCACATGCGACCGGAGTCACTACGCGATTTACGCGGCGGGCACCGTGGATAACCCCAACGCATCGGAAGATCTGATCTCGGGCGCCACGCCTCCGGTCGTCCAGAATGGCGCCTGGCCCTGGGACGTTCCCGCGCTCGTGGCAAAGTACCGCAATGCCACCGGCACCGTGAACGTCGCCAGTGCCCCTTACAGCTGGACCTGCACCGGAGGAAGCTGTGGCACTCATTCCAACGGAACATTCGGGGTCCCGCCGAACTTCCCTCCCAGTCCTGCCAGCAGCCCCACAGGACCCGCAAACATGGCCAGCCAGGTGACCTACATTCCCGGCGACGTGCAGTTGACCTCCGGTACGGTCGGCAACGGTGTCCTGGTAGTGGACGGCAACCTGGATATTCATGGCGGCCTGCAGTTTTACGGATTGATCATTGTGAGGGGCGTTATCTCCTTTACCGGGGGCGGCTCCGACAAGGTGAACCTGTATGGGGCGATCATCGCGGGGCAGCAATCGTATGTGGATAACACCTTGGGCGGAAGCGCCAACATCAACTTCGATTATTGCGCTTTGCCGCAACAGGATAAGACCCAGCCGCCGCGGATGTTGAGCTTTCGCGACATCAGCTTCTAAAGAGGGAACATGAATCGCACAGCCTGGTCGAAGTCCATTTTTCTCGCCGGATTCACCCTGGCGTCCGTCTGTGCCACTGGGTGGGGGCAGACGGCAAGTGATGTTTCGTTGGCGGATGTCGCCCGCCGGCGCCCGGAGAAGAAGGCGGTCATGGTGGTGGACGACGATGCGCTCCGGCGTTACAAAGCAGCGCATGGCATTCCTGACACACCGGCGGCTGCTCCTGCTTCCGGCACAGCCGACGGCAACGTCGCGGCCGGCGCCAAACCGGCGGATCGGCCCTCGGGGAAGAAGTTGACGGTGAATGGCCTGCTTGAGAATGGGACGGTCGAGCAGGCGCGCCAAATGCTGAATGCCCTTAAGAAGGATCGGGAGAAGTTGCTGGCCCGATACGAGCAGCTGCGGGTCAAGCTGGCGAGCGAAAATAATGAATTTCTGCGGCGGCTGTATACCAATTCACTCTCCAACCGCGGCCCGACGCTCTCCGCCAAGGACCAGCAGATTGACGCGTTAGAGAAGGCCATCCAATCGGCGGAGGCCAAGCAAAAAGGAAACGAAAATTCCGCGATTCACAATTGAGTGAGCGCGCGGGGCAGACTTAAAATCGCTCCCGCGCGTTTGCCATGACTCCTGCGTCTTCTCCACGCCTTCTCACGCCTCGATCGCTCAGCAACGCGTCTCTGCGGCGACTACGGCGAAACCTTCTTGCCTGGTACGACTTGCACCGACGGCCATTGCCCTGGCGCGAAACCCAGGACCCGTATCGCATCTGGATTTCCGAGGTAATGCTGCAGCAGACGCGGGTGGCAGTGGTGCGCGAACGATACACCGAGTTTGTGCGGAGTTTTCCGGATGTGAGCCGGCTGGCGCGAGCGCCTGCCGGCCAGGTGCTGGCGGCCTGGAGCGGCCTGGGCTACTACCGGCGGGCACGCTCCTTGCACGCCGCGGCGAAGATCGTGTGCCGGACCCGAGGCGGCGTGGTGCCGCGGTCCTCCGCCGAACTGCGCGCCTTGCCGGGGATCGGACGGTACACGGCGGCAGCCCTGGCCAGCATCGCCTTCGGTGAGCCGGTAGCGGCGGTGGACGGCAACGTCGCACGCGTGGTCTCGCGGCTGTTCGGCGGCGAGCAGGGCAAGATGTGCTGGGAGCGCGCGCAGCAGCTGCTATGCGTCCAACGACCAGGCGACTTCAACCAGGCAATGATGGAGCTGGGTGCAACCGTGTGCCTGCCCGCGCCGAGGTGTGCTGCCTGCCCGATTTCCTGGGCTTGTGCGACGCGGGCCGGCAGCCCCGCCCGGCCTGGGTGCAAAAGGACGAAGCGCGAGGTGAGCTGCTGCTTGGCAACACTCGCAGACAAGGTGTTCCTGGAGCGGCGTCCCCACCACGCCTCGCTGATGCCTGGCATGTGGCAGCTTCCGGAAGTTGCCGGGCGTGAGCGCCAGCAGGGGACGGAGTTCAGCCTGCGGCACTCGATCACCAACATCGACTACCTGGTGCATGTGACACGATCGCGCCGCCCGCGCGGTTTGCAGGGTAGATGGATCCGCACGTGCCATCTGCAACGCCTTCCGCTTACGGGATTAACCCGCAAAATCCTTCGTCGCGCCGGCATCATCCAATAGAAAACGGGAGGACAACGCGAACCATGACAGCACTGAACGGGGGTACAGTCGCGCCCGCATTCACCCTGCCCACGGTGGACGGCAAGAGTTTTTCCCTGCAGGAGGCCTTGCAGCGTGGTCCCGTGTTGCTGGCGTTCTTTAAAATCAGCTGCCCGGTTTGCCAGTTTGCGCTGCCCTTCATTGAACGCCTCTACCAGGCCTATGGTCGCGGGGAGTTCACGGTGGCGGGGGTTTCGCAGGACGGGCGGGAAGATACCCTCGCTTTCATGCGCAAATTTGGCATCACCTTCCCCGTGCTGCTCGACGAACTCTCCAGCTACCCGGTATCGAACGCCTACGGCTTGACCAACGTTCCCACTCTGTTTTGGGTGGCGCAGGATGGCGAAATCCAGTTGAGTTCGGTGGGATGGCTGCGCAGCGACATGGAGCAACTCAATCGCGAGATGGCGCAGCGAGCGTCTGCGCGGGCGCTCCCCCTGTTCCGTCCCGACGAGCGGGTGCCCGATTTCAAGGCGGGTTGAGGGTCGCGCAACTAGGGCTCGCGGTCGCGGGCCAGATTGAGAGAAACGGATTAGGGCGGCGTGGCGGGAGCTGCGCCGCCTTTTTTGCTGTAGTTCGTTCTTCGGAGTGTGCGGCGAAAGCTATGACTTATGTAACGTTGGCGGGCTGCGCTTAACATGTTACCGTCCGGCAGAAAGACCCATATCTGCACGCCGAGGGCTGAATGCGCTTGCATCGCGCCGTTACGTTAGTCTTTGTACTGGCGGTGTTGTTCTCGGTTGTCCCCGCGTGGGCACGCACAAACGCGGCTTCCGCCCACCTGCCCATTACTTCCCGGTCGCGGCCGGCCCGCAACCTTTTTGAGCACGCCTGGGTAGACTTGGAGGCATTGCGCACGGAACAGGCCGTCGACGGCTATCGCGCCGCTATCCAGGAAGACCCGAAATTCGCCCAGGCGCTGGTCTTGCTCGCTTACCTGACGACCGATCCTTCCGAGGAAAGCCGGGCACTTGACCAGGCGCAGCACCTGGCCCGGAAAGTAAGCCCGGGCGAGCGCCTGCTGATCAGCTGGATCGTGGGGGTGCGCGCGGGCGAGGTGGTCCCCGGCATTGCCGCCATGAACGACCTGCTCTCGATGTATCCCAATGACCGTCGGGTGACGTTCCTGGCAGGGCGCTGGCTGGTGACGCGGGAACGGTACGAACAGGCGGAGATGCTGCTGGAGCGCGCTGTGGCCGCCTATCCCGACTATCCGGCAGCCATCAACGAGCTGGGTTACGCCTACGCTTACAGCGGCCAATTTCGCAAAGCCTTTGCAATGATGGAACGCTACGTGGCGCTGGAGCCGGGGAGTCCCAACCCGCAGGACTCCTATGCGGAAATTCTGCGCCACGCAGGAGACTTCCAGGGCGCGTTGCAACATTACCGCGCGGCGCTGAAGCTCGATCCGAAGTTCGTAAGCTCGCAATTGGGCGTGGCGGACACCTATGCATTGATGGGAGAGGAGGATTCCGCGCGCCAGGAATACGCCCGCGCCATTCAGAAGGCGGAAACCGACTCCGACCGGCTGGAGTATGAGATGCATGCGGCCGCAACCTATGTCCGGGAGCACCGGCTGGTGGAGGCGGACCAGGCATTTCGCGCCGTCGCGCACGAGGCGCACGCGAAGAACTACGCGCGGATCGAGGCGGAAGCCAACCGCCGCATGGCCTGGTATCAGCCCCAATTCGAGCAGGCAATGGAGGCGCTGCGCTCCGCGGAACAGGCGCTGGACGAAGCCCACACGATCGCGGCTGCCGATCGTAAAGACGAGCAGGCCAGGATTCTGCGCGTGCGCGCCGGTCGGGCGGCGCGCGCGGGTAACAACGCGGTCCTGGAGCCGGCGCTGCGGCAGTTGCAGGAGCTGGCGGAAGGCAGCCGCAGCCAGGTGGTACAACGCGCGTATCACGCCGCCATGGGCGCCGCGCTGCTGGCCAAGGGACAGGCGGCCGAGGCCGCGGTTCACCTGGAAGAAGATCGGAATGATCCTCTGTCGCTCGAATTGCTGGCGCAGGCGTATCAGCAGGCGGGCATGAAGGACAAGCAACCGGAGCTGGAGGCAAGGTCAGCCTGCCTGAACGAGCCGACCATTGAGCAGGCCGTGGCCGCGCCCGAGGCGCACGCATTCCTGCAATCCGGGCGGCTCGCGCCCTAGGGAGTCGATTCGGACGCAGTTCAATGGCGCGCATCCCGATCCTACGTTTTGGCAACCTCGCCGGGTCCGCGCGCCATTTAAATCTCACCACGTATTTTCCCGCCCTCACGCTGGAAGGCCTCGCCCGCGGCGTTGATAACCTGCGCCACGATGTTTACTTGAGTCCACGTTTTTGCGAGATCACGCGCAACCATGTGGCGCGGCGCATCGCCCAGCACGGCAACGTTACCGACCTACTGACCAGCGAGCCGGCGCCCCGGCGCGGCGTAGGGCTGCAGCGGGCAGGAACGCCCGAAGAAAAGCAGGGCTTGGGGGACTTCCAGAAAGCGCTGGCCGACCTGCTTCTGGAAGCACTGAACCGCGCCAAGGAACGCGAGAATCTTTGCGTGGACCTGCTGGCCCGTTTGGCTGTGCTCAAGTTCCTGCGCCTGGAATTGGGCGGGCAGTTCGCGGAGGTTCTGGAACGCTGCCGCACGGTACAGAAAAAAGCGGAAGTATTGCGCCTGCAGAATGCGCTCCAGATCCGCGAACAGGTGGGCGCGTTGCTGGTGGGGAAGCGGCGCGTACTGCGGCGGGTAGGTCAGGAGCTGTTTGAATCGCTGCGCGACGTCGAGAAACAGCATCTCAGCCGTATGCGGCGGTCCCTGTTCGGCGATTCCGCCAATACCAGCTATGACTTGTTCATGAACCGGCTGGTTTTTACCGACGACGGGCGCGACGATTACCTGAACGCAGAGCACTACGTCATGCTGGGCAACCGGGAAAGCGATGCCGACCGGTTTGCCACCATGCGCGAGATCGCCTGTTCGTTCCTGGTGACGGCCGAGGTAGCCGGGGATGACGATCTGGTCCTCGACGGCATCCTGAGCGCGCCGGAAAACGCGCAGGAACTGGTGGCCGGCGGCGCCCCGGAAGAGTCTTCGCCACGCGGGAAATCGCAGCGCGCGCTCCTGGAAGGCTGGCTGGACCTGCTGGAATCCGCGAAGGTGATGGATTACGTCGTCGCATCCTACGAGGCGGTGCCGCTGCTCGCTGAATATTGCCCGCCGTTGAACGCGCAGCAGCTCAAGAATGCGCTGATCTCGCGCCCCGAGCGGTCGCGAGTAGAAAAGCTGATTGCCGATCATGGGCGCTTGTCCGCGGCCAGCCTGAACAATGCCGCGCGGCGGGTAAGCAACTTGCGGCAGGCGGACCGCGCCAAGATCGCGGGCAGGTTTCTGGCCGATTTTATGCGCTACCACCGCGACCTGCGCCGGCTGGAAGCGCTCAATTCCGCCCTGGATACGGTGAACCTGGCCAGCAGCGAGCGCGTGCGGCAAATGTCCGCTCTCAACGGGCTTCTGTACGAGTTTGTGCTTCCCGACGAGCACAGGCCCGCGGAAGAAAAGATTGTGCGACACGTAATCATCAAGGCGGACATCCGGGATTCGACGCGCCTCACCCGCGCCCTATCGGAACGGGGACTGAATCCCGCCTCCCATTTCACGCTGAACTTCTACGACCCGGTGAACAAGTTGCTGGCCAGCTATGGGGCAACCAAGGTCTTTATCGAGGGCGATGCCATCATCCTGGCACTGCTGGAGCGCGAGGGAGAAAGTAACTTTATCGTCTCGCGCGCCTGCCTGCTGGCGCGGGAAATCCATAACATCGTGCGCGCCCATAACGAGAATTCGCGGCAGGCGGGCCTGCCTGGGCTGGAGCTGGGCATCGGCATCGCCTACCAGGAGGCATCGCCCACCTACCTGGTGGATGGGGGAACGCGCATCATGATCTCCGACGCTTTGAACGAAAGCGACCGCTTGTCTGCATGCAGCCGGATCGCGCGCCGGGTGATGCCGCTGGGCGGCCCCTTCAGCGTTTACCTGTTTCAATTGGCTGGCGCGGACGAACTGGAGGGAATAGACGACGCTCCCGTGCTGTACAACGTGGGAGGAATCCAACTGAGCACCACCGCGTTTGCCCGCCTGCAGCAGGAGATTTCGTTGCGCGAGGCGCAGGAAATGCGCCTGCCCCGGCTTTGGGAGAACGAGCCGGTAAGGCTGTTCAGCGGGCTGGCCGCGCTTCCCGGGGGAAGCTTTCGCCCCATTGTGATACGCGAAGGGCGCGTGCCCGTAATGAACCTCCGCAATCTTTCCCTGATGGGCTGGTCGAACACTCCCTACTACGAAGTGTGCACGAATGCCGCCGTCCACCACTATCTGGAGGAAAAAGGCTTGGGAGCGGCCGCCGCGGGCGTCTGATCCAGTCTATAAGCCCGGCTTCCGGGCCTGAAACGGGATACGGATCACCGCTTCCAGGGCAACCGCATTGCCGTTTTTGGTGGCCGGGCGAAAGCGCCAGCGCACCAGGGCATCGCGGGCGTACTGGTCAAGACGGTCGTCAACTCCGCTCAGCACGCGAACTTCGCCCACGCTGCCGTCGCTGCGAATGACAGCGTAAAGCGTAATCGTGCCCTGTACGCCATCGTGCATCAACTCCGCCGGGTAGGCGGGGTCCACCTTCTCAGTTGCCACCGGTGCGACGAGGTCGCCGCGCATGCCATTACTATTCAGCTCGGCAAAACGAATGATGCAGGTGCCGGACACAGAGTTGAGGTTCGGCATATTGAGCATCATCGAGTAAAAACGTTTGGGACCAAAAACCGCCGCTTCTTCGGCTGGAACCTCGGCGCGGGGCGGCGTGGAGGCGCGCGGGATCTCGCTCAGGCTGGGCCTGCGCGACATAGCCATCAAATTGGGCAAGGTTTTGAAGTCGGGGCTGGCGTTAGCGGAACCATTGCCTGCCACCACTGGCCCAGGAGGCACCGGGCCGCCGTGCCCAATCGAAATCCCCTCCGGCCCTCCTTTGGCGTGGCCGGTGCCCCCAAGGCCGTTCTCCGGACCGCCACCCGCGATCTCGGGCGTTCCGGCGGCGTTGGGGTGCCCTTCCGGAGTGGCGGCGAACACGCCGCGGCGGTTGCCCTCGGGAACGCTAATCGGGCCGTTGGGCAATTCCGGGCGCAAGCTCAGCGCGATCATCTGTCCAGCAGGGGAGCCGAATCCCAGGTTCTGGTCCGCTCCAGCATTGACTGGGGGGCCAACCGGTTGGGGCGCAAGTCCGCCGGAGGTCGAGGCGCGTCGCGACATGCCCAATGTGGCGATTGTCTGCTGCGCAGGGGCAGGCAACGCGGGAGCAGCGACCGTAACTTCCAGATGTGCCAGATTCACCGTCCCCAGCGGCCGCAGGGAGTCAGGCGAGACGGGTGGCGCGATTACCTCGGCGCCGGGTTGCTGTGGCGTTTGCAGTCGCGAACGCAAATTAGCAGCCTCGGCGGCCGGGGGCACGGGCGCGCTGGCTGGAAAATCCGGTCTCCGGCGTGCGACGGAGCGCACGTTTACCGGTGGCGGAATCACGTCCGCGGGCAACACCGGCAAAGTAAGCCTGGCCCGCACAGTGCCGGTTACAGGCACGGGCCCCGGGGTGGGTGTCCATGCCACGAGGTTAGGCAGGCGGACGTCGGCATCGAGCTTCAGCCTGGGAGGAGTGACGATGGTTTGTCGGGTATTGTCGGGCTGGCGCGGCAGTGAAACGATGGGCTGCGCTGCCCGGGCCGGATCGCCGTGACGGGCAGCAGGGGCCGGCCGGTCCTCGCTTTCAAGCGGAGGCAGGTAAGGGGAAACGTGGTAGTACGTCAGCCTGGTGTTAGCAACCAGCCTGTGCCGCAGTGCGGCCTGCTGGTCCAGCCACGCCGTTGTGAGCGTCCACACCGTGCCGATCACGAAAATGTGAAGGATCGCGGACTGCAACAGCGCGGCCCACGGCAGACCTCCGCGGACCAGCACGCTCCGCCGGACATCGGGACTGGAAAACTCGAGTTCCCAGGCGGACCGCGGCGGCGCGCCCATGCGCAACGCCGCGCGCGCATTGCTCAAAATTTCGGGGAGACGTGGCGGCAACTCAAGCAGCAGTTGGATGCCTGGGGAAGAAGCGGGGGCCGTGGACCGGACACTGGGCTGGTCGAGACTGGCCATGGACACCCAACCGAGGGCAGAAGCACCGATTATAGCCGCGAACGCCCTGATTTTGAGTCTCCATCGTCGCAGTAGCGTGGTTAAAATGGGCCTTCCATGACAAGCATTTGCAGTTTTATTCTCACATTGGCGCTGGCTTGCTCTCTGGCTGGGCAGGCAGCGCCCTCCGCCCAGCCGTCAGGGAAGCCCGATTATTCCGGTATGTACACCTTTCTCAAGGAAGGTGAGTTTGTGCAGATCAATACGGACGACGGCGGTAAGCTCACGGGCTTCATATCGCGATACGGGGAACTGGAGAGTGATCGCGGCGCATTTCTGGACCACTTCATCAAGCAAGGCTCGCTGCGCGACGGCAGTCTGGCGTTTACCACCGAAGAGGTGCATGGCGTTTGGTTTGAATTCAAGGGGACAGCCGGGCGGGGCACCGGCAAGAGCACCAACGATGAGGGCTACTATGTGCTGAAAGGTACCCTGACCGAGCACGCCAGTGATTCCCGCGGCAATCCCACCGCGCGCTCCCGGGCGGTTGAGTTCAAGTCTTTCCCGGAAGACGTCAGCGCCCCCTCGCCGCCCACCGATTAGGTAAAGCTGAGGAAGGCCCGGGGACCCGTTCGCGCATCTCTCGGTAGAGCGGGGCCAACCGGGTGGGGCAAAACCGGCTCGGAGGCAGCCCGGTATGGGCGCCGGCTCATGCAGGGTTTCACCTTCGCCTATATGGGATCGATCCACATCGGTACATCGGGCTGGCACTACAAGCACTGGTGTGGGCCGTTTTATCCGGAGAAGCTGGCTTCCGCGAAAATGTTGCCGTTTTATTTGCAGCACTTCGATACGGTTGAGATCAATAACAGCTTTTATCGCCTGCCGGATCGCAGTACTTTCGAGTGCTGGCGGCGAGCGACGCCCAGCAATTTTGTCTTCGCGGTGAAGGCCAGCCGCTTTATCACCCACAACAAGAAGCTGAAGGAGCCGGAGAACGCGCTGGAAAATTTCCTGCCGCGAGCGGAGGCTCTGGGCGCGAAACTCGGGCCCATTCTGTTCCAGCTTCCACCTAAATGGAAGGTGAACCCGGGACGCCTGGAGGCTCTGCTGGCGATCTTGCCGCGACGGCACCTCTACACCTTCGAGTTCCGAGAACTGAGCTGGAATACGGCCGAAGTCCTGGACACTCTGCGCAAGTACAATGCCGCCTATTGCATATACGAGCTGGCTGGCTATCGCGCGCCGCTGGAGATTACCGCCGACTTCGCCTACGTGCGACTGCACGGGCCGGGTGGGAAGTACCAGGG
>JAMXLI010000033.1 GCA_024281115.1 Terriglobales bacterium | reverse complement strand
AGAATGGCGCGTTGAATCTTAGGCATGAGCTTCCTCAAGGCTTGTTGAAGCGCCAATGGTAGATGCACAGGAAAGCCAAGGACAAGGGGAGCGCCGGCCGCAGCCCTCAATTTTCCCGGAACTCCGCTGCCCATCCTCCCGTATAGCCCCGTAGCGCGAGGAGAATAAAGATGAACGAGCTAGTTCCCATTGTGGGTTTTTTCGGAAGCATCAGCTTCATGGTCTGGGTCGTATTCACCAGCCTGCGACGCTGGCGCACGGCGCAGGCGCAGGCCCAGGTGCAGATGCGCCTGCTGGACCGGTTTGGCTCCAGTCCGGAGCTGCTGGCGTACATGCAGACCAGCGAAGGCAAGCGTTTCCTGGAATCCGCTTTCATTGAGCATCGCAGCGCTTTCAGCCGCATCCTCACCGGCCTGCAGTGTGGCATCGTCTTCACCATCGTAGGCGTGGCCATGCTGTTTCTGCGCAACCGCATCTGGGACTCGGCCGAGGGATTTCTCTTCCTGGGAACGCTGCTGCTGGCCATCGGCGTGGGATGCCTGGCCGCTGCCGGCTCCGCCTACCTTTTCTCGCGTTCCCAGGGATTGCTTGAGCAGCCTTCGCACTAGAGAAGGCTGGATGTTCCACTAACAACGCGGAGAAACCGCCGCGTTCGCCCCTGGCCCACGCAAGCGTGCGTGGCCCAGCCAAGCGGGGGAAAGGGTTTTCCCCCGCTTCTTTCTCCAGCGGAGCGCCACCCGCTCCGCGAGTCGGACTCCGTCATCCGCCAGACAATAGAAAACAACACTTCGCTTGACCTGCGCTAGCGTGCAACAATCTCCCTCTTCGCCGGAGGCCCGGCTTGGGAGAACGTTCGCTGTCCCGCCATCTCTGGCGCGTGCTGGTCCTGCTGGCCCTTTCCGTCCTCATCAACTACATCGACCGAGTGAATCTCTCTCTAGCTGCGCCCATGCTCAAGGACGAGTTGGGCATTTCGGCCAGCCAGCTTGGACTTCTTTTTTCCGCGTTTTTCTGGACGTACGCTAGCTTTCAGCTGATTTCCGGCTGGCTGGTGGACCGCTATGATGCGAGCTGGGTGATTGCGGCCGGCTTTTTCCTGTGGTCGTGTGCTACCGCTGTCACCGGCATAGTGCACGCTTTTGCTGTCTTGTTTGCCGTGCGGCTGGTGCTCGGCGTGGGAGAGTCGGTCGCCTATCCCTCCTACTCCAATATCCTGGCGCGGCACTTTCCCGAACAGCACCGGGGGCTGGCCAATGCCGCCATTACGTGCGGTTTGGCGTTGGGCCCGGCTATTGGGAGCGTCGCCGGCGGCACCCTGATGGCGCGTTATGGCTGGCGCCCGTTCTTCATCACTCTGGGGTGCGTGACCCTGCTTTGGCTCGCGCCCTGGCTTCGCTGGATGCCTCGTGGCAAGGCTTCTGGAGTTGCCCGCCGCACTGTCCCGTTTTCCTTCGTTCTCCGGCAACGTGACTTGTGGGGCACCTCCATTGGCCAGTTCTGCAGTAATTATCCGCTCTATTTCCTGATCACCTGGCTACCCTACTACCTGGTGCGGGAGCGCCACTTTTCCATGAACCGCATGGCGGCGATCGAGGGCGTGACCTTCGCCGCCCTGGCGCTCTCGGCGCCCCTGGCCGGCTGGCTTTCCGACCAATGGATCGCCTCGGGCGCATCCCCCACGCTGTCGCGCAAAACTTTTATGGCCATTGGCTGCCTGGGTTCAGGCGGCCTCTACATGATTTGCGCAGTCGCCGGCCCGCGCTTCACGGTGATGGCGCTCATCCTGGGGACGGTGGTTTTGGGAATGGCAGGCTCCAACTGCTGGGCCATCGCCCAGATTCTGGCGGGAACGCAGGCGTCAGGCCGCTGGACGGGGATTCAGAATTTCGTCGGTAATCTGGCGGGCGTGGCCGTCTCCGCATCCACCGGGTATGTCCTGCAGCGCACCGGCCACATGCTGGGTGCTTTCGTGATCATGCTGGTCGTCGGCGTCCTCGGCGCGCTCTCCTGGACCGTGCTGATCGGTCCAATCAGGCTGGTGGATTGGGAAGAAGCCGGCCCCGGCTTAGCTCGGTCTGCGGCAGCCGCGGATGCCTGAGTTGCCGGGAGGAACTGCGGCGCCCGCTGTGTTCTGGGTCCTTCCATCAGGTGCCAGGTTGTCGGTCACGTGGAAACGCCGGAGGGGAAACATGCCAGGCGGCCGAACGGAACTCCAGCGCAAGTTTTATATCAGGGTTTAACAAAATTACTCTGGGACAAAGACTTGCGTGCGCGAGGCGGTCTCTTGGTAGTACCATGTTGTTGCAGTTCAGAGACTTAGGCAGCAAGCGGAAGCGCCGGTTTGGCACTCCGCATGATTATGCTGAACCCGGGCACGCCTGCAAAGGCGGCCTGTTCCCAGGTTCCAGACCAGTGCGCTGGCTGATGAGGCTGGCCGAAACCATGGTCAGCGCGGAACGCAACACCCCACGCTGCAGAGCGTGGCCAAGGAGCCGGTAGGCTCTCACCGGAGGATTTCGAAAATGAAGAATCGTGTAGGGATGTCGCTGCTGCTGGCCCTGGTCCTGGCGGTCCCGGCGCTGGCGCAGCAGAACAGCTCCGATCAGTCCAACAGCGGCGCCAGCACGCAGTCGGCGCCGGCTACGCAAGCGGCGCCTGCGGCGCAATCCGACCAGACCACGCCGCCGGCGGCGACATCAACCACCCCGACCGCGAGCGGCAACCAGGCGGCCACCACGCCCTCGGGCGCGCACCAGCCCCTGGTGGTGGACAAGAAGCAGGGCTTCTGGGGCAAGCTGAACCCCTTCGCCCGCAAGAAATACGTGCAACGGCAATTGGCGCCCGTTCGCGATCGCGTGAACGAACTGGACGAACTCACGGCAGAGAATTCCAAGAACATCAAGGACGTGGACGCGCGCGCGCAGGAAGGCATACGCCAGGCCACGGCCAAGGCCAACGAAGCCGACCAGCACGCCGTGGATGCAGGCAACCGCGCCCAGCAGGCGAACCAGACGGCGCAGCAGGCCGCCACGCGGATCGGCACGGTGGAGAACGTGGTCAGCAACATCGACCAGTACAAGCCCACCACGCAAACTGAGATCCGCTTCCGCTCCGGCCAGAACATGCTGAGCAAGCGCGCCAAGGAAGCGCTGGACCAGATGGCGGAGCCGCTGAAGAACCAGCGCGGCTACGTGATCGAGGTGCAGGGCTTCGCTTCCGGCCGCGGGCAGGCAGCCATCGCGAACTCGCAGCGCATGGCGGAGTCGGTGGTCCGCTACCTCGTTCTGAACCACGAGATCCCCGTGTATCGCATTTACCTGCTGGGCATGGGGAACGCTCCGGTGCAGGCTGCCAGTGAAAATGGCGCGAAAGCCAAGCGCATCAGCGGCGGCCGCGTCGAAATCAGCCTGCTGAAGAACGACCTGGAGCAACTGAGCGCGAACTCCGGCGGCAGCAGCACGACCACCCCTGCCGCGCAGCCGGCGCAAGGCCAGACGCCCCCGCCGCAACCGCAACAGTAACTGCGAAGAGTAGAACCCTCTCCCCAGCCCCTTGCTTCGGCAAGGGGCTTTGTTTTGCCGGCGCATGTTCCCGGCGGATCCATGCCTCCGCCACTGCTCACGGGAACCCGGTTAGAATTCTGACCACCATGGAAACGCTCTACTACTCCCGCATACCGAACACGATTGCCGGGCCGCTGCTGCTCGCGGCAACCGAGGATGCGCTGGTCCTGCTGGAATTCGACCGCGGCGCATTCCCGCCGCGCGCGCCGCAGTTTCGCAGTGCCTCCTGGCAGGAGGCGCCGGAGCGCACCCGGGCCTACGCCCAACAGTTGCAGGAGTATTTCGCGGGCCGCCGCCGCGAATTCACCTTCCGGGTGCAACTTCGCGGAACGGACTTCCAGAAGCGCTGCTGGAACGCGCTGCTGCGCATTCCCTATGGGGAGACCCGCAGCTACGCCCAGATCGCCCGCGAAGTGGGCTGCCCGCGCGGCTTCCGAGCGGTGGGCATGGCCAACCATGACAACCCGATCGCCATTGTTGTGCCCTGCCATCGCGTGCTCGCCTCCGACGGTACGCTGGGCGGATACGGGGGCGGTCTTGACCTTAAACGCCGGCTGCTCGAGCTGGAAGGCATTTCGTTGCGCGAGCAGCGCCCGCTCTCGTTCGCTGTTGCCGGGTGAGGGGCGGTTGCGAGCTGCGCTTTCGCCCGTTGAACCGGCGTCCCGCTCTGGCTAGACTGGAAGCATGCACTCCCACGCCGGTCACAACCACGATGAGACCGGCCCGTCGCGCGTCCTGAAATTTTCCCTGCTGCTCACGCTGGCCTACATCGTTTTGCTGCTGGTGGCGGGGATGCGCGCCCACAGCCTGGCGCTGCTTTCCGAGGCCGGGCACAACGCCTCCGATTTCCTGGCACTGCTGCTGTCGCTGATCGCCGTGTACCTGCAGGCGCGCCCGCCCAGCTCCACCAAGACCTACGGCTACGACCGTGCCGGCGTGCTGGCGGCTTTTGTGAACGCTGCCGCGCTGGTGGTCCTGTCGTTCTTTATCTTTTACGAGGCTTTCCGGCGCATCCATGCGCCCGTCGCGGTGCACCCCGGCACCATGATGTGGGTGGCGGCCGCCGGCGTGGTGATGAATGGGGTCATCGCCTGGCTGCTGTTGCGCGCCAGCCGTGACGTGAATATCCGTAGCGCGTTCCTGCACATGTTTGGGGACACGCTCTCGACCGCGGCCGTAATCGTCGGCGGCTGGGCCATCCTGCTCACCGGCCACAGTTGGATTGATCCCGCGCTCTCGGTGGGGATTGGGGCGCTCATCTTGTGGTCGTCATTGGGCATCGTCCGGGAGACACTCAATATCTTGCTCGAGGGCACGCCGCGCGGCATGGAGCTCCCGCACATCGCGCAGGCCATCCGCTCCATCGGCGGGGTGAACGATGTTCACGACCTGCACGTGTGGAGTATCGGCTCCAACAGCCATGCGCTTTCCTGCCACA
>JAMXLI010000032.1 GCA_024281115.1 Terriglobales bacterium | reverse complement strand
AACGGCAACCTGTGCCGCTGCGGCACCTACAAGGGCATTCGCGAAGTGGTGGCGCAGATGTCCGGCACGAAGGGAGCGTAACGTCATGGCGGAATACAAATGGCCGGCGCCGGCGGAACGCACGCTGATTGGCAAGCGCATTAGCCGCGTGGATGGCCCACCGAAAGCTTCCGGACGAGCCAAGTACACCTACGATTACAACCCCAAAGGGCTGCTCTTCGGCAAAGTGCTGCGCTGCCCCTATGCTCATGCTCGCGTCACCAGCATTGATACCAGCGCGGCGGAAAAAATGCCGGGCGTAAAAGCGGTGCAGGTGGTGCAGAAGGCGGGAACGGAAATCCTGTGGCAGGGCGACGATGTGGTCGCCGTGGCCGCGGTGGATGAGCCCACGGCGGAAGATGCCATTCGTGCCATCCAGGTGAAATACGAGGTGCTGCCGCACAACGTTTCCGATGCGGAACCGCCGCCAGGCGCTGGGGAAGGACCTCCCGGCCCGATGAGCGAGGACGACCTGGACGACGCACTCAGCAACCAGGTTCCGGAGGCGCAAGTCATCAGCCGCCTGCAGAAGGACGGCGTGGCCTTCCAGGTCACCGACGACATGGTGAAGGAACTGAAAGGCTACGGCGTTCCTGACAGCGTGATCAGCGCGCTGAAAGCGGCGCCTTACCATCCCGAAGCCGCCAACCAGCAGCGCCCGCCGTATCAGAAGATGGCGGCGCAGACGCAAGGCGACCCGGACAAGGGATTTGCCTCCGCCGAGGTGACTTCCGAAGGAGTTTACGGAGCTTCGGTGATCACGCACTGCTGCCTGGAAACGCACGGCTCCGCGGCGGAATGGCCGAGTTCCGACCACCTTTTCGTGCACTGCTCCACGCAGGGCGTCTCCGGCCTGCCAGGACAATACGCACAGGCGCTGAATATTCCCGCCGGCAATGTGCGCGCGCACCAGGACAACGTTGGCGGCGGTTTCGGCAGCAAGTTCTCGCCCGACCGCTGGGGCATTGCCACGGCGCAGCTTTCCAAGAGTGCCGGCGGCAAGCCCGTGAAGTACATGCTGGAGCGCGATTCCGAACTGATGACTGGCGGCTCGCGCCCCTCGGCATTCGCCCGCGTCAAAGTAGGTGCCAAGCGTGACGGATCGGTGGTGGCATGGGAGTCGAATTCCTGGGGCACGGGCGGCCCGGCGGGAGCGGGCTCGCCGCCAATTCCCTACGTGTTCGAAGTTCCCAACCAGCGCAAGCAGCACACCGCGGTGCGCACCAACCAGGGCCCGGCGCGGGCCTGGCGGGCCCCCAACCATCCGCAAGCGGCGGTCATCACCATGTGCGCGCTCGATGACCTGGCGCACAAGCTCAACATGGACCCGCTGGAGTTCTTCACCAAGAACCTGGAAATAGCGGGGCCGCGCGCGCCTATCTATAAGGAAGAATTCCCCATCGCCGCCGACTTGATGGGTTGGAAGGAGAAATGGCATCCGCGCGGCGATAAGGCCGAGGGTCCAGTCAAACGCGGGGTCGGCCTCTCCATGCATACTTGGGGCGGGCGCGGCCATGCCGGCGATTGCATGATGACCATCCATCCCGATCGCTCGGTGGACATCAAGCTGGGCACGCAGGACCTGGGCACAGGAACGCGAACCGCAATCCTCATCGTAGCCGCGGACTCGCTGGGCATCCCGATGAATGCCATCAGCCTGAACATCGGGGACACCATGTACCCGCCAGACGGCGGCTCGGGCGGCAGCACGACCATTGGGGGCGTCAGCTCCTCCACGCGGCGCGCGTCGCTGATGGCACTGGACCAGCTTTTTGCCAAGGTGGCGCCCGTGCTCGGCGCTCAACCCGGTGACTTGGAAGCCAAGGAAGGCACGGTGCGGGTGAAGAGCGACCATAGCAAGGCGCTGAGCTGGAAGCAGGCCTGCGCCAAGCTGGGCGCCATGCCGGTGAGCGTGACCGGCAAGAATCCCGGCCCCGGCAACCTGATCAATAGCGGCGTGGGCGGGGTGCAGATGGCCGACGTCTCCGTGGACACCGAGACCGGCATCGTCAAAGTGAACAAGATGGTGGCGGTGCAGGACTGCGGCCTGATCATCAATGTGAAGCTGGCGGAGAGCCAGTGCTACGGCGCGCTCATCATGGGCATAAGCTACGCGCTTTATGAGGAAAAGGTCCTCGACCCGGTGACGGGGCGCATGCTGAACCCCAACATGGAGTTCTACCGGCTGGCCGGGCTGCGCGACATTCCCGAGCTGGTGGTGCACATGATGACCGATCCGATGAACGACAATCGCGGCGTGATCGGCTTGGGCGAGCCGCCGGTGGTTTCTCCGGGTGCGGCCATTTCCAACGCAGTAGCCAACGCCATTGGGGTGCGCGTGCCCTTCATTCCGCTCACGCCTGACCGCGTGCTGGCGGCGCTGGAACAGCAACAGAAGGCAGGTGCTTGATGCGAGCTTTTGAATACACCAGTCCAACAACGCGCCAGCAGGCAGTGGAACTGCTTTCCGCCGAAGCCGCGGTGCTGGCCGGCGGTACTGACCTGCTCAGCCTGATGAAAGACGACGTAGTGACGCCCAAACGCGTGGTCAACATCAAAGACATTCGCGAGTTGAACGGCGCGCACTATGGGCCGCGGGGCCTGCAGGTCGGCGCGCTGACTCCTTTAGGCGATCTGGCTGACCACCCACTGGTGAAGCAGCACTATCCCGCCTTCGCCGATGCGCTGCTGGAGGCGGCTAGCCAGCAGATCCGCAACATGGCCACCATCGGCGGCAACATCTGCCAGCGGCCGCGCTGCTGGTACTTCCGCTCCGGCTTTGGCCTGACGCCGAAGACGCCGGATGGCAAATCCCTGGTGGAAGCGGGCGACAATCGCTACCACGCCATTCTGGGGAATGATGGGCCGGCCCTGTTCGTCAGCCCTTCCAGCGTTGTGCCAGCAATGATTGCCTATGGCGCGCGTATTCGCATTGCCGGACCCAAGGGAAGCCGCGAAGTGGCGCTGGAGAAATTCTTCAAGATTCCTCAGGCGGAAGGCGAGCGCGAACACGACCTGCAGCCCAACGAAATTGTCACCGACATTTTCCTGCCGCCGCCAGCCGGGGGGAAGTACGCGCACTACGAAGTGCGGCAGAAGGAGTCGTTCGACTGGCCGCTGGCGCTGGCGGCGGTTGCGCTGCATATGAATGGCACCACGGTGCGC
>JAMXLI010000031.1 GCA_024281115.1 Terriglobales bacterium | reverse complement strand
CGAATGTCGCCCTCGGGACCGGCTTGGTTGGCCGTCACCACCGCCGCGAGCATACGGTTGTCTGGCGAAACCCCGCCCAGCCGGATGGCAAGGTGCGTGTTCGGGACCGTGCTGCCTTTCACCACCTCCGGCTTGCCACCTTCAGCAGGCACTTCCATGATTAACCCGGTCTGGACATCAGTGTAGAAGACGCGTTTTCCGTCCGGCGAGCAGACCGCGCCGGAATCCGCGTTGCCGGAAGAGAGTTGTGTTGGATTCGAGCCGTCCGCATTGGTTCGCCAGATTCGAGAGATGTTGCTGTCTCCCTCGTGCCCGAACCATTCGAAGACGATGTACCTCGGTTTCGACCTGTCACTGCTTTCCCAGCACACTACGGGACGAAGAAAGTAGGAGGTGGGCTCCTTCAGCAGATCAGACGTTCGCTGCCCGTCCAGGCTGGTCTGCATAAGCTTGCCTGGCCCCGCGATAAGCAGTGCATTAGGTCCTGCCAACGCCGCATTGGCGAAAACCGCCTCGGTTTGCCATACCGGAGTCAGCGCCTGGCGCAGCGCACCCGATGTCGGTACCAGGAAAAAACTCCGGAAAATCTTCCGCTGCGCGGTCACGATCGTTTGCCCGTCAGCAGAGAGACCTAACCCTTGATAGGCGTTCGCATCCCGGGTCAGGGCATGAAATTCGCCCCCAGGAAATGCCAAGAACCCAATTTGCCAGCGGTCGAAGCCGGCGCTGCGCTCGGAGAAGATGACGTACAGTCCGCTGCCATCCGGCGCCCACTGGACATCGATAAGGAGCCGGTCAGCCGAACTGCCCAAAATGCTCAATTTTCCGGATGCGGCATCTATCAGAAGTATTCTGCTGCGTGTCGGATCAGGCAGAGGATTGCTGGTGAGAGCGATTGTTTTGCCGTCGGGCGACCAGGCAAGCCTCTGCCAGGGCGGATACATCTCCTGCTCCAATTTCCCGAAAGTGAGCAACTTCTCATTTTTCCCGTCGGCATCGGCGACGAAAACATAAGAGTTGCCGGGTTGGGGACTGTTCCAACGAATGTAGGCCAGCCGCCTGCTGTCGGGGGAGAAAGTCACGCCGATGTCGGCGTTGCGAACGACGGTCTGGGTCGCCCCGCCGAGCACGGGCACCCGCAAAAGGCTACGGCTCTCGCTGCTCTCATTGTCGGCCATCAGGAAGTAAAGGTAGTTTCCATCGGGCGAGAACGCCGGATCCCGATAGTAATTTCCGGCGGTGGTAACGACTTGCGTAACACTGTTCGTCGGAATGTGGCGCAGGTAGAGGCCACGTTTTCCCTTGTCTTCGACGATGCTCAGGATGTAACGGCCGTCGGGCGAGATTGAGGCCTGAATGGAATGTCCGTCGTTGGTGACCCGCTGGATTGTGTAGCCCTGAAATGGCCACGGACGCGAGTGCCAGCGCGAGAGTGCAGGAAATCCATACGCAATCGCCAGCAGGAGCGATGCGCCGATGGCCAGTGCAGCAACTGACCAGCGGCTTCGCCGATGCGCGGCTCTTGGCTGCAGTGTGCCCGAGCGGGTCTGGCCTGTAGACCGGTGGGCGCTTGGCACCCCGGAGGTGAAGTCGCGCTTCAGCCGCTGCAAATCGGAGCGCAATTCCGAGGCATGCTGGTACCGCAATGAGCCGTCCTTCTCCAATGCCTTGTTGATGATCTCTTCCAGCTTGGTGGGCAGATCAGGGTTGAGCGTGATGGGTGCCACCGGAACGCGGTTCAGGATGCCATCAAAAATGACCCCGGAGGTGTCGCCGGGAAACGGTATTCTGCCGGTCGCCATTTCGTAGAGGACGATCCCGAACGAGAAAACATCCGTGCGCGCGTCCAGCGTCTTGCCGCGCACCTGCTCAGGCGACATGTAGGCAACAGTTCCGACAGCGGCTCCGGGATGGGTGAGATGGGTCTGCTCGATGGCAATTGTGTTCAGGGTGTCTCGGGCGCCCACCAGTTCTGCCGCGTTCGCCATGATCTTCGCCAGGCCGAAATCCAGGATCTTGGCGTGGCCGAGGCGAGTGATAAAAATATTCGCCGGCTTGATGTCGCGGTGAATGATGGCCTGCTTGTGTGCGCAATCCAGCGCATCGGCGACCTCGATGGCGATGTCGATCAGCGTTGTCAGTTCCAGAGGACCATGCGCGATCACGTGCTTCAGAGTTTCGCCGTCCAAGAATTCCATGACCAGGAAGGCCTGGCCGTCCTGCTCGCCAATGTCATAAATCGTGCAGATGTTAGGGTGATTGAGGGCTGAAGCCGCCCGAGCTTCCAGGCGGAAGCGCTCCAGCGCCTGGGGGTCCTGGGAGAACTGGGGGGGAAGAAATTTCAGTGCCACAAAGCGGTTAAGGCGAGTGTCGCGCGCCTTGTACACCACTCCCATCCCCCCTCCGCCCAGTTGTTCCAGGACGTAATAGTGCGAGATGGTCTGCCCAATCACGGTGGCCGACCCATGTTAGGTTTGGCCTTTACTCAAGTCAACGGAACGCGGTCCGCCGCGAATTAACGCTGCGCGCGTGCAATTCACTCCGGTTCGCAATGACCGAACGCTACATCTTTTGCTGCATATCCCCCGCGGTTTGCCCGCCTACCTGCCGCTCCGCTAAACTCGATTTACCGCGGAACATTGCGATGCTGTGCCTCGACTCTCGGGGACGCGCCTGAACATGCCCGACACCATCAAGATCAAGCTGCCCGACGGCAGCGTGCAGGAAAAGCCCAAGGGCACGACTGCGCTTGAGGTCGCCAAAGGCATCAACCCGCGCCTGGCCGGCGCCGCCCTGGTGGCCAAATCCAATGGCGACCTGATTGATCTCACCCGGCCGCTCGACAAAGACACCGACCTCAAGATCCTCACCGAGAAAGATCCCGAGGCCCTCGAGGTCTATCGCCACTCTTCCGCCCACCTGCTGGCCGCCGCCGTCCTCGAGCTCTTCCCCGAAACCAAGCTCGGCCACGGCCCCGCCACCGAAAGCGGCTTCTTCTACGACTTCTATCGCCCCACGCCTTTCACGCCCGAGGACCTGGAGAAGATCGAAAAGAAGATGCAGGAGCTGGCGCAGCAGGACCTTCCCTACGCCCGCGAGTTCCTGCCGCGCGACCAGGGGCTGGAGCGCTTCCAGGCGGAAGGCGACTTCATGAAGTGCCACTTCATCGAGCAATTCACCCGCCCCGATGAAAAGATCTCCATCTACCGCACCGGCAAGTTCCTGGATTTCTGCCGCGGCCCGCACCTGCCCTCCACCGGCAAGATCAAGGCATTCAAGCTCACCAACCTCTCGGGCGCGTACTGGCTGGGCGACGAGAAGAATCCCCAGCTGCAGCGCATCTACGGCACTGCGTTTTTCTCCAGGAAAGAGCTGGACGACTACCTCCACCGCCTGGAGGAGGCCAAGAAGCGCGACCACCGCGTGCTGGGCAAGCAACTCGACCTGTTTTCCATCCAGGAGCTGGCCGGGCCGGGACTGATTTTCTGGCACCCCAAGGGCGGCATCATCCGCAAGGCGATGGAAGACTGGATGCGCGACGAGTACCTGAAGCGCGGCTATTCGCTGGTGTACACGCCGCACATCATGCGGGTGGACTTGTGGAAGACCAGCGGGCACGAAGGTTTCTACGCGCAGAACATGTTTACTCCCATGGAGCTGGACGACGCCATGTACCGCGTCAAGCCCATGAACTGCCCCGGGCACATCCTCATTTACCGCGACCAGCTCCGCTCCTACCGCGAGTTGCCCATCCGGCTGGGCGAGTTGGGCACGGTGTACCGCTACGAGCGTTCCGGCGTGATGCACGGCCTCTTGCGCGTGCGCGGTTTTACCCAGGACGACGCGCACATTTTCTGCACCCCGCAGCAGATCGAGGGCGAGATTGACGCCTGCCTCGACTTTGCCGTGGCCGTGCTGGACGCTTTCGGCTTCCGCGAGTACCACGCCGAACTTTCCGTGTGGGACGAAAAAGACCGCTACGCGTGGGCGGGCAGCGACGAGAACTGGCACCTCGCCATCGGCTCGCTGGAGAAAGCCCTGCAGCGCCGTAACATGACCTACAAGACCATGCCGGGCGAGGCTGTCTTCTACGGCCCCAAAATTGACGTCAAGCTGGTGGACGCGATTGGCCGCCCCTGGCAGCTTTCCACCGTCCAGTTCGATTTCAACCTGCCGGCGCGCTTTGGCCTGGAGTACGTGGCGGAAGACGGCCAGCGCAAGCAGCCGCTGATGGTGCACCGCGCCCTGTTTGGCTCGATCGAGCGCTTCTTTGGCGTGCTGATCGAGCACTACGCGGGCGCGTTTCCCGTTTGGCTCTCGCCGGTGCAGGTGGTGGTGATCCCCATCAGCGAGCGCCATCACTCCTACGCGGAAAGCGTGGGCGGGCAGCTGCGTGCCGCCGGCGTGCGCGTGGAGGTCGATACCCGCAATGAAAAAATGAATGCCAAGATCCGCGAGCACGCCCTGCAGAAGGTGCCGTTCCTGCTGGTGGTTGGGGACAAGGAGCAGGAATCAGGTCAGGTCAACGTGCGGGCGCGCGGCCGGGAGCAGGCGGAAGGCTCGGTCCCGGTTGCCGATTTTGTTGCCCGCGTGCAGCGCCTGATCGCGGAGAAGAAGACCACGCTGGAGTAGCGCCGCCCGCGGCGGCCGTTTCGCCGCGGGATGCCCCGCATTTATCCTGCGCCTTCCCCGTCCCGGTTACTTCTTTCCTGCTACCTCTTTCACCGCATCGTAGAGATACTCCGCGAATTCCCCCATTGCCTGCACGGAGACGCGCTCATCGTTCCCGTGCATGCGGTGCAACTCCTCGTCGGCAAACGGTACCTCGATGCCATACGCCTGCACTCCCTTGGCGCGTAATTGCGCGGCATCGGTCGCGCCCGTCTGCATCAGCGGCAGCGTGATGGCCGAGGGAAAAACCCGCTTCTGCGCGTGCTCCAGCGCTGCGAACATCTCGCTGTGCAGGCTGGAAGCCGGGTTCGCGGGCCGCTCCGGCCCGTGCTGATCGCGCTCCACCGTGACCGCCGGGTCGTTGATTAACGTCCGCAGCCGCGTCATCAGGGCCGCGATGTCCTCGTCGGGCAGGGCGCGCACGTCCAGCTCCGCCTCCGCCTCGGCCGGGATCACGTTCTCACGGAAGCCGCCCTTGATGATGGTAGGCACTACCGATGTGCGCAGCATGGAGTTGTACAGGATGTTGCTGCGCTGCAGCTCGGCCTGCACCTGGGGATCGTCCAGGTGGGTGTACAGGCGGGCTTCTTCGGGCGGGCTGATCGCGGCCAGCCGCTCGAAAAAAGTCCGCGTGGTCTCGTTCAATCGCATGGGCTGCTGCGTCGAGCCGATCTTCTCCACCGCGGCGCCCAGGTGCACGATGGCATTGTCCAGCCGCGGCATGGAGCCGTGGCCGCTGGTTCCGTGCGCCACCAGTTTCATGGTGCGCGGCACCTTCTCTGTGGTCTCAATGGCCGTGTACCTCACGTGCCCGTCATTCCCGATCAACGACGTGCCGCCTTCGTTCAACGCGAACTCGCAGGCAATCGCGTCCCAGTGCTGCGCCACCATGTAGTCGACGCCGTACTGCGACGTGCCCTCCTCTCCGGCCTCGGCCAGCAGGATGACGTCCCGATCGAGCGCTGCGCGTTCGCGCTTCAGCCGCAGGAACACGGCCAGGTTGGCCGCGTCCATGCTCTTGTCGTCCACCGATCCCCGCCCGTACAGGAAGCCGTCGCGCACCAGCGCGGCGAACGGGTCCACGGTCCAGCGGCTGCGTTCAACTCCGACCACGTCCAGATGCCCCATCAGCAACAGGGGCTTCTTGGCGCCGCTTCCTTTCAGGCGCGCGACCAGGTTGCCGCGCCCGGGCGCCGACTCAAAAATTTGCGAGTCGATGCCCTCGCTCGCCAGCACCTGCTTGATGTACTGCGCCGCCCGGGTCTCGTTGCCGGGTGGGTTGCTGGTATCAATCCGCACCAGCTCAGAAAGAAACTTGATGGTTTCCTGGCGCATGTCCGGCAGTTGGTTTTGCGCGGCGGCGACCAGCGGAAGGGCCAAAAGCAGCGTCAGGCGAGGCAATTTCATTGCGAATACCTTGATTGCAGGCTGCGAAGAATATCACGCCCGGGCCACGGCCCTCGCGTGGCCATGCTGCGATTGAAAAAGGCCGGGCTGGGTTGAATGTTCCCGGGGGTGCTGACACTGGGCTACACTGCACGGCGCTGCCGTGCCCAGCGATCAACATCCAGGGCCCTCGCGCGCCGGGGTGGGACCCAAGGCGATGCGCCGGCGAGGGCTGGGCATCACCATCGCCGCTTATAGTGCGTTCCTGGTCACCCTGATCGCGCTCTGGATACGCCACCTTTTCGGATTGCCCGACCTGATGGCGGAAATCTCGCGGCGCGATTTTCTGGGCCCGTTCATCGGGGCCTCGGCGGCGTGTGCCGGGCAGGTGAAACACCTTTACGACGTTGCCGTGCAGCGCGCCCTGATGGATGCTGCGCTCGCCCCGCTCAGCCGTTCTGCCCTGGTTCCCTTTGTGTTTCCCGCCTATGTCGCCTTGCTCTTGAGGCCGCTCGGCTGCCTCTCTTACGCGACGGCGTACTTTGCCTGGATGGCGGTGAACATCTTGCTCGCACTATGGATGGCAGTGCGGTTGGCATCGCATTTTGCGTCGTCGCGGCAGGAATGGGCAGCGACTTTAATCACCGTGCTGGCCTCGCCGCCGCTCTTGCTCACCATCTGGCAAGGTCAACTGTCGCTGCCGGTCGCCGCCGGCTTGACCGAGGCCATCATCGCTTTGCACACCGGGCGGACTGCGCGGGCGGGGCTCTGGCTTGCTCTGGGACTTGTGAAGCCGCAACTGATCGCGCTTCCCTTCTTGGCGCTGGTGGCAGCGGGATACTGGAAAGCTTGCACTCGATTCCTTCTCGCCGCCTCCGCCCTGATGGTTTCATCCTGGGTTTTGGCGGGTGCTTGGCTGGCTCCCTACCTAAGGTTCCTCAAGGAGTACCCGCAGTTAGGCCGCGCTCTCGCGTTGTCCTACCCCACTGTTATGCAGAATTGGCTTGGCGCCCTGGTAACGCTCTTCCGCGCCCACCAAAGTCCACTCGCGCAGCGTATCGCGGCAGCGCTCGCGGTTGTCAGCGTGCTGGCTGCGCTTTGGCTCTGCCGTTCCCGCGATGCCTTCTGGGCTCGCTTTGCGGTCGCCATCGTGCTCGGAGTATTGGCGTGCCCGCATCTCTACATGCACGACGTGGTGTGTGCGCTGCCGGCGGGCGTGGCGTTGTGGTCGAAATTCCGGAGCGGGCCGCCCCTCCGGACGCGAGCTATTCACTATGTAGGCGTGCTGCTTGCGTTGGAGCCGGCCGTGGCCTTCGCCGGCATACTGCAATTAGGCAACGGGTTCCTGCCCATACAGTGGCTGCCCTGGTATCTCGCGCTGGTGTCCGTTCTTGCAATCAGACTGCTCCAGCCAGAGGCCACACTCGACGGCACTCCTGGCGGGCCGGCAAGCCGCCTTATCGCCTAGTGGGCGGAGTAGGATGAAATGGTGCATCGCCTTGCCCAACGCCTCGCTTCCCATATCCGCGCTCACCGGCTGCTGGCGCCCGGAGACCGGGCCGGGGTGGCGGTTTCGGGCGGCGCCGATTCGGTTGCGCTCTTGCGCCTGCTGATCGAGCTGCGGGATGAACTGGGCCTGGTTCTCTCGGTGCTGCACTTCCACCACCAGATCCGTGGCGCTGAAGCGGATGCCGACCAGCAGTTTGTGACGGGCTTGGCTCGGCAGCACCAACTGGAGGCGCATTTCGCCTCCGGAGACGCTCCGGGCGTTTCCAACCGGGAAGGCATCAGCTTGGAAGCCGCGGGGCGAGCGCTTCGTTATGGCTGTTTCGCGAACCTGATGGCAGAAGGGCGTCTCGACAAAGTGGTCACCGCGCACACCCTCGACGACCAGGCCGAGACGGTGCTGCTCAAACTGCTGCGCGGAGCCGGAACGCGCGGCCTGGCCGGCATCTACCCTCGAGTCGCTGTGGAAAGCCACAATGCCGCCGCCGAGCTGGCGATTCTGCGGCCGCTGCTGGGTATTCGCCGCGCCGAACTGCGGGAGTACCTGCAGAGCATCGGCCAACAATGGCGGGAGGATGCCACCAACCTGGACTTGCAGCACCGGCGCAATCTGGTGCGCCACGCGCTCGTTCCCCAGCTCGAGCGCAACTTCAACCCTGCCGCGGTCGAGCGGCTGGCCGAACTCGCCGAGGTTGCGCGCGCGGAGGAAGAGTATTGGACGGCCCAGGTCCGCGGCATCGTCGTTCACCAGCAACCCATTTCCGTGAACTTCCTGCGCAAGCTTCCGCTGGCGCTGCAGCGGCGTGTTGTCCGCAGCGCGGCCGAGGCCCACGGCCTGAGCCTCGAATTCGCCGAGGTGCACGAAATTCTCGCGGCGGCGGAAGGGCCGGAGCGCGAAAAAACGGTCGTGCTGCCCCGCGGCTGGCAGGCGCTCCGCCGGGATGACGCCATCCATTTTCGTCCCTCGCCGCACGGCCCCGTACCGGATTACGAATACAGCCTGCCCGCTCCGGGGCGGGCCGCCGCTCCGGAAATCGGCGTGAGTTTCAAGGTTGAGGTTGTCGCGTTGAATGGCACCCATCCCGGTGCCCTGCTCAGCACCAAGGTGTTATCTTCCCCGCTCACGCTGCGCAACTGGCGGCCGGGAGATCGTTTCTGGCCGGCCCACACTCGCGCCCCGCGCAAGGTGAAGGAACTTCTGCAGGAACAGCATGTTCCGGTGGATCAGCGCCGGGCATGGCCGGTCATTGCCAATGGTGACGAGATTGTCTGGATCCGCGGTTTTCCCGTTCCGGAACACCTGCGGCCCTCCCTTCAGGAAACCCACGCGGTTTGCATCCAAGAGATACCTTTGCATGACCCTGCCGCTCAGCGACAATAGCCGCAGGACGCGTTGCGCCCGGCTGGCGGCTTGTGGCTCAGGCTGCCTGCCCTGGAGAGCCTATTGAAAGCTACACCGCAGCCGGCAGTGCCTGTGCCTCTGATTACTGCCGCCCAAATCGATAAGCGCGTGCAGGAACTCGGCCGACAAATCACCGAGGATTACCGCGGCCGAACCTTGCATGTGCTCGCCGTTCTGGAAAACAGCTTTGTTTTCTTCGCCGATCTGATTCGCTCCCTGGATTTGCCGCTGCTGTGCGAGTTCATCAAGCCCCTGTATCGTGACCGGCAGACCGGGCGGGCCACCACCAAGGAAATTTTCTTCAGCCCGGAAATCGAGGTCCGCGGTCACCACGTACTCCTGGTGGAGGGAATCCTGCACTCTGGTGTGACCACCGATTTCCTGGTGAGCGGCATGTTGGCGCGCGGCGCCGCCTCGGTGAAGCTGGCTACGTTTCTGGATCGTCAGGCCGCCCGGCGTGTGGCGTTGCAGCCCGACTATTTCGGGTTTTTGGTCGATGAAAAGTTTCTGGTGGGGTACGGGCTGGGTTCGCCGCAAATGGGGCGCAATTTGCCTTACCTGGGATCGGGCGCGCCGGAGGAAGAAGGTACTTAAGTTAGGGAGACTCCCCCGGCCGGCTGTGGCAAATCGGGGTACAATAAGTCACCCAACAGGCTGTGGCACCTTCGGCGTTTTCGCCTATCCAAAACGCGCCTTGGGCATCTAATTCGTTGAGCACACAAGCCCGGCCAGTATGCCGGGCGGATTCCGGTGAGCGGTAGGCGCCGCCGTTTTCGGGCTTTTACGAGGAGTTTTTCCGTGAATTCGACGTTAAAGACGGTGATTTTTTGGGCTGTGATCGTGGTTTCCGGATTGCTGCTCTGGCAGGTGGTCAAGGCGGGCGGCAGCGGCTCCAAGGACCGCGAGATCAACTATTCCCAGTTCATGACCGACGTGGACCAGGGGAAGGTAGCCGAGGTCACCATTATTGGCTCCGAGGTTCGGGGCAAGTACTCGGATAAAAGCTCATTTCACACCACCATCCTGCCCAACGACCAGGACCTGGCCAAGACGCTGCGCGCCAAGGGCGTCAACATCACGGTCAAGGATGTGCAGGGCGGAAGCTGGCCGACCTGGCTGCTGAACCTGGCGCCGCTCATCCTGCTGGGCGTGCTCTGGTTCATCATGATCCGCCAGATGCAAACTGGCGGAAACAAAGCGCTTTCCTTCGGCAAGAGCCGCGCTCGCCTGCTCTCCATGCAGCAGAAGAAGGTCACCTTCAAGGACGTGGCGGGCGTCGATGAAGCCAAGGAGGAGTTGCGCGAAATCATCGAGTTCCTGCGCGAGGCGCAGAAGTTCCAGAAGCTGGGCGGACGCATTCCCAAGGGCGTGCTTCTGGTAGGGCCTCCGGGAACAGGCAAGACGCTGCTGGCGCGCGCCGTCGCGGGCGAAGCCAACGTTCCCTTCTTTTCCATCTCGGGCTCTGATTTCGTGGAGATGTTCGTGGGCGTGGGCGCCAGCCGGGTGCGCGACCTTTTTGAGCAGGGCAAGAAGAATGCGCCCTGCATCATCTTCATTGATGAGATTGACGCGGTGGGACGCCATCGCGGCGCCGGTCTGGGCGGCGGCCACGACGAACGCGAGCAGACGCTGAACCAGTTGCTGGTCGAGATGGACGGCTTCGAGTCGAATGAAGGCGTGATCCTGATCGCCGCCACCAACCGGCCCGACGTGCTCGATCCCGCGCTGCTGCGGCCTGGCCGCTTCGACCGCCGCGTGGTGGTGCCTCGCCCGGACGTGCGCGGACGGGAAGAGATTCTGCGCGTTCACACCCGCAAGATCCCGCTTTCCGACAATGTGGACCTCTCCATTCTGGCCCGCGGCACTCCCGGTTTCTCCGGCGCCGACCTGGCCAATATGGTCAACGAAGCTGCCCTGAACGCGGCGCGCCAGAACCGCAAAGTTGTTGCCATGAACGACTTTGAGGTTTCCAAGGACAAGGTGCTGATGGGCGCCGAGCGCAAATCCATGCTGCTCTCCGACGAGGAGAAGAGGGTCACCGCGTACCACGAGGCCGGCCACGCCCTGGTGGCGGCGCTGCGCGAGCATTCCGACCCGCTGCACAAGGTCACCATCATCCCGCGCGGCATGGCTCTGGGCGTTACCATGCAGCTGCCGCTGGACGATAAGCACACCTACACGCGCGACTACCTGGAAACCCGGCTGGCCATCATGATGGGCGGGCGCGTCGCCGAGGAACTGTTCCTCAATTCCATGACCACGGGCGCGGGCAACGACATCGAGCAGGCCACGGAACTGGCCCGTAAGATGGTGTGCGAGTTCGGGATGAGTAACCTGGGCCCGCTGGCGTTCGGCAAAAAGGAAGAGCAGATCTTTCTGGGCCGGGAGATCGCCCAGCACCGCGACTTCAGCGAGGATACGGCCATCAAGATCGACCAGGAAGTCCGGCGTTTCGTGGACACTGGCTACCGCTCGGCGGTGGACATCCTCTCGGCCAATCGCGAGGCGCTGGAGCGCATTGCCAAGGCTCTGCTGGAGCGCGAAGTGCTCGATGCGCAGGAAATCAAGCTGGTCATCGAAGGCAAGCAACTGCCTACCAAGCCCAGCGCTCCCCATGACGATGGCGTGCAGCAGGTGCTGAAACCAGAGCCCGGCCGCGCCGTGTCCAAGCCTGGCGAGCGTCCGGCTCCGGCATAATCGGGATTAACTTCCGGCACAAAGGGCTGCGCAGACGCGCTGCCCTTTTTTTGCAGGGCCTGAAGGCCCCCATTCTGCTGCCCCCGGAACGCGGGCCTGAAGGCCCGCTCTTCCCCGCTCCGGACCTGCAGTCTGGTTCCGGTGAAAGAGCGGCGCTTGCGTTCGTCGTCAAGGCCGCTTTTGGGGGAAGAGCGGCGCTTTAGCGCCGCGTTCGCCCACCAAACAGAACCGGGGCTTCAGCCCCGGTTGCGACGTCAGCAATCCCTACCGCGAGCTTGAGGCAACTGCCGTGGACTCGCTTTCAGCCTTGCCCGCCCGTTCACCCGCTCGGCCGTTGCTGAAGGTGAGCCAGTCGGTCTGCACCTTCTCCCATTCCTGGATGAGAAGGCCCCGGTCCTCGAACAGGGCGCGAATCCTGCTCCTGTCCCAGCCCGCGATTTCCTCCAGGATGGGGACCAGCACGGCCAGCGCGCTGGAACTCAGGACGGTGCGCTTGGCAATCTGGGCTATGTGCCGCGCCTCGGAGACAGCGATGGTGAAGCCGTCGCGCTGGTTCACGTGCAGCATGACGTGGATGTCGGAGCTGCCGTCGCCCACATACACGATACGGTTGGCTGCAATCTTCAGCTCCGCCTGCAGGCGGTCGAGCACAGCCACCTTGCCGTATCCCGCCACGCCTTGCGTGATGGTGTCGATCTCGCCGCTCGCGTGGTAGCGGAACTCCGTTCCGAAGATATGGTCGGACGGGATAACGCCTTCCAGAGCCGCGCGGATCACCTCCACCGGGGCCGCCGAGATCACGTAGAAATCGAACTGGTGGCCGTCAATGCCGCTGTACAGCCACTCGTACAGCAGATCAATGTCTTTCTTCAGACGGATGCGCCGCCCAGCCTCGTACAGGTGGTCGCGGCGAACGCGCGAGTGAAATTCCGGATCATGCAACAAAAGGTACGTAAGCTCGCCCCCTTGCTGCACCAGGTTCAGGTTGGCCATGCCGGTGGCTTTGCGCTCGAATTCCTCCAGGGGGATTCCGAGCAGCTCACTCAGCACGTAACCCGAATCGTTGAAGCTGAGGGTCTTGTCGAAGTCGCTGGCGAACAGGTACTGCTTCCCGGCAAACTGCCGGGGGGAATGAAGTAGGTCCGTCATGGATATTAGATATCAGAGCTGCGTGAAGGGATGATGAAAGCAGTAAGTTGCGTGTTCCGAACGGTTTGTGCGCCCCCTGCAGCCGGGTGCGATGGTTTACTGGTGCACGTGCGGACTCTGCCTGGGATTACGCCGGCCCGCTGAGGGCGGGGCCTTCTTGACCTGTACCTCGAAACTGACAGGCATCGTCTTCGGGGGATAACAGGCGCGGTCGTCGCAAGCCTGGTAACGCAGTTCGCCCCGAATCTTGTAGGGGCCGGGCCGCACCGTTGCCAGCGGCCGTACCACCGGCCGCAGAACAAAATCCCCGGTATAGACGTTGAGCTTACTGCCCGGATCGAATGGGAAACTGCGGTCTTCCCCGGCAGGATAGGTGATCTTAGCGATCAGCATATCCGTGGGCGGGTCCAGCTTGAGGGTGGTGGGAATCAGGAATTCGGAATGCGGCTGGTTGGAGTTGACGTGATAGCCAGGTTTGACGCGGAAATCGAGTTCGATGGCCTGAGCTTTGCCGCGGGTCACGCTCACCGTGGGGTGGCCAACCTGTTCTACCCAGGATGTATTCGGCAGAATAGAGTCGGGCTGCTGGGCCCAACCCATCCCGAAACTCAGCAGAATGGCCGCCGCTATGCCGCTCGCGCGCATGGATTTCAACGGGTGGCCGCCGCCGCCCCTCCCGCCTCCGCTTTCTGCTGTTGTTGTTGGGGTGGCGCATGGCTCAAAGCTTTCTGGATGAATCCGTCAATCTCGGCGCGATCTTTGAGTCCGGCCACATGTTCCACCACGGTTCCGGCGCGGTCAATGTAGAAGGAATTGGGCAGATAAGGCACTCCGCCGTAACGATCGCCGACACCCTCCTTGCCCAGCAAGACGGGATAGTTCACGCCCAGGTCCTTGGCGAACTTGGCGATGGTGTCCTTGTCGGAATCGTCCATCGCGATACCGATAATCTGCAGGCCTTGCGGCCCGTATTGCCGCTGCATCTCCGCGAACCAGGGCATCTCGATCTTGCAAGGCTCGCACCAGGTGGCCCAGAAATTGAGCAACACGGCTTTGCCGCGGAAATCGGAGAGGCGCACCGTCTTGCCCTCCAGCGACTCCAGAGCGAAGTCGGGGGCGGCCTTGCCGACGATGGGGCCGCCTCCCAGCCCGTTATCGGCGGACTTGGGCACACGAGCGAACCTTTGGCCCACGATGAGCATGATGGCGATGGCGGCAATCACCAGGATGAGGACTGTCACATTGCGTTTCACAGGTTCGTCCTTCGCCGAAAATACTCCTGCCGGGGCGCTTACAGCGCGAACCGGTTGAGGAACGACAGGTAGCCGGAGATGATGGTGAAGCGGTTCAGCACCAGCAACCCGCCCAGCACAATCAGCAACACGCCGCTGGCCACCTCTACCGCGTGCAAGTGGCGGCGGAAGCGGCCGTAGAAGTTCAAGAAGCGCTCAATGCCAATCGAAGTCAGCAGGAACGGCACCGCCAACCCCAGCGAGTACACCGCCAGCAGCAGAACGCCTTTGACCACAGAATCCTGGGTCGCCGCCAGCGACAGGATGACTGCCAGGATGGGCCCTACGCAGGGCGTCCAGCCAAAGGCGAAGGCAAAGCCGACCACGAAAGCGCCCCAGGGCGTGCTGCCGCCTTTGACGCTGTGCATGCGCTTGTCGGCATACAGCGCGCGAATTTTCAGCAACCCGGTGAGGTGCAGGCCAAAAAGGATGATGACGACGCCGGCAACTTGCGCCAGCAGCGACTTGTAGCGCGCCAGCACCTGCCCGACCTCGGTGGCCACTGCCCCTAGGGCGATGAACACCACGCTGAAGCCGAGGATGAACATCAGCGAGCTGGCCATGACGCGCGGCAGCAGGCGGGTGCTGTTCGCCTGCAACTCCTCCACGGTCGCGCCGGAAATCAGCGACACGTACCCGGGAACGAGCGGCAGCACGCAGGGCGACAGGAACGAGAGCAACCCGGCCACGAACGCCGCAATGGGAAGCGGAAGAGTGGACATCAGCTTTTTTATTGTACCGTGCGCGGCCCGGGGGCCCCATGCCCGGCACTTGCGTAGACAGCTTAGTGACGCTCGCCAGGGGCAAACATCGCCCCCGGGCGGTCAGTTTCGGGGATTGAAGGCGAAAGCGACGCCGCTTCTAGTCGCGGCGCAGCCCCATCCACGACTCCGAGGCGACGATAGAGTTGCCGGGATTGTGCGGGTCGTACTTGACCGATGTCGGCACTCCGAGGCGGCAGGAGTGCAGGTTGATTTGCGGCCGCAGATAGGTCACATCCTGCGAGGCTTCGTACGAGACCCCGGCAACGTCATATTGAAAGACGATGAACTGCGATTCCCCGTGCCCATTGGCATTCACTTCCTGCACGTCCACGACAGTTCCATCGGTGATGCGGCCGATCTTGCTGAGCAAATCGCGCCGCTCCTTCTCGATTTCTTCGGGAGTCTTCTTGTGCCGGCGGAACAAGAATGCCAAGGCGGTGCCCACGGCTAATCCGACCAGCAGAACAGGATAGAAGTGGAGCGGAATCGGAATCGCACTCACGGCCGAACGCAGACCTCGAAGGAAAAGCGTTGCGCGTAGTGTAGCAAGGAGCGGGGCGCAGGCCCAGTTACTTCAGAGCGAAGCGGAGAGTACATCCGGCAACTAATGCGCCGGTTCGTCCACCACCTGGTTGCGCAGGGCGCCCACGCCGGCCACCGTGACCTCCATCACATCTCCGGCCACCACGGGGCCCACCCCTTTAGGCGTGCCGGTCGCGATCAGGTCTCCGGGAAATAAAGTCATGAACTGCGTAATGTGGCGCAGAACGACTTCCAGCGGAAAAATAAAATTCCGGGTGTTGCCATCCTGGCGCAGTTCTCCATTCACCCGCGTCTGCACGCTGATTCCGGACCAGGGATCGACTTCGTCGCTGACCAGTGGGCCCACGGGACAGAAAGTGTCGAAGCCCTTGGCGCGGGTCCACTGGCCGTCTTTGTTCTGCAGATCCCGGGCGGTGACATCGTTGACGCAGGTGTAGCCCAGGATAAATGGCCGCACATCCTCGGCCGGGTTGAGGTGGCGGCAGGCGCGGCCAATTACCACTCCCATTTCGCCCTCGTAATCCACCCGCTGGGAAATCGGAGGACGCCGCACCTCCGCCCCCGTCCCCACCAGCGCCGAGGTGGGCTTGAGGAAGATGAGCGGCTCGGACGGGACCTCGTTGCCCAGTTCGGCCGCATGCTCGCGGTAATTGCGTCCCACGCACACGATCTTGGTCGGCTCCACGGGAGCGAACAGGGAGGCTTCTGCCAGGCGGAGGGGTGGCAGCTTGCGCGAGGGCAGTTCCTCGAGGTCGCCGCCCGCCAGGTGCGGCGACGCCAGCAGCAGGCGCGTGATGCGCTGCTCCTCGCCCTGGCCTTCCACCAGTCCGTAACGCGCTTCCCCGTCGTGAAGAAACCGGCAATATTTCATAGTGTGCTCGCGCCTGCTTTACGGCACCTGCTCGGCTGTTTCCGCCGACCGCGCGCTCTCGTTGCCGCGCAGATCCACTGCTGAAACCGAATAAAGATACGTCCTGCCCGACGCCAGGTTGGCATCGCGAAAGGACGGTGACTGCAGCAGTTGCACGTTCATCCGTACTGGCGTCCCGCCCGCCTCCCGACGATAAACGTTATAGCCGGCAAGGTCCGCTTCCGGGCTTGGAACCCAGGTCACGTCCACAAACGGCAGCTGCCCCACTCCCGAATACACCGCCTGCACTCCGGCCGGGGGAGCGGGCGGAAAAACATCGCGCGTGAAGACTCGCACTGCCCGTGAATCGTCGCCTTCGACGACCAGGAGCGCCCCCGCGGGCGGTTGCGCCATCGTGACTGCAGTCACATGATAGAGGTACGGCTTTTCCCACTCGATGGTTTTGTCCACGAACTGGGCATTTTCTGTTACGGGCAACTCCGCCACCACCAGTTGCGGATTTGCCGTCAACTTCTTGTTCCGAGGCGGGCCCTGTTCCTGCCGGTAGACGCGATAACGGTACGTAAGGTGATCGGACGCGGGCGGAATCTCCCCCGTCCACGCCAGCTGCACGCCAGCCGCAGTGACCTCCGCTTTTACTTCCCGCGGCGGCGGAATCGTGGGGGCCAGCGGGACGCGCGCGGCGTTGGACAGGCCCGCGCTCCGGCCTCGGCGGTTCAGCGTTTCCACGACGTAGGTCATCTGGGCCAGCGGTGACCGCTTCGTCAGCTGGCCGGGCAGAGTGTCTTCGTAGCTGGCGTGAACCGGCGTTGGCTTTTGCTCGTCGCGGTCCGCCGCGGCGGGCACCGCCTCCAGCAGGCGCGCCGTGGGAACTCGTCCCACCTCGGCGCATTGTTTCGGCAGCGCCAATTCGCTGCGACATACCCGGGTGTCGCCCATGCGGCGCACATTGGTCTTGTCGGTGTTCTGGCGCGGAACTGTCCAGCTGAGATAAACCTTGTCCCCCTTCCGCGCTGCGCGCAGGTCCTGCACCGGTGTAGGAAGATTGAGAGAAGGCGCTTGCGGGGCGCCGGGAGTGCCGCAGGCCGCCAGAACGAGCAGGAACGACAAACCGGCGACGGCCCGCATTGTTTCCGGGTACGGGTACAAGCCGCCTCAGCCTACCACAGGCGTGGCGCGCGGCAGGCGGCGCTCCATCCGTGTGGTGACCAGCATCCCCAGCTTAGCTCAATCAAGCCGACGCAAACGGGATACCAGGGAGGAGAAATGCGGCGGGAGGCATGCGACGCTCGCCGCCGCCCGGGTTCCGTCCTTAGCAAGCGCCGTCCCACCCGCCCTTCGTAAGCCGTCGTCATTACCCACGTAACTTGTGCCCGCCATGATGCCTTCCTAACATTTTTCTATGCCCCTCAACGCTTTGCTGCTCTCCAAAGATTCCGATCTCATGCCCGCCTTGTCGGCGGTTCTGCACAGCCTGGAAATCACCGTCGAGCACTGCTCCGAGCCTTTTGCCGCGGCCAAGCGGCTGATGGACCATCACTTTGACCTCGTGTTCGTGGACTGCGACGACCAGCAGGGCGCCGCCTGGGTGTTGCAGAGCGCCCGCATGGCATCGCGCAACAAAGGTGCGCTGACCGTGGCCGTGATGGGCGAGAACGCCAAAGTGCACCCCGGCAAGCTGAACGAGAATTTTGTTGTTAACAAGCCGATTCAGGCCAAGCAGGCAGAGAGCACGCTGCGTGTGGCCAAAAACCTGGTGATGAAGAACCAGGCCGGGAGTGCGAAGCCCACTTCGCCCGCGCCTTCGGTCTTGGCCAGTGCGTCCGGCGCGATGATGGCTCCTCCCAAGCCGCAGGAGCAAGTAGCCACCCCGCATGCGTCCGCCTCCACGTGGAGCGACGATGCCCTGGATGCGCTGGAAGCCCTGGGTGACGATCCGACGCCGGCCCCCATTTTGTCGCCCTCCCTGCCTCAGCCCACCGAGTTGATGGCTAAGAAAGAAGAAGCTGTCCCTGGACCCAGCGCGCATGCGACCGCTGCGCACGGCAGCGCGGCCGCAGCGGCGCCGGCGCGCGAGGCTCCGGCCGTGTCGCGCCCTGAGCCGCAGCCTCAGCCGGAAATCAAGCACGCTTCCTCTGGGCCGCGCGATCCGGAGCCGGCACCCACACCGCGAACAGCGTTGCTGCCGCCGGTTTCGAAAGCAGCTGCCGGCGCGCCATCGTCCACCCGGATTGCGCCTGTGAATTCGCCGGTTGTGGCTGCGCCGCAGGCTGCGCAAGCCGAGGCGCCCGCCGTGCAGCCGCTCGCGCCCGATGCGCCCGCGGAACCTGAATTCCGCTCCACGCTGCTGGATTCCGCCAGTCCCGCTGTCGGGCCCAACCGGCGGCTGGCCGTGGCAGTAGGAATTGTCGTGCTGATCGCCGGAGTACTGGCATTCAGTTTTTCGCGCATGCGGCACCACTCCAGCGCCCAGGTGCAGCCGGAGGTTTCGGCACCGCAACCGGCAGTGGCGGCATCGGCTCCTCAGTCAACGGCAGGGTCAGCTCAGGAATCAGCAGTAAACGCCTCCCATCCGGGAAAGGCTGCGGCTGTGTCCTCGCCGGCTTCGGAGAGTTCGTCGCCGGGCAACAAAAAGTCGGGTCATGAGAAAGCCTCGACCAAGAGCGCCGAAGCTGAGCCGGTCGTAGAGGCCGAGCAAGCTGCGATCCGCATGCCCGGCGCGGTGAAGCAGCCGGCGCCGCAGGAGGAAGAAGCCGTTGCCCCGCCCACGGGAGTGGTCGAGCCCGGCTCGGCTCCCAACCTCGGCCACGTAGTCGCGGCAGTACCGTCGGCAATGCCCGCGCCCGTCCCCGCGCAGCGGGTCAAAGTGTCGGAAGGGGTATCGCAGGGTCTATTGATACGTCAGGTGAAGCCCGCCTACCCCTCTCTGGCGCGTGACTCCCACGTCACCGGCGCGGTGCGCTTGCGCGCCATTATTGGCAAGGATGGCGCGGTGCACGGCCTGGCACTGCTGGGCGGGCATCCGCTGCTCGCCAAGAGCGCAATGGATGCCGTCTGGCAATGGAAGTACAAGCCCTACCTGCTGAACGGGCAGCCGGTGGAAGTGCAGACCGAGATCACCGTCGTCTTCAAGATGTAAGAGAAGTGCGTGGGGCGGTGAGGCGAGATGCGGCGCCCGTTTGATTTCGTGGCGCCGCCAGTCACATCTCGCCGCGTAATTCTTTCTTCAGCCGTTTGGCCAGCTTTTCCAGTTGCTCGGAACGCTTCAAGGACTCGGCGGAAACCGTGCCCGCGGGTGTTTTCGCCAGTTCCGCTTGCAGCGCGGCAGCGATCTGCAGCACTTGGTCCGCGTCGGCGCGGATAAGCTCGTGCCGGCGCTGCGCCGAGCGCGCCAGTTCCGCATCACGGCTGGCCCTAGAGCCGGGCATTCCGCCCATTCGTTGCAGGGGAGGCGGCGGATTCGGCATCCGGACCTGAGCGCCCCACGCAGCCAGCGCCAGGCAGGTGAGCAGCAAAATTGGCTTCCGGAACAGCATTCCATTCTCCTGAGGAGCTTCGCTGGGGCGAGCTGGCAAGCCAGTCGCGGCCTGGGTTACGGGAAAACGGCCGGTATCGGGCCCTCCCCCGGCACGACGAGGCTAGCACTGCTGTCGTAAGCCGCAAAATCGCGGATCCCAGGGCTCGGGATGGTTACCAAAACGCCCGCACTTGGGTCACCTGAAATCCCTTGCAACCAGCGCTAGCATGTGGGAACAGGCAGGAAAGTTGCCGGGGAAAATCCGTGTCTTCGAAAGCCCAATCCGTTCCCAAGGAGAAGTTTCTTCGCTCCAGTTGGTGGCTGATGCTGGGCGGCGCGCTGCTCGCGGTCGATTTTCTGGCTACGGTGCTGCTTCCCAAAGGAAACACGCTGGCTACCATCAGCGATCTCACGCAGTGCGCGTTGCTGTTTGGCTGCTATCTTTCGACCCTGCCCAACCAGGTGACGGGACGCGGCCGGGAAAATGCTTTCTGGTCGTTGCTTGCGGTGGGCTTTAGCCTCTGGCTTCTGATGCAGGTGCTGTGGACGCTGTATGAAGTGGCGCTGCACCAGGATGTGCCTAACCCGTTCTGGGGCGACATTATTCTGTTCCTGCACGCCCTTCCCCTGATCATCGCCTTCAGCCTGGTGCCCCATTTTCGTAGCGGCGGGCGCAGCCTGGGACGCGACCTGGTGGACGCAGCGCTGCTGGTCGTCTGCTTCTGCTATCTCTACGCCAATTATGTGATGGCCTGGCAGTACGTCGTTCCCAACGAAGCGGCCTATAACTCCACGTTCAACCTGGTGTACGGGGCTGCCAACGCCTCTGTCCTGCTGCTCGCCGCGATGTGCTGGTTGCGCAGCGAGGGCCCCTGGAGCGTGCTTTACGCCCATTATTTTGGAGCTGCCCTGCTGTATTCGCTGGCCTCTTACGTGGCCAGCACCGCCATCGACCAAAACCACTACTACAGCGGCAGCTTTTACGATATCCCTCTGGCAGTGGCGCTGTCGTGGTTTGCGGCGATCGGATTTTTTGCGGGGCGATCCTGCCAGAAGCGGTCCTCCAGCGTCTCCGCGCGAGCCAGCGATGCGTGGGGAAAAGGGATGGCGCTGGTATGCGCCTTTACCATAGCCGCCGCGGGCGCCTGGCAATTGCTCTATGGGAACGTGCCGGCGGAGGTCTCGCGCTACCGTCTTTGGCTCACTCTGGTCGCCTGCGTCACGGTTGCGCTTCTTATGACGGCGCGCCTGATGCTGCCGCGCGAAACGGCGCACGGGCAGCGGGAATCGCCCCGCCGTTCTGACCGTGCCCGCCCGCAGCTTTCCTACAAGATATAGCGCGACAGGTCCTGGTCCTTCACGATCTCATTGAGCGCGTTGCGCACATAGTCGCCGTCGATGGTGAACTGCTGTCCTTTGCGCTCGGGCGCGTCGAAGGAAACCTCATCCAGCACGCGTTCCATGATGGTGTGCAGGCGGCGGGCGCCGATGTTTTCCGTGCCTTCATTCACGCGGAAGGCGAAGCGCGCCACTTCGTCCAGCGCTTCCCGGGTGAATTCCAGTTTCACGTTCTCTGTATCGAGCAGCGCGGTGTACTGCTTGACCAGCGACGACTTGGGCTCGGTGAGCACGCGGATAAAGTCTTCCATGGTCAGGGATTGCAGCTCCACCCGGATGGGAAAGCGGCCCTGGAGTTCGGGAATCAGGTCGCTGGGCTTGGAGACATGGAATGCGCCCGCCGCGATGAACAGAATGTGGTCGGTGCGCACCATGCCGTAGCGGGTGTTCACCGTGGTTCCCTCCACGATGGGCAGGATGTCGCGCTGCACGCCCTCGCGCGAAACGTCGGGTCCGTGGCCGCTTTCGCGTCCCGCGATCTTGTCGATTTCGTCCAGGAAGATGATGCCGGAATTTTCCACCCGGTCCACCGCCACCCGCGTCACCTGGTCCATGTCAATCAGCCGCTGCTCCTCTTCCTGGATCAGGTAATCGAAAGCCTCGCTCACCTTCATCTTCCGCTTCTTCGTGCGCTGGCCGAAGATGTTGGGCAGCATGTCCTTGATGTTGACGTCCATTTCCTCGACGCCCTGGTTGGAGACAATCTCAAACGCAGGAAACGATTTCTCGCGCACCTCCAGCTCCACCATGCGCTCGTCGAGCTTGCCTTCACGCAGCTGCTGCCGCAGCTTGTCGCGGGTTCGCGAACCCGATTCGGCCAGCGTATTGCCGTCGAGCACCACCCCGCCGCCCTCGGCCGGCCGGGCTGCGGGCGCGGGCAACAGCAGGTCGAGCAGCCGCTCCTCCGCATTCAGTTCTGCCTTGTCGGAGACGTCCTCCAGCTTCTCCTCGCGCACCATGTCGATAGCAATTTCCACCAGGTCGCGGATCATGGATTCCACGTCCCTTCCCACGTATCCGACCTCGGTGAACTTGGAAGCCTCGACCTTGAGGAAAGGAGAATTGGTCAGCTTGGCCAGGCGCCGCGCAATCTCCGTCTTGCCCACGCCGGTGGGGCCGATCATGATGATGTTCTTGGGAATGACTTCCTCGGCGAGCTCGGCGGGCAACTTCTGCCGGCGCATGCGGTTGCGCAGCGCGATGGCGACCGCGCGCTTGGCGGCCGCCTGGCCGACCACGTACTTGTCCAGTTCGGCCACGATTTCGCGAGGGGTGAGCTCGTCGAGTACCAGCTGCTCTTCTTCGGCGGTTGCGGGCAGATAAATTGCCATACTCAAACCTGGACCAGCTCCGGCCGGCGGGTGACCCCGGCGGCGCGGCGGCTAAAGCTCCTCAATGGTGAATTTGTCGTTGGTGTAGATGCACATTTGTCCCGCGATCTTCATCGCCTCTTCGGCAATTTGTCGCGCCGGCAACTGGGTGTGTCGCGCCAGCGCCTGGGCCGCCGCCTGGGCATAGGGGCCGCCGCTGCCAATAGCCGCGATCCCGCCGTCAGGCTCGATGACATCGCCTTGCCCGCTCAGGAGAAATGTCTGGTTCTGGTCGGAGACCAGCAGCAACGCCTCCAGGTGACGCAGGAACTTGTCGGTGCGCCAATCCTTGGCCAGTTCCACCGCCGCCCGTCCGATATTGCCATGGTACTGCTCCAATTTGGACTCAAAGCGGCTGAACAGGGAGAATGCGTCGGCGGTGGACCCGGCAAAGCCCGCCAGGATCTTATCCTGGTAAAGCCGGCGGATCTTGCGCGCGCTGTGCTTGATGACGCCTTCGCCGAGCGTGACCTGGCCGTCCCCGGCCATGACCACGTGTCCATCCCGCCGGACACACAACACTGTCGTAGACCGCACTAAGCGCGACTTTCGCATGAGATAATCCTCGATTATAGCAGCGCGGTTTTCCGCCGTCCGCCGCCCCAGGGCCACGGCGGAACGCTGTGACGCGCATCACAGACGCTGGTGCGCTCACCCCCTATCGTGAAACGCGGCACCACAGGAGGCCACAAATGAAACTCGCAGCCCTCGGTTTCTCTTTGATTCTGCTGATGGGAGGGATGGCGGCACAAACTGCCGCCCCGCCGGCGTCCCCGATGCACCACGACGCCTCCATGCACCCCACGCCCGACCAGCACATGCAGGAGATGAAGGCACAGGTGGAGCAGATGCGCGCCACCCTCAACGACATGAAGGCCAATGCCGCCACCATCAAGGACTCATCCGCCAAGCGCCAGGCCCAACTCAACACCCAGCTATGGGAGAAGATGGTGGCGCATCTGGAGGGCATGGTGAATATGATGTCGAGCCACGGGGCCGGCGGACATGCCATGTCCTGTTGCGGCGAGATGAAGGGCGGCAAAGCCGAGCACGGCGCTGGCATGATGGCGTCGAACGACGATTGCTGTTCCGGAATGAAGGAGGGCAAGGGCGGAATGTCGTGCTGCGGCGAGGGCGGTATGTCTTGCGGAAAGCCGAAAAAGCCGGAGGCCGATTCCCTGCACGACCATCAAATTTCGCCGCCTCCACCGCCTCCCCAGTGAGCGGCGCGCTGCGGCTCCGCCACGCCTTGTAGGCGTCGGCCCGGCACTTAAGGCCAGCCTACGGCCCGGAGAACATGGAACTTCTTCCCTTTCCCGGTCATCCCGCGGCACTTCCCGGCCATCCAAGTTGATGCCGATTCGGGGCTGACTTCAAGAGTGGGGGAGCGAGTTCGTGATCCGAAATTGCTGGGTCGTGGTCGTAATGTGCGCCATTTCCGGAAGTATGCTCGCCCAGGATCAACCGTCGCGTTGCCTGGATTTCGGAGTTCCCCGCCAGGCGGTGCGCGACCTGGGGGGCTACGGGCTGGCCATCGCAAAGTCGCCGGCGCGGTTAGCGCACCTGACGCCCAAGAGCGCCGCGATCCTTTTGGGATGGGCCGGAGTTACCGCGGCCCTGCTCACCTACGATACCAACCTGAGCAACCGCATCGACGTGGAACACGCCGATCGTCACGCCAGCAATGTGGCTTCGAATCTGCTCATCGGAACGGCGCTGGGCACCTCCACCATCAAGTACCTGGTGGGATGTCACAATCGCGACCTCCACGTGCGCAACAATGCGGTGCGGGAGTGGGAGGCGATGGGAATGAGTCTGGCATCGGTGGGGGTTATGAAGTACGCCTTCCGCCGGCAGCGGCCGGATTCATTTGGCAGCCAGGGCGATTTCTTTCGCGCGGGTAACAATTCCTTCCCCTCCGGGCACGCTGCCACCAGCTTTGCGTGGGCGACGACGGTGGCCAGCGAGTATCCCGGAACCTTCTGGCCGTGGGCGGGCTACGGGGGCGCGGGCGCCACCACGGTGCTGCGCATCCTGGCCCGAGCGCACTGGCCTTCCGATGCCTGGGTGGGCATGACCGTCGGCTATCTCACCGGCCGGTATCTCTGCCGTGAAGAAAAATGCCGCGAAACCCCACCCAAGTCCGAGAACCAGTTCGTGCCGTTGCAACTCGCAACGCCAGCGCCCGCGCTGGCCGCGCGGCGTCAGTTCTGCGAGAGCATCGCCAGCAACAAGGAAAGCTCCAGCCGCTGCGCACGAATAGCTGAATAAAACAGGGGCGGCAGCGCCTTCCCGCGGTCTTTCAGTTCTTGCCGCCGAGCGCCGCCACCACGCGGTCGAAATCCTCCAGAGACTTGTACTCGATCAGGATCTTGCCCCTGCCGTTGCGGTCCTTGATCTGCACCCGCACGCCCAGTGAGCGCTCCAACTCCATCTGCGCATCGCGCACATTAGGATCGAGGACCTGCGTCCTGGCGGGTTTGTCCGCCGGATGCTCCATGGCGAAGATCAGCTCTTCCAGCGCGCGCACGCTGAGTTCGTTCTCCACCACCTTGTGCGCGACCTTCACCTGGATCTCAGCAGTGGGCAGCGAGAGCAGCACCTTGGCGTGTCCAAAGCTGAGTTTGTCTTCTTCGACCAGCGCCTGCACCTCCACCGGCAGCTTCAGCAAGCGGACGAAATTGGAGACGGTTGTGCGGTCAATACCGGTGCGCTGCGCCATCTGCTCCTGGGTCATGCCGAAGTCGCGGCCCAGGCGCTCGAAGGCGCGCGCCTGTTCCATGGTGGCCAGGTCGCGCCGCTGCAGGTTCTCGACGATGGTCATCTCCATTGCCTGCTGGTCGGAGACCTGGCGCACCAGCGCCGGCACCGTGCTCTTCCCCGCCCGCTGCGACGCTTCCCAGCGGCGCTGCCCGGCGATGAGCTGGAAGCGGCCCCCTGCGATAGGTCGCACCACGATAGGTTGCACCACCCCGGAGGCGCGGATGGAGGCCGCCAGTTCCTCCAGCGCGGCTTCGTCCAGGCGCTGCCGCGTCTGGTAGGGGTTGCGATCGATGGCGGCGATGGCCAGCTCGCGCAACCCTTCCCCGCTGGCGGCCGGCGCGGGATCCGGCGGCGGAAGGGGCGCAACCGTCCGGGGTGGCGGACTCACCAAGGGCCGCGCACCTCCCGGTAGCAGCGATTCCAGTCCCCTGCCCAGCGCCTTGCGTTTTTCCGCAGCCGGTGCCGCCGGTGTCGTAGGCGTGATTGTCATGCTCCTCCCCTGTTAACCAATAAGTTACCCATTGTTATGGCCCATCCGGGGCGAAACTCAGACCGCGATGGGGTTACTTTCCTGGTTCATCTCGCACACCAGCAGGTCGTCGTAATCGGACGCCATCGGGTGCGGGGCCGATGCGGCGGGCGCGCCGGGCTGGACCGGAGGCTGGCCACATAAAGGCGTCCGAGCTTGGGGGACCAAGGTGGCGGTAATTGGGTGAGCGTCGGCCACCGCTGCGGCCGGCTCGGCACCCGCCTCTGCAGCGGGCTCTTGCTCGCGCACGGCGCCGGAGAGATCGCCTGCCGAAGGTGCTTCCTCCACCACGGCTGGCTCGTCCGGCGGCTCTATGCCCATCGCAGGCTCGGGCGTGAGTTCTGGTCCAGCGTCGCCCGCAGTCAGGTCAGTGGCCGCGTGGTCCGGCACAACGCTTCCCTCGTCAGCGTCTGCCCTCTCGCCGCGCCGCCGCACCTCGATTTCCATCAGTTCCTTGGCGAGCCGGATGTAGCTTTCTGCGCCGCGCGAACGCACGTCGTACTGCAGCACGGGCTTGCCGTGACTGGGCGCCTCGGCAACCCGGATATTGCGCGGAATGGAGGTGGCGCAGAGCTTCTCGCCGAAATACTTCTTCAGCTCCGCCGCCACCTGCTGCGCCAGGTTGGTGCGCTCGTCGAACATGGTGAGCACGACACCCTCGATCTCGAGCGCAGGATTGAAGCTCTGCCGGATACGCTCCACGGTATCGAGCAGTTCGCTCACGCCCTCGAGCGCAAAATACTCCGCCTGCATGGGTATGAGGACCGCGTCGGCGGCTACCAGCGCGTTCAGGGTCAGAAGGTCAAGCGCGGGGGGACAATCGAGCACGATAAAAGGAAAACGCTCGCGCAGGGGCTCAAGCGCAGTGCGCAGCCGGAATTCCCGGTTGTCGGCTCCTACCAGCTCCAGGTTGGCCCCGATCAGGTTCTTGTGCGCGGGAATGACCCAGAGCTGCTCCAGGTCGGGTTTTTGCAGGCACTCTTCCGCGCTGGCCGCACCCATCAGCAGATCGTAGGTGCTGAGGCGTTCCGGGTCCTTGGCGAAGCCCAGCCCGCTCGAAGCATTGGATTGCGGATCGCAATCCACCAGCAGCGTGTTGATCTCGGCAGCGGCGAAAGACGATGCCAGGTTGATGGACGTAGTGGTCTTCCCTACGCCACCCTTTTGGTTGGCAACCGCGATGACGCGTCCCATGAATTGTGAGGAAAAATCGCTGAGCTGAGGCTGAGATTAGCGAACCCAGGATGGGGGTTGCAATTGCGAATCGCTGTGCAAATTCAGAATGCCGATGAAAACCGGTCAGAAACTGCGGCGAACCCGCTTGTGGCTTGCGTGCCGGAGCTGTTAATCGCAAATGTTCCACGTGGAACTTTTCGCGGACGTGTAGCTCCTGTGATTGCGCACTCGGTAGAGAAACCCTCTCTGAGATGCCGCAGGCACTCGACGCGGCCTTCAGCGTACCTCGTACTGCGGTTCGCGATCCTCGCGTCTTCGACGTGGTAAATCGGCGCTATCGCGCGAACCAAGGTTCCACGTGGAACATCGCCCGCTTCCCTGTTGCAATATGGCCTATCGAAAACCGGCTTGTCGGATTTGCCCACTCAAGCCGGACATGGCGATCAATTTGGTGCTAGCAACGTCCTGCAGGCATTGAATCGGCCTCCCATCTCCCACTTGTTACAAGGCTGATTCTTCCCTCTCCTGATTCTTGCCGATTGCGATTACCCGCTCACGCGACTCTGGAATACGCTCCGGCTCAGACCAGGCGAAGCGCGGCCACCGAAGCGCCAGGCCCGAGGCCTGACGTTCGCCGATCAACAGGGCCAGGAGTCCGCCGGGTGCGACCAGGCGCGCTGCCGTGCTTACCGAGTCCTCAAAACGTTCCACGGCCCGCAGCGTGACCAGATCGGCCGCGGCGGGCGCCAGAGCTGTCGGCGCAGCCGGTGTTGGCGCCAACTGCTCAGCACGGCCGGCATAAACGTCGGCGCCGCGCAGATCGAGCCGTCGGACCGCTTCGCGGAGAAATATAGCTTTCTTCTGGTTGGCCTCCACCAGCGTCAGGGCGAGCGGCGGGCAGTAGATTTTCAGTGGCAGGCCGGGGAAGCCGGCGCCCGAGCCGAGGTCCAGCGCCTGGCGCAACCGAGGGAGCGAGGTCGCGGGGCCGGCGTGCGGGGAGGGGAAGAGGCGGGTAGCCAAAAACAGAGATTCGCCGAAATGTCGTGATACGATATGTTCCGCGGAGCGCACCGCCGTCAGGTTGATGCGGGCGTTCCAGCGCTGCAGCAGCTCCAGGTAAACAGCAAACTGGGTCAGGGCCGCGCCGGGAAGGGAAGCGCCGCGCAAAAACGGCTGCAGCAATTCGGCGATGCGGCGCTCCTGCACGGCGCCGATTAAAGCACAGCCGCGGCGCTCTGGAAGTGGGAAGCCGAACCTGGCCTCGTGGCTGCGGCGCGGGCGGTACCTGGAGAGTAATCAATGGGATCCGCTGGCTGAAATTGCGCCTCCGCGGCACTCAAACTGCCCCGGTTGATCAATCGGCTATCGCGATAGTGGGATACTTTGTCCATCGCTAGACTCGGGAGGGCGGCTGACGCGAGCTGAACCGAAGATGTAACGAGTGGTAAAAGCAGCCCCGCGCCTGGCCGGGAGTGCAGCGGCCACCGCAGCGAATCTAACTTGTTACATGTGGGAGAGCCTGGCCAGGTCTTGGCCGTCACGCGGTCTGGCGCGAGCGCAAGCGGCTTGCGCCGGCTGGAAAGTGGGACGTACCGCCAGGGCGCGCGCCCTCTCCAACCGCGGGCCCCGGTCCCCAGGATGCGCGCGGCTTCCGTCCGTCGCCTTGGCCCATTAAAATGCACGTGCGCTCCCTCGACGCTCCTATGATCAGCCCGCCCCGCAAACTCTATGTCACGCTCGCCGGCCTGCCGCTTTCCTTCGAGCTCAAATGGCCTTTTCATCGCTCCACCTCGGGTGCGGACTTCTTTGTGCTGCACGGCGATATCCGCGTGGAAGCCACGGATGGATTGCACGCGCCGGTGGCGGTGAACCTGACGCAGACCGTCCGCGAGGTGCTGCTCTCGCTGGAACCCGGCGACACCGAGGGGCCGGTCATTAATGCTCTGCGCAAAGAAGCCGACACGCGGCAGCTCGAGTTCCTGAAATCGCCCAAGCTACTGCCCATTGCGTTCTCCAGCCGGCACTACGATTTCAAACGCAACAAGTGGAGTTTCGGCCACGCCGGCGAGGAGGAATTGGCCCGGTTCTTGCGCCGCAAGGTCTTCTGGCACGAGCGCCTGGCAGCGGGGAAGTGCTGGCTCACCGACCCGGTGGACCTGCTCTACCTGGAATCAGACGCGCAGCGCGTGCTGGCCGCGGCCGGCACGATGACGCACCTGTTCGCGATCGATGGCGAACATGCCGCGGCTACACCGGCGCTGCTGCAGCAATCGGAGGAGATTGAAGGCGAGATGAAGCGCGCCCTGGAGGCCCTGGACCAGAAGCACGCCTTCGAGCGGGGATAAAGCGGGACTCCCGCCTTGCCTCGCGACAGCAACCTCTAGCAGTTCGCCGCTTCGGGCAGCGTTTTATTTCGACCGCGAGCTCTTGCGCGGCACCTTGGCGCCTTTCCGCCGCGCCTTCGACAGGCCAATCGCGATCGCCTGTTTGCGGTTTTTCACCGGATGCTTGCCCGATTTCATGTGGTGCATCTCGGTACGTACTTCCTCCTGCGCTTTCTTCCCATACTTGCGGCCGCCGGACTTCTTCCGCGAACTGGAGCGGTGCGACGACGAGCTGCGCGACGACCGGCTGCGCGACGATCTGCTTTTCGTTGGCATGGCAATTCTCCCGAATCATCAGACGCGGCTGGCTCTGCAGGGGTTGGCAACTGGCGCCTGGCCAGCTATGCCGCTGGCCGGTTCCGTGGCTTGAATCCGGCGACCCAGCATGGAATCTAACCGGTTGTTCTACTGCGGCCCTGGCTGGGCGCACAGCCCGCCGGCTCTTTCTCCAAGGAGATCAACTGCATGACGTCTTCCGGCATTCGCATCGTGGTGATCAACGGCAGCGCTCGTCCGAACAACTACACCAGCATGGCCTCCGCGCTGGTGGTAGACGAACTGAAGAAGGAGGGTGCCAGGGTCGAGGTGGTGAACCCGGGAGAGCTGAACCTGCCTCTGCCCGGCGCCGACCCCAACTCAGCCGTTACGCGCAAGCTGCAGGAACAAGTTCGTGAAGCTACCGGGGTAGTGCTGGCCACGCCCGAATACCACGGCAGCATCTCCAGCGTGATCAAACTGGTGATCGAGAATCTTGGGTTTCCCTCGGTGCTCAACGGCAAGCCAATCGCTTTGCTGGGTGTGGCCGCCGGCTCCATCGGCGCCATCAAGTCGCTGGAGCAATTGCGCAGCATCTGCGCTCATGTGGGCGGCATCGTGCTTCCCCTGCCGGTGTCGGTAGCCAATGTGCAGAAGGTGTTCGACGCGCAAGGCCACATTCTGGATCCTAACGTCGATAAGCTGATCCGCACGGTTGCCACCAACCTGATGAACTATCTGCACCATGCGGTCTGCCCGGGAGTTACCCTGGAACGGCTGATGCGGCAGGGAATCGCCGTGGCTTCCGCCGATGTGCACGCGCAATGACCCACCTTGCGCACCTGCAGCGTCTGTTTCGTTACGACGATTGGGCCAACCTCGAGGTCGCGAGCGCGCTCGCGTCTGCCCGCTATCCCACAGAGCGGGTGCGCCGGCTGCTGGCCCACATCGTCGCCACGGAATGGGTGTGGCGCAGCCGCATACTGGCACAGCCGCAGCCCGTCGCCGTCTGGCCCGAGTGGGAGTTGGCTGAATCCGCCCGGCAGGCGGAAGCTTTGCGCGGCGCCTGGTCGGGGATCTTCCGCGGTCTCGACGACGAGGGCCTGGACAGGACGGTGACGTACGTCAACACCTCCGATCAGCAATTTTCCAGCACGGCGGGTGACATTCTCATGCACGTGGTGATGCACTCCGCGTATCACCGCGGGCAGATCGCATCCGAGATGCGGGCGGCAGGCGACGAGCCGGTGTACACCGACTTCATCCATGCCGTACGGCAAGGCACGTTCGAGAAATGATTCCAGAAGGGAACGCGCGACCGCGGCCGGCCGGTGTTACCACGGCTGCACTCGCGTTGCTGCTTGCGTCCGCGTACCTGTTTGCACTTGCGGCGCTGAGTGCCGCCGGACGCGCGCCCCTGGCCTGGGGTGCTTATTTACTGGAGGGATTGGAATTGCGCGGTCCCGTCATCTTCGTGGCTGCTGCGCTGGCGTCCTCGGCCGCGGGCATCGGCTTGCTGGGTCAGCGGAACTGGGCCCGGCGCCTGACCTGCGGGCTGGCAGCGGCGCTCATGATGGGCGCCGTGCCAGCAGTTTCGAGCGCGGTGATTGACTTCCGTTTCTGGACGTTGCTCCGCGAAGGCCTCAAGGTCGTTGGAGGCACTGCGGCCTGGTTCTATCTTACGCAGCCGGAGACGCGCTCCGCATTCGTAAGGTGAATGCCAGGCTTGCAGGTTTAAACCGCGCTTCAGCAGCGCCCCCGATAGCCGCGAGCGTGCCTGATCTGGTCCGCCGGCGCTTTTGGCGCCGCGATAGCGGATTACTTGAGCGCCGGCTCCGGTAGCTTCGCCCCGGCGGGACGGCTGACCGCAAAGCTCATCCTGCCGGCCTTGCGGTCCGCGTCCACTACCACGTGGTCGCCGTGCAACACCTCGCCATCGAGGATCTTCAGCGCCAGCGGGTCCTGCACCAGTTTCTGAATGGCCCGCTTCAGCGGCCGCGCCCCGTAGTTGACGTCGTAGCCTTCGGTGAACAGGAGTTCCTTGGCCGCGTCCGTCAGCTCCAGCGAAATCTTGCGATCTGCCAGCAGGCGCCGCAGGTCTTCCAGGCGCAGGTCAATGATCCTCACCAGATGTTCCTTGCCCAGCGGGTTAAAGAGAATGATGTCATCCACGCGGTTGAGGAACTCGGGCTTGAAGTGTGCCTGCAGCGCGTTCATCACCTCACGACGGGCGTGCTCAAAATCCTCCGGACTGCGCAGGGATTCGGCGGAAAGATAGGCCGAGCCCACGTTGGAGGTCATGATGATGACGGTGTTGCGAAAGTCCACCGTGCGGCCCTTGCCGTCGGTGAGACGTCCGTCTTCCATCACCTGCAGCAGGATGTTGAAGACCTCGGGGTGCGCTTTCTCGATCTCGTCGAACAGCACCACGGCATAAGGCCGGCGGCGCACCTGTTCGGTCAATTGCCCGCCCTCCTCGTAGCCCACGTATCCGGGAGGAGCGCCGATGAGCCGCGCCACCGCGTGCTTCTCCATGTATTCCGACATATCAATGCGGACCATGGCGTGCTCGTCGTCGAACAGGAACTCCGCCAGGGCGCGCGCCAGTTCGGTTTTACCCACGCCGGTGGGGCCCAGGAAGATGAACGAGCCGATGGGACGCTTGGGATCGCTCAGCCCGGCGCGCGAACGTCGAATTGCGTTCGATACGCGCTGCACGGCTTCGTCCTGCCCGATCACGCGCTGGCGCAGGCGGTCTTCCATCGTGACCAGCTTCTTGACCTCGC
>JAMXLI010000030.1 GCA_024281115.1 Terriglobales bacterium | reverse complement strand
CACCGCCTTGCCGTCCATCAGCACCGTGCACGCGCCGCAGAGCGAAGTTTCGCAGCCGATGTGCGTGCCGGTGAGGCCGGCATTTTCGCGCAGAAAATGCACCAGGAGCAGCCGCGGCTCGACCTCGGCACGGCGCTCCGCCCCGTTCACGGTGATGGAGACGGTCTTCTTCATAGGGCCTCCCAACGGAATCACTCAGGCAGGAAAAGCCGGGAAACGATAGCAAAAACGGCCCGCCGCTTACAAGCAACCCGGGCGGCGGAGATGGGCTAGGCGTTCAAAACCCAACAGCACTGGCGGCGCGTTCGATCCGAAACGGAGAAAGTTTTAGGGGGTAGGCCGGGTCCAGGTGCGGCCGCCATCCGCGGTCGTCCAGACCTGGCCTGCGGAAAACGCGGCGCGCCCATGCAGCGCGTCAGTGAACTCGAGCCCGGTGATCTCTCCGGCAGGCGCCACGCCGTCGGCGCCGAGGAGGGGCAGGGCCTCCCAATGAGCTCCGGAATCCGGCGAGTGATAGACCTTGCCGTCAGCGCCGCCCGCCCACACGTGGGACGCAAAAACGCTGAGGGCGCGGAAGGTTGTGGGACTATCCACGCGTGCGGACATCCACGTGTCGCCGCCGTCGGTCGAGCGCAACAAAGCGCCCGCAGGCGAAAGCTTCCAGCGGACTGGGGCCACGCGATGTTTCACATCGAGGTCTTTCTGCAGTTCCGCCGGGGCAACGTTCGCCGTTTCCCTGCGGGCCATGGCGCCCGCGATCATGCGCTCGCCCGGGGACTGCGCGTCGGCCAACGGCGAAGCGGAAGGCGGCGTCGATGATGGGGCGGCCACCATGTCGGCGGTTGTAGCGATCGCATTCGGTCTTTCTTTGGCTTCTGGTGCAGGCGCTCCCGGTGCGGGCAAGGTCAGGCGAGCCATGGCGCCGGAAGAAGCGAACGCGGAAGGCGCGCCTTTGGTGGCCTTTTTGGCTGCCGCGGGCTGATTGCGGCTCTCGTTGCGATTGGCAGCGATCGTGTTTTGGTCTGATTCCGCGGCCCCGCCGCTCAGACCGCGGGCGGGAGCGGAGGTCACGTTCGCCGACTTGGCGAGATATACGGAACTGGAATGATGACGGCCGGGAAGGACCATCAGGGCGACGACGCCAACGGCGGTCAGGCCTGCCAGCATGCTGGCCCACTTCAACGAGGGCGCCAGCCAGCGCCGCCGGACCGCACGCGGCACAACCGCGGCAGCATCGACCTCGGGCAGGGCGAGCGCCAACACCTGCCTGCATTCGGCGCACACAGCGGCATGGGCGAGCACCAGCAAGCGCTCGCGTTCTCCCAGCGCGCGTTCCGCAAAAGCCGCCAGCTGGTCGGGGTCCGGATGCGGACCCGCCGGCTCGACGGCCAGCCGTGCGCGAACGTAGCCAGGAATGGTGGTCATGGTGTCGCTACCGGGCAGGCTTCTCGCCCGGCGTCGGCTTGCCCTGTTCAAGGAACGAAGACTTGCTGGAATCTTGCATAAGAGATGCACGCACGTTGACCGGCAGATCGCGCACGTCCACTTGCAGCATCTCTTCGACTTGCCGTGAACTGAGGCCCTGGTTCAGAAGGAGTTCGCGTATTCGTTTTCCCAGTCCGCCGGCGATTTTGTCCAGCCGCCGGCTGATGCTGGACTCATGCTTGCCCAGCACGCGGGCAATGTCGGCCAGGGTGCGCTGGTCAAGGAAATAGGAGGCCAGCACGAAGCGGTCCTCGGGGTGGAGTTCGGCAAGCGCCTGGTCGGTGGCGCGGGCCAGGTGCGGGTCGGCAGTGACCGACTCGGGCGACGCGGCGGCAACGTACTGCACCCCCGCCTCCTGCTGCTCCTCCAGGCTGACCAGGCGTTTGCGCGTGCGATAGCGATTCACATACTCCTGCGCCAAAACGGTGCGCAGCCATCCATCGAGCGATCCCCGGCCGGTATAGGAAGCCAGCTTGCAGGCCCGTTCCCCACCGCGGGTGGAGAGCCCGTAAAGGTCGGCATACATGGAATCGGCCAGGTCGCGCGCGGCCGATTCCTCGCGGGCCACGTGCCGCGCGAAGTCGTAGAGCTTTTCCCGGTACTCCACCCAGAAGCGATTCCAGGCCGCCTCAATCCCGGCGGCGCAGGCCCGCGCCAGCGCAAGTTCTCGCAACTTAAGACGGAAAAAGAATTCGCGCGCCTCTGCCTGGCCGGCATTCGCCCCCAGGTTCCGCGCTCCCACCTCTTCCAGAATGGCAGCAAAAGCGGCGATGTCGAGCCCCACTTCCGCTGCCGCGCTTTGCGCGAACAGTTCTCCGATCATGGGGTCGAGCGCCCATTTCGGGTGACCGGATTGGTGCGAGCGGATGCCGGGACTCATGACATTGCCAACCGCTGCTGGAGATTTTACCTGCAAGCTGGCGGCGCTTCCGCGTTCTGTCGTCAAGAGGGTAGAACGAGCCTCGTTGGTGCGGGCAGGCGCACCGTTTTGCCTGCCTGCAATCCTCCGAGTGGGGGCTGGCTGCCCCTTGCCCGCCGCGCGTTGTATCATGCAGTCGCTTTCGCTTCGAGGTTGAGATCCGTGACCAAGAAAGTCCTGGCCGTGGTGGGAGCGATCGTGGCCCTCCTGGTCATCCTCGCGCTGGCAGTTCCCTTTTTCATCAATGTTGACCAGTTCCGGCCGCGGGTGGAGAGCCAGTTGAGCTCGACGCTGGGCCGGCAGGTCCGCATCGGCAAGCTCAGCCTGTCCCTGTTAAGCGGGGAATTGGGAGCTTCCCAAATCTCCATTGCCGACGATCCGGCGTTCAGCACAACTCCTTTCGTCGAGGCGAGCGCCTTGCACCTCGGCGTGGACATCATGCCGTTGATCCTTTCGCGGACGGTGAACCTGCGCTCTCTCACCTTGACCGAACCGCAGGTGAAGTTGCTGCGTGCCGCAAATGGGCGCTGGAATTTCTCCAACCTGGGACAAAGCGCATCGGCGCGCGCACCCGCGAGCGGACGCCCATCGGCTGCTCCCCAGGTCACTATTGGGCAGCTCAAGGTTTCGAATGGCCGCA
>JAMXLI010000029.1 GCA_024281115.1 Terriglobales bacterium | reverse complement strand
AGTCAGGGAAACGGGATTGCTGAACCCGGCGCCGGTCGGAACGGGGCTGATGGTGGCGGTATAGGACGCGGCCTGGCCGGCAGCGACAGTGGCGGTGGGCGGGGACACGGCCACCACGTAATCGGTGACGGGAACACTCGCATTGGCGGAGTTGTTGCCGGAAACCGGGTCTACCGTCGTGCTGGCGAGGCTAGCCGAGTTGGCCAGCGCCGCCGTGGTGGTGGGTGTTGACTGCACAGCGACATTCGCCGTTGCGCCCGCACCAATCGCGCCCACGCTGCACACCACCGTCGCGGGCGTTCCGGCGGGCGGCGCACAGCTTCCCTGGCTGGGGATGGCGGAGACGAAGGTCGCGCCGCTCGCCGGCAGCGTGTCGCTCAGAGTCACGCCCGCGGCTTCCTCCGGACCGTTGTTGGTGATGGTGTAGGTAAACGTGGCCGGGTTGCCGATGCCAATGGGATTGGGCGCGGCCGCGACCGCCAGGGCGATGTCTGCCACCCCGGTAAATTTGCTGACGAAAGCGTCGCTGCCGCCAATGGCGGTGGTGCGCAGCGCACCCGCCGTGACCGGGAAGTTACCCGATCGCGTATCGCCCACCACGTAGGGCTGGCTCACCGCATCGGCGGCAACGCCGGTGCCGCGATCGTCTCCGCTGCCGCCCAAATAGGTGGAGAACTCGGCGTTACCGCTGGTGCCGAACTTGGCCAGGAACGCGTCCGAGGCGCCTCCGCCGAAGGCCGGGAAGGGGGCGTTCAGCGTGTGAAAGGATCCCGAAGTGGTGCCGGCGACATAGGCAAACTGCACGGGATCCACCGCGATGGCATTGCCGGAATCATTGCCGCTGCCGCCCAGGTAGGTGGAATAAACGGGCGTGCCGCCGGCGGCAAACTTCGTGACAAAAGCGTCAGAGCCGCCGCCGAAAGCCGGCTGAAAGATGGAACCGCCGGTCGCCGCCAACACGGGAAAGTCAGGCGAGGTGGTCGAGCCGGTCAGGTAGGCATTTCCCGCAGCGTCCGCGGCAATGGCATTGCCGACGTCGTCGCCCGTGCCCCCAATGTAAGTGGAATACAACGGAGGGCTGGTCGCGGTGGTGTTGAGCTTGATCACGAAAGCTTCCACGCCGCCCGCCGGAGTGGCGTGAAACGCGTTTACCACGGGAAGATTGGTGAAGGTGGTGCCGCCGGTCACGAAGGCGTTGCCCAGGGCGTCCACCGCGATACCTCCGCCGGAGACGCTGGCGCCCGCGGGCTGCGTTCCGGCGAGATAAGTGGAGTACACCAGGCTGCTGCTGCCGCTCGCCGCGGTGTCGAGCTTGGCGGCGAAGAATGCCGCAGTCACCCCCGCGGCCAGCTTGGGCTGCAGCACGCCCGGAGTGGTGGGGAAATCGGTGGACTGCGTCCGGCCGGCGACGTAGCACTTGCCTGTGGTAGCGGGATAGAGCGCCAGTCCAGCCGCCACATCCGCATTGCTCCCCGAGAGGTAGGTGCCGTAGCCGAGGCCGCCCAGCGGCTTGAGCCGCACCACAAAAACATGCTGCGTGCCGGCCGTCTTAGGCGCTGCCTGGAAGGAGTTGAGCGTGGGAAAGTTGCCGGAGGTAGTGGTCCCGGCAATGTAGGCGTTGAATGCCGCATCCACGGCGATGCCGGCGGCCTGGTCCACCCCGCTGCCGCCGAGATAAGTGGAATACAGCAGAGCGGTGCCGGCCGGGTTCAGCTTGCTGACAAAAATGTTCGCCGTTCCAGCCAGGTGCGGCTGCTGCGGCCCTTGCGTGGGGAAATCCGCGGAGGTGGTGGTGCCGGCAACGTAGGCGCTCAGCGCCGAATCCACCGCCACCACGGGAGCGGTTTCGTCCCCGGTCCCACCCAGGTAGGTCGAGTAGCTCAGCTGAGGATCAATGATGAGCGCGCGGCTTCGATCGTAGCTGCCGACATCAAAAGTTATCACATGGCCGGGGTGAAGCCGGTAGGCCGCCGCGACCCTCTGCCTTCCCGCCGCAGTGCTCTGATAGACCTGCGGGCGATGCAGGACCACCTGGCGGGCCGGCGTGCGCCAGACCAGATCGCCACGGACGTCCAGGGACGGACGCGAGGCGCCCAGCAGGCGAAAGCGCAGGCGCGACGGATCGGCGCCCGGGGCAACCACCAGGTCGTATTCGAGGTCCTGCTGCGTGCCGTAGTACACCAGGTCAATTCCGGGATAGAGGTTGGCGAAGCGAACGCGCGTGTAGCGCGGCACTCCGGTCCTCCAGTTCCGCGGATCGTTGCCCAGGATGTAGTTGCTCCGGCCGGGCTGGAGGCCTTCGCCGAGCCCAGCGGGAGCAAGATTCGCGCCCAGCCAGCTCACGCGGACCGCACTCGCCGGGCTGCTGGTGTTACGGCGCAGCGCCAACACGGCCTCGCGAGCGGTCAGAAAGATGCCATAACCCTGTCCGCGGGCCACGAACTTGACCCTGCCGTCGGTCTGGCCGAGGTTGGGCTCAAAGCCGAGCGGCAGCTGCGCGTAGGCGGCGAGAAGAACCGGGGGACGCGGCGCGGGCGCCAATGCAGACGGCGCCGTGCCGGACGTCTCCACCCGGGGCTGGCTGGCGGCGCGGTGCGGAGAGGCGCCCTGGCCAAACCGGACCGCCAGGCACCCGAGAGCTATCAGCAAAACAAAAGGCGCGCTGCGAGACAGGGTTTTCCCCATCCTTCGACGAGACCTCAATTCCACACATTCCTCCGTCCCGAACTGCCTGGGAAGGGTGCCGCAGAATTCTGCACCTGCGCGTCAAAGGAGCGCGTCACTCCGGAAATCCGAACTCGCTCACCAGGTTGGGAGAAGTGAATGATGGTAGTCTTGGCGGGCAGATTGGGTCAAGGCAGGGTTAAGCCGCGGTAGTGGGTCAGTTTGAAATTCTCTCTGCGCTGAACATTTTGAAGCCCTGCCACGCGCCGCAGATTCCAACGGCGAGCAGCGCCATCATGCCGAGATTCAATGTCCGCGTGTAGACCATGGCGAAGATACACCAGCCGCTAAACACCACGGCCCCGCATGAGCCGACAAACCAAAACACGAGGGCCGATCTTTTACGCTGGCCGGTAGGACTTGTCCACGATCCATTTGGCTGATTGGTTTGTGTCGCGGGGGGCTTGCCCTTCTCAACCGTCATGCAACATTATGCCATGGCCCGACCCCTTGGCCACGACAGCCTCAGACTTCAAACTGAGTCATTACCTTAAGCCGCGGCCACGCCGAGCCGAACCCGTCCAAAATTTGCCCCGGCCGGCGGCGAGCGAGATTCCGCCCGAGCCTGCGCCGGGTAACCGCGCCTGTACACCGGCAACTTTCATCTTGCCAGGGCGGGGCGCTTGCGCCACTCTGGGGCGAGGGGCCGGATAAATCCTGGCTCTGCGCAGACATTATGCTTCTGGGACGTCCCGTCACCATGTCGGAGGCACTACAGGAACGGCGCGTTATGCGCCGCTTCGACATGCAAATTCCAGCCTTGGTGAAGTGCGGGACGGGCGAGGAGCTCGCTACGGAAACCGAGAACGTGAGCGCGCGCGGCGTCTTCTTCTTTATCGACCGGCCGGTGGAAGAGGGCGAGCGCCTGGAAATCACGCTCACCTTCCCCGCGCAAGTGATGGTGAGCAACCGCGTGCGCGTGCGCTTCACGGCGCAGGTGGTGCGGGTGGAGAGAGGCGGCGAGCGGGGCGTGGGCATCGGCGCTGCCATCGAGCACTACGAGTTCCTGCGCGCCCAACCCGCCGACGCTCTCGCGATCGAGAAAGCTAGTACGCAATGACCTGGTCGTGGCTGGACGTGATGGTGCTGCTGGCCTTCGGCGCGATGGCTGCCATTGGCATCGCTTCGCAACCGCGGAACAACTCCGCGGCCGCGGAATGGATGGGCAAAATCGGCCTGGTGGGCGTGATCGCGTGGCTGTGCTGGATCTTCTTTCGTCCCGGGGGAGAACATCCCGGCGACATCCTCAAGACGTTCAAAGACATGTTCAACCAGTAAAGCCGGCGGGCTTCTCGCGGCGCAGCTGCTCGGCTTCCTCGCGCAGGCGGCGGGCGCGCGCGGTGAGAACTGCCAGGTAGCCGATATGGATGAGCCAGGTAACCGCGTAGGCGGCGTAGAGGAACGTCATGGGGCTGACCTCGCGGAGTGCGCGCTTCCCTGCCGGGCGCGCAAGCTGTAGGCCTCATCGAGTTCCTGGCGCCCGCGCTCCAGGTTGTAACGCACCCAGCAGACCAGCAACGCAAAGCACAGGAAAGCGGCCATGTTCATCAGCAGAGCGTGCGTCATGCGGGGATCCGCGCCGCCGCCGCCGAAATAGACCGGCTGGGGGTGCTGCGTGCGGAACAGGCGATTGGCCAGGTAGACAAAAGGCACATCAACAAAGCCGAAGATCGCGAGCACGGCCGCCAGCACCGGCGTTTGGCCGCTGGTGGAGTAGCGCCGCAGCAGCAGGTAGCTGACGTAGATGAGCCAAAGCAGCAACGTGCTGGTCAGGCGTGCGTCCCAGGTCCACCAGATGCCCCACACGGGACGCGCCCACAGAGGGCCGGTCACCAGCACGACGCTGCAGAAGACCACGCCGACCTCCGCGGTGGTGACCGCCAGCGCGTCCACGCGCGGGCTGCGCCGGACCAGGTACACGATCGAGAACAGGAAGTTCACCAGAAAGAGGGTGAACGCCACCACCGCCGAGGGCACGTGATAGTAGAAAATGCGCTGCACGTCGCCCATGGTGGCCTCGGTGGGAGCCACCACCATGGCCTGGTAGAGGGCGTAGCTCAGCAGCGCGAGCGTGGCCAAGGACAACAGCAGGAAAGCGCGTCTCATTCAGCTTGCAGCACCGTGTCGAACAACAGCAGACACACCGTAGTAAACACCACATCGTAAACCGCGAGCAATACCACCCAGAACTGCGACGAGCCTTCGCCGGTCAAAACGGCGGTGGTGGCCTGCACCATGGCGATGAGCGCAGGGATGGAAATCGGGAACAGGATGAGCGGCAGCATGACCTCGCGGCTGCGGGTATGCAGGGAGATGGCGGCGAAGAAGGTTCCGTTGGCCACCAGCGCCCAGGTGGCCAGCACGCAGACGCCCGCCAACTGGTAGAGCGGCCCCACCGAGCGCAGGTTGTAGAAGACCGTGAACAGGGGCGCCATCAGAACTTCCAGCACGGCGACGAAGATGAAGTTGCCGGCCACCTTGGCGAGAAACAAAGCGTTGGCTCCGGCGGGCGAAACGCGGTAGGCGTCCAGCACCTGGTTGCGCAGTTCGCGCGCCCAGGTCTGGTTGAGGGCGACGGTGGCCGCGAACAGAAACGCCACCCACATGAGGCCGCCGGCCAGGCGGCGCGATTCCTCGGCCGTGGGCTCGAAGGAGAAGCTGAAGATCACCACCACCAGCAGCGCAAAAAACAGCATGGAGTTGATGGCGTCCTTGGAGCGCCATTCCAGCCGCAAGTCCTTGCGCAAGGTGGCGCGGAAGACGCGGGCATCGCCGGCGCGGCGGGCGGGACGCGGGTCTTCGCGCAAATGCGTTTCCTCCGTCGGCGCAAAGGCCACGCTCACGAGCCCGCTCCCGCGGGGCGCAGTTCCCGGGTGCGCGCGGCGATCGAGCCTGCTTCCATCCACACGAACTCGTCGGCCACACCTTCGAGCAAGGCGGGCTGGTGGGTGATGACGAACACGGTTTTGCCGCGGTCGCGCAGGCCGGCCAGCACCCTCACCATGGCACGCGCCGAGCCCACATCCACGTTGGAGAAAGGCTCGTCGAGCAGCAGCAGGGTGGGGTCGTGGAGCAAGGCGCGCGCCAGCGAGAGCCGCTGCCGCATGCCCTGGGAATACTGGCCCACCGGGCGCGCCAGCCCGGGGTCAAGTCCCACGGCGGAGACGATGGCGGCGCAGCGGGCCGGGTCGGCAATGCCGTAGAGCGCGGCGAAATACCGCAGGTTTTCCATCGCGCTCAGCTCATCGTAGAGCAGCGAAGGATGAGCCATGTAGCCAAGTTGTTCGCGAACGGTGCGTACATCAGAAGCGCCCAGCAGTTGCACGGTGCCGCTGCTGGGACGCGACAAGCCCACCAGCATCCGCAGCAGGGTGGTCTTGCCCGCGCCGTTGTCGCCGAGGACGGCATACATCCTTCCCGGCGCGAACTCGGCGGTCACCCCACGCAAAGCGGCAAAACGCCCGAACTGCCTGGTTACGTCGCGCAAGACAACGGCGGGAGCGGGCGAGGAGGTCGGGGCGCTATCGGCGGGCGCAGCGCTCACCGAGAATAGGCGGGCGAGGGCGCGTCCGCCTGGCTCATGGACTTGGCCGGCTCGGCGGCCGGCTGCCCCTGGTTGGGCTTGGGCGCGTACTTGGAGGCGCACTTGGCCTGCAGCTGGGTGGCGTGGAAGACTCCGTCGCGCCCGAAGTGCCCTTCCGCCAGCGCCTGGGCGTCGTCCTTGAAAGTGTCGGGCGGGGCTTCCATGCCCGTGTACAGCACCGGCAGGGTGTTGCCCTGCTCCAGCAAGGTGAACTCGACGCGCGTGCCGGTGCGATGAATGGAGCCGGGGGCCACGTTTCCGGCCACCCGCAGCGTCTTGGAATAGACGCTGTCATCCATGCCGCGCAATTCCTTGATGGTGACGTAGTAGCTCTTGCTCTGCTGCACCCCGGTGTAGGCGAGATAACCCAGAGAGACGAGAATGATGGCGATGGCAAGGCCGAACTTCAGGTACTTGCTGTTGTGCACCGGCATGGCTGCTTCTTAGGCAAAGGGTACCCGCTTGCCTGCGCGTGGTCAAGGAGAGCTCGCCGGCGCGCGGACATGGCCGTCACCTGGCCGAAGAGACATCCGGGGCCGCTTGCGGCGCGTATAATTTAGCTCTATTTCCTAGCGAAGGTTGGTCCTCATGGCGAGCAACGGCAACACGGGGCCGAACGGCCAGGCAGAAACGCGCGCAGCAGGCTATGCCGGCTTCGTTCCCCGGCCGCGGGCGGATTGGCTGGCCCGGCGCAGGTCCGAAAACAGCGACGGCAACTTTTCCCAGATGCACTATGCCCGCCGCGGCGTGACCACCGAAGAAATGGAATACGTGGCGCGGCGCGAAGGCCTCGCCGCCGAGCTGGTGCGCGACGAGGTGGCGCGCGGGCGCATGATCATCCCCGCCAACGTCAATCATCCCGGGCTGGAGCCGATGGCGATTGGCGTGGCCTCGAAGTGCAAGATCAATTCCAACATCGGAAATTCCGCGGTCACCTCCGACATCGAGGAGGAGCTGCGCAAGCTGCACACCTCGGTGCATTTTGGCGCGGACACGGTGATGGACCTATCCACCGGCGGCGACATTCACCGCATCCGCGAGGCCATCCTGCGCCACTCGCCCGTGCCCATCGGCACGGTGCCCATCTACGAAGCGGTGCAGCGGGTGCAGCGGATCGAAGATCTCACCGCCGAGCTGATGCTCGAGGTGATCGAGGAGCAGGCGGCACAAGGCGTGGATTACATGACCATCCATGCCGGCGTGCTCATTCAGTACCTGCCGCTGGTGCACAAGCGGATCACCGGCATCGTGAGCCGCGGAGGCGCAATTTTGGCGCAGTGGATGGCGGCACACAAGCAGCAGCACTTCCTTTACGAGCGTTTTGACGATATCTGCCGCATCTTCAAGAAATACGACGTGTCGTTCTCGCTGGGCGACGGCCTGCGGCCCGGCTGCCTGGCCGATGCCAGCGACGAGGCGCAGTTTGCCGAGCTGCGCACCTTGGGCGAATTGACCGAGAAGGCGTGGGAGCACGACGTGCAGGTCATGATCGAGGGCCCCGGCCACGTTCCCATGGACAAGATCAAGGAGCAGGTGGACAAAGAGCGCGAGCTTTGCTGCGAAGCTCCTTTCTATACGCTAGGGCCGCTGGTTACCGACATTGCTCCTGGCTATGACCACATCACCTCGGCCATTGGCGCCGCCATGATCGGCTGGTTCGGGACGGCCATGCTGTGTTACGTCACCCCCAAAGAGCACCTGGGCCTGCCCGACCGCCAGGACGTCAAAGACGGGGTGATCGCCTACAAGATCGCCGCCCACGCCGCCGACGTGGCCAAAGGCCATCCCGGCGCCCAGCGCCGGGACGATGCCCTCTCCCGGGCCCGGTTCGAGTTCCGCTGGGAAGACCAGTTCGACCTCTCCCTCGACCCCGACAAAGCCCGGCAGCTGCATGACGAGTCCCTGCCCGCCCCGGCCGCTAAGACCGCCCATTTCTGTTCTATGTGCGGCCCGAAGTTCTGTTCAATGCGCATCAGCCACGAGGTGCGCGAGTTCGCCGCCGAGCACGGTCTGAGTGTCGAGGCGGCTATCACTGTCGGTCTCAAGCAGAAGGCCAGCGAGTTCCGCCAGGGCGGCGGCAACCTCTACCCAACCGCCCAATCTCCTGATCCGGGGACGGCCTTCTGAGCGCCATCTCGTTGCATCCAGGCCTCGCCAGTCACCGACGGCCTGAGCATAAGCGGCCATCAGCCGGCGGTAAGGGCGTTCCACCAGACGGGATTCGTGGACGCGATAAGTCGAAAAGCGCGGCGAGCCCGGCCGACATCTCTACCTCGGCAGCGACCACACAAAGCTGCAGTATTCCAGCCGTAGCTTACGGTCGCCTCAACCGCATCGACCGTTCGTTCATT
>JAMXLI010000028.1 GCA_024281115.1 Terriglobales bacterium | reverse complement strand
AAGGTGGCAGCGACTGAAACCGCGGCCTGCTGCCATCTCAGCAAGCTCGGCTGCGGCAGCGCGCGCCGCGCCGCCTCTGGTGCACTGGCCGCCGACCTCTCTGCCAAGCGGACGGCAAGTGCCTGCTGCCAATCGGGGCGGGCGCTCTGCAAGGATGCAATCTGCCGTTCCTCGCTCGAGCTCAACTCGTCGGAGAAGTCGGCAAGGGCTTGCTGGAGTGCCGGGCCACATCGGGGGCACGAGCCGGCGTGGATCAGCTTGGAGTGGGCTTCGCTTTCGGGTATAAGGCCCGCGGCTACGAGGCGCCAGTCGGACGGTGGCGGACAGCCTTCGTGTGTGCCAGCGGTCTTGGAACCACGACGGCGCAAAATGTCCCTCCTCGTGCTTAAGCCCACACTCGCGGCTCAGGCCGCAACCGGCCAGATACGGCCACAGGACCGGCGGCAGCGCGCTTCGGTTCGGTTACAGTTGGTGAGCGCAGGGGGAGGTCAAGGTGCCCGGGGCCGGAATTGAGTGTTGTGACCTCACAAAACGTGCGTCCCCTGTTCAGAACGATTCCGCGGAGCGGAAACCTTTCCCCGAGAGGGGTGAAATTCGCTTTTTGCTGTGCTGGCCGAACTGCGAGCGGACCTGCCGCGTCAGACGCAACAGCACGCTCTCCACCCCCTTGGTGGTGAGCCCGATGGCGGGCACCGCCGCGATGGCGCGGGCACTGAGGCCCTGTCCGTAATAGAGCCAGAAAATGGCGCGGTCACGCTCCTGGGAGGGGCCGCCACGGGCCAAAACATCGTCAATTTGCCGCAAAAGAATCGTGTGTTCGATGTCCCCAACGCTACCCGTTTGCCGAGGATTGGCGGCGCACTCCGGGTCCAGCGCTTCTTCCGCTTGTCCGGCGCCGCGCTTGCTGGAACGCGCGGATTTGTAATAGTCGTGCACCACATTAGCGGTCACCACCTTCAGGTAGCCGAAGATGGAGCCGGGGTGGCGAGACTGAAAGCCGCGTAGCAGGCGAAACTGATCGGCGCACAATTTCAAGTACGTCTCCTGCACCAGTTCATCCAGCACCGCCGGGGAGGTTTCTCCCCAATGGCGGGCGGTGCGCAGGGCGGTGACGGCGATCAGGCGGTGAAAGCGGCCCATGAATTCGCGCCACACCTCGGGATCGCGGGAGTTCAGACAGGCGCGGACCAGTTCTTCAGGGGGCATCGGGAACTCGCCCTCAGCGGGAACGACCGCGAAATCTTACACCGAAGCCGTCAATCTTCGAAGGGGAATCACACCATCAAACCCGCGGTGGCGGTTGACAGTGCGGCCCGTGCCGATTCGGGAAGGCGGGGCAGGATGGCTGTTGCCAATCAGCAGAACCGTGGTTCGGGAGCTGCCCTCAGCTTGATTCGCCCCTCAGTTGTCGAAGGAGTGCTCGAGGGAGGGGCTCTGCGGAGTGAACAGTTCGGCCCCCGTGGCAGTAATGTGCATGTCGTCTTCCAGCCGGATCCCGAACTCGCCTGGAATGTAAATTCCAGGCTCGTCGCTGAAGACCATGTCCGCCATCAGCGGCAGCGTGTTGCCGCCGACCAGGTACGGCCACTCGTGGCCGTCCATACCCATCCCGTGTCCCAGCCGGTGAGTGAAGTACTTGTAGGCGGGACCGTAGCCGGCATCGGCGATCACTTTGCGGGCGGCGGCGTCCACGCTTTCGGCGGACACCCCCGGGCGTGCTGCCGCCAACGCGGCGCTCTGCGCGCGATGCACAATGTCGAACACCCGCTTCATGGTGGCGGCCGGCTTCCCCAGGACGAATGTGCGGGTGAGGTCGGAAACGTAGCCCTCGACCCGGCAGCCTCCGTCCATCATCAAAATCGTGCCCTCGCGCACCACCTGGGGCTCGACGGAGCCGTGCGGGTTCGCTGCGTGTGCTCCCACCTGAACGTCCGCCTCGCCTTCGAACCCCAGTTGCCGGTGCGCACGGGCCACCAGCCGGGCCACCTCCTGCTGGGTCATACCTTCGCGCAGAGATTCGTAGGTGGCACGATAGGCCCGCCACGTGACCTGGGCGGCCAGGCGCATGAGTTCAATCTCGTGCGCGCTCTTGAGCATGCGGCATCCGGCCGTCACCGGCGTAGCGCTGGTCAAAGTGGCGGAAGGCGACGCGTGCGCGATTCCGCTGGAAAAAACGTAGGGCACGGTCTCCTCAATTCCCAGGATCGCGCCGGCAAGGCCGCGGTCTTTCAGTCCCTGGGCGAGGCGAGCGTAAGGGCTTTCGTCCTCCTGCCAAAGACGCACCTCCGCCTCCGGCAGAGGGCTTTGGGCGATCTGTTCGCGGGCGCGGCTTTCCTCAAATGCGGGGGAGACGAAAAGCGGATCGCCTTTGACGGGCAGCAGGAGAGCGAAGAGGCGTTCCCCGCCCCACCAGCGGATGCCGGTGAAGTACTGCAGCGAGGTACCGGCCGTGAGCACCATGGCGGCAATTTTGCTGGAGGCCATCAGCGCCCGCGCGCGCTCCAGGCGGGTAGCGCGTTCGGCGGCGGTGATGGGACGCGCCTGGCGCTTCATGGAGGCGAGGCCGGCGATGGCGGGCGGAAGGGGGTCGCAGTCGTCGTTCTCGCGCGCAAGTCCCGTCCCCGGCGTCAGCGCCGCCAGGCTGGATGCCAACGCGGTGCCACGAAGGAAACTGCGTCTTGAAACCATCAGACCTCCAGCGAAAACCAAAGCCAGCGTGGGCTCAGGCGCGGACTGGTTCGATCACCACCGCGGTGCCGTAAGCCAGGACCTCGGTGACCCCCTGCATGACCTCGGTGGCATCGTAGCGCGCGCCCACTACGGCGTTGGCGCCCAGGTCGGCAGCGTGCTGGATCATGAGTTCAAAGGCTTCGGCGCGCGTTTTTTCGCACAGATTGGTGAGCAGCGTGATGTTTCCGCCCACCAGCGTCTGCAGGCTGGCGCCCAGGGTCCCGAAAATGGAGCGCGAGCGCACCGTGATCCCGCGCACCACTCCGAGGTTGCGGACAACGCGGTAACCATCAATTTCAAAGGCGGTGGTGACCAGGCGGTGATCGAAACCGCGCTGGGTGGCGCTGTAAGGCGTGCTCATGGGGTTTCTCCTGGACTCCGCAGGCTATCGCATCGGGGAAGAAATGTGGAGCGCCCCCGGCCGGTTGTACAATCGCGTGTTTTTACTCTGCATTACGGAGCGTGCCGGCGCTGGCCGCGAGGGGAAAACATTGGGATACGTCCAGTTTCTTGGCGCCGCGGGAGTTGTGACCGGCTCGAAGCATCTGGTCAGCGTCGGCGAAGACGGCGCCGACGGCAGCAAGCTGCTGGTGGATTGCGGCCTGTTTCAAGGGCAGAAGGAATGGCGAGAGCGGAACTGGCAGGAGATGCCGGTGCCGGCAAGGCAGATTCGCGCGGTCATCCTGACCCATGCCCACCTTGACCACAGCGGCTGGATCCCGCGCCTGGTGAAGCAAGGCTTTCGCGGACCGATCTACGCCACGCCTGCAACCCGTGATTTGTGCGGGATCCTGCTGCCCGATGCCGGCCATCTGCAAGAGGAAGACGCAGCATTTCACAACAAGCACCGCACTTCCAAGCACACGCCCGCCTTGCCGCTCTACACCTACGACGAGGCGCAGGAATGCCTGCAATATTTCAACCCCGTGCCCTACGAGCAGCCGGTCGCAGTCTCCCCGCAAATTTCGTTTCGGATGGTGCGTGCCGGCCACATCCTGGGTTCGTCCATGGTCGAGATCACGGTGCAAAACCATGGCGCGCCGCGGCGGCTCCTGTTTACCGGCGATGTGGGACGCGTGCGTGACCAGGACGCGACGCCGGGCAAAGTGGTGCATTCCGGCCCGCCGGGAGGGGAGTCGGCGGACATCCTGGTGATGGAATCCACCTACGGGAATCGGCTGCACCCCAGCACCGATCCGCGTCCCGAGCTGGCTGCGCTGATTCGGTCCACCGCTGCACGCGGCGGTTCCGTCGTGGTTCCTGCATTCGCGGTGGAGCGCACCCAGAAATTCCTGTTCATGATCAAGGAGCTCATGGAAACCGGCCAGATTCCGCGCCTGCCGGTACACGCCGACAGCCCACTGGCCATTGGCGCGGTCGAGATCTTTTTGAAGCACGCCGAGGAGTTCAGCGACGCCACCCGCGACCTGATTCGCCGCTACGGCTCGCCGCTGGAATGGAAAGACTTCTACTTCGATGCGACGCCGCAACAGTCGAAGCGGGCGAACGACTCGCGGTATCCGTTGATTATTATTTCCTCCAGCGGCATGGCCACGGGCGGTCGCATCCAGCACCACCTGCTGCAGCGGCTGCCCGATCCGAAGACCCTGGTGCTGTTCATCGGTTTTCAGGCGCCGGGGACGCGCGGGGAGCAGATCAAGGGCGGAGCCAAGGAAGTGAAGATCTTCGGCCAAATCGTGCCAGTGCGTGCGCAGGTGGCAGCGCTTGAGCAGTTCAGCGATCACGCGGACACGCCCGAGTTGCTGCAATGGCTGCGCACGTTCAGCCGTCCGCCGGTCTCCACTTACCTGGTCCACGGCGAACCGGCGGCTGCGCAGGCCCTGCAGCACTCCATGGAGCGGGCGCTCGCCTGGCGCGTGCAGGCGGCGACCTGGATGGAAAAAGTTAATCTGGAATGAGCCCACAGACGAGGACCCCATGACGGAACAGCCATTGAAGCAGATGATTGACGCGGCGGAGCGGAACCCGGAAGACATCGCGCGGGCCATCACCGGGTTACCAACCAAGGTCCTGCAGTACAAGCCGGCGCCCGGCAAATGGTGCATCCAGGAGATTGTGGCCCACCTGGCCGACAGCGAACTGGTGTTCGCCTACCGGTTGCGCCAGGCGCTGGCGGACAAGCAGCCCACCTTCGCTCCCATCGACCAGGACGACTGGGCGCGCGGCTTGGGATACATGGAAGCCTCAGTCCCCGAGCTGCTGGCGCAATACTCGCTGCTGCGGCGCTCCAACGTGCGGCTGCTGCGGCGAGCGCAAGCTGCGGACTTTGAGAAGAGCGGCTTCCACCCCGATCAGAAGAAGCAGATCACGGTGGCCGAGCTGGCCGGGTACATGGCCCGGCACGGCCCCAATCACCTGCAGCAGATTGAACGCTTGAAGCAGCAGGCGGCGTGAGCGGCGGGCGGGCGGCCGGCCGCCCAGTCAGCGGTTGGTGAACTCCACCAGTTGCTCCAGCTTGACGCGGGCGGCCCCGGAGTCGAGCGCTTGGGCGGCGATGGGCAGCGCCTCGCTGATGTGGTCGGCGCGCGCGGCCGCTACCAGCGCGGCAGCGGCATTCAGCAGAACCACGTCGCGGCGCGGCGACTTCTTTCCCGCCAGGAGTTCGCGAATCAGAGTGGCATTTTCGGCCGCGTCGCCGCCGCCGATATCGGCGAGGGCGGCGCGAACGAACCCAAATTCTTCGGGCGTGACTTCGTAAGTTCTCACCGCGCCCTCCCGCACCTCGGCCACGTGGGTGGCGGCCGTGACGGTGATCTCGTCCAGGCCGTCGGCTCCGCGCACCACCAGCGCGCGGCGGGTCCCCAACATAGCCAGGGCTTCGGCAATCTTTCCGACGAGGTCGGCGGAGTACACGCCCACGACCTGCCCGGAGGCGCGCGCCGGATTGGTCAGCGGCCCGAGCAGGTTGAAAACAGTGCGCAGGCGCAGCTCGCGGCGGGCGGGCTGCACATACTTCATGGCGGAGTGCAGCGCAGGCGCGAAAAGAAACGCGATGCCGACCTCCGCCAAACAGGCGGCGATGCGCGCCGGCGGCAGGAC
>JAMXLI010000027.1 GCA_024281115.1 Terriglobales bacterium | reverse complement strand
GCGCGTGTACGACCATGAGGCGCAGAAGCAGGCCCAAGCGGAGATCGTCCACAACCTCAGTTACCGCCAAGGGCCTCTGCCCTTCATGCGCGCGCCGTTCGAACTGCTCCTGCTGGCTCCTCTTGGCGCGCTCAGTTATAGCCAGGCGGTCGTGGTTTGGTACGCCATCAGCTTGGGATTACTTCTCACGGTGGCTTTCATCCTGGGCAGGGAAGTCAGTGCCATTCCGCTTCCCGTGGTCCTGATCGTGATTGCCCTCTTCGATCCGATAAGAACAGCGCTCCTCCAGGGCCAGGATTCCATCCTTCTTTTGCTGCTGCTCTCGCTGGCGTATCTGGCCCTGGAGCGAGGACGCGATGCCCGCGCCGGTTGCCTGGTGGCGCTGGCAGCGTTCAAGCCGCAATTCATCCTGCCGCTCCTGCTGGTCCTGCTGGTGTGCCGCCGCTGGAAAGCCCTCACCGCCGCGCTGGGCACGGGATTGGCGCTCCTGGGGGTCTCCGCCGCGCTGGTTGGTTGGCGTGCCGTTGTCCAGTACCCGCGGTCGCTGCTGGAATTCAGCCGTATGCCTTCCGCGGTAGCGGCCGTTTACCCGAAACTGATGCCGAACGTTCGCGGCTTCGCGTACAGCGTGCTTGCCGACCGCGTCTCCGGCGCCACGCTGGAACTGGTGATCGGCGTGGCCTCGGCGCTCTTGCTGGTCCTGCTGCTACGGGCGTGCTTGCGCGCGAGCCGCCCCCTGCGCGAAACGGGATTCTCGCTCACCGTCGTAGTAAGCGTACTCGTGGGCTATCACGTGTATCCTCACGACCTCGCGCTGCTGGTATTACCGCTTTCGCTGGTGCCGGCCGTGCTTAACCGGGCGGAATGGCGGGTAAGCATCGGGATCGCCCTCAGTGGGCTGGCTGTTTATTTCATTCCCTTGTTTGGCCTGCCCGCCCCGATACTGTTTCTGGCGACATTGGCGCTAGCCGTGAGCCTGCTGATCGCGCTGGAGAAGCAACGCCCCGAGCGCGCGCATCCCGTCGGCGCAGCCTGCTGATGAACTTTGTCGGCTGGGATCGCCAGCGGCGAATTCGGTAACCCGCCGCGCGAAAAGTGCGCCTACCCAGAGCTCAAACAACGCAAGCGCCGGCTGGTTGACCGGCGCCCTGCTGTCCCCGAGGTACAAACTTTTCAGTACGACAGTCGAATCAGGAGCCCCACCCCGACACCCACGAGCCAAAGAGGCAGACTGAAAACCACCGCCCAAAAGATCCCGCGTGCCGACATCGCCGCGCCTCGCTTGTTTCGGTGTACTGCTGCGCGGCTGCGACGGCTAGTGCCATAGGTGCCGGAGCTGCCCTTTAGTGCACCTGCTTGATCTTCTCCCGCACCTTGTCAGCCACGCTTTGCGGCAATGGGGCATAGTTCAGGTCTTTGACCATGCCTTCGCCCTTGTCCAGCATCCAGGTGAGGAAGTCGTTCAGCGCCTTACCCTTCGCCGATCCCTTGGATTGCTGCGGAATCAGCAGCCAGGTGAAGCTGGCGATGGGATAGACGTCCTTGCCCGGGGCGTTGGTGATCGAGACGCGAAAGTCTGCCGGCATGCTCTTCACCGAAGCGGCCGCCGCCGTGGTGCTTTCCAGGCTGGCCTTGATGAACTGGCCGGCGGAGTTCTGCACGCTGCCGAACGTGATCTTGTTTTGCAGCGCATAAATCAATTCCACGTAACCGACGGAGCCGTCCATCTGCCGGATCATCCCGGCCACGCCCTCGTTGCCCTTGGCGCCCAGGCCGACCGGCCAGGACACGGAGGTATTTTTTCCCACGCGTGTTTTCCAATCGGAGCTCACCTTCGACAGGTAATCCGTGAAGATGTAACTGGTGCCGCTGCCGTCGGAGGGGTGCACGACCACGATGGGTTTATCCGGAAACTTGACGTTGGGATTGGCCTTGGCCAGCGCCTTGTCGTTCCAGTTGGAGATCTGACCGAGGAAAATGCCCGCCAGCACCTCCGGCGTAAAACGGATTTCCTCGCTTACGCCCGAGATGTGATACGCGGGAACTACGGCTCCCAGCACCGTGGGAATGTGAAATAGCGTGCCCTTTACCTGCTTTAACTGCTCGTCGGTCATGGGGCCATCGCTGGCGCCGAAGTCCACCGTTCCGGCCGTTACCTGGCGGATGCCGCCGCCGCTGCCGATGGACTGGTAATTGATCTGCACGTCAGGATGTTGGTTGTGATACTCGTTGAACCACTTGGAATAAATCGGGTAAGGGAACGTCGCTCCAGCCCCATTCAGGTTGACTTCTGAAAAAGCGGGCAGGGCGATCGCCAGGCAGAGGAGAAGCGTGAGACGACGGATCAATATCGGGTCCTCCTGGCCCCTTTGTAAAGCGCCCTGATTAAAAGAGTGTTACAGCCGGGTGAAATTTGCATGAACGCGCAGGGGTGGTGTGCGGGAGTGTCAGCGCTCCGGGCGCAGCTCGGCGGCGCGGCCGTGGGGCTGCGGCGCCCTCACCGGCCCGAATGCCTAATTTCTTCCCTGGTGTTCGCGCAGCCACGCCAGGAACATCTGTTCGTAGGATTTGTCATTGCTGCGCAGCACGTGGCGCAAGGTGTGGCCGCTCACGAAGTGGCAGACCTCTTCCGCCAGGTTCTTGGCATGATCGCCGGCGCGCTCCAGCGATTGCGCCATCAGCATCACCTGGATGCTCTCCACCCGGGGCTCGCCTTCCGGGTTCTCCACGTGGCGGATGAAGAGCAGGTTGCGCAGCCGGTCCAGTTCGGCATCAGCGCGCAGCACCGCGATCGCGCGGTTCAGGTCGCGAGTGGAAAACGCATGATGGGCATCGGCCAGCATTTTTTCCAGCACCGTGGCCATGCGGATCAGGTCCTGCACGTCGGCGTTCTCAATTCGGCGTCCCAGGACGCGAGCGCCGGAACTGAAGGTGGAGATGAGGTCCCCAATGCGCTCCAGGTCGGTCATGCATTTCATGCAGGCGAGCAACTCGCGCCGCTCGGCTTCCGAGGTGTTGGCCAACGCTGCGCATACGCGCTGATCGAGTTCCCGGTCCAGGCTGTCCAATTCGCGCTCGCACTCCTCCACGGCGGCGAAGAGCGCAGGCGCATTCAATCCGAGGGCATCGGCTGCGTTGGCGGCTGCCGCGCGCGCCACCTCGCAGGCGCGCAGCGTCAGGTTCACCAGACGCGTGTGCTCCGCGTCGGGCCCGCCCGGTAAGGGTTGCGCCGGCAATGCCATGGGGGCACCTCGAGTAGAGTTCACCACCTTGGTAGCAGCCGGTTGTTACAGCGCGATGAATGCGGGGTGAATTTCGAGTGAAAGCGATCGCGGAGTTGGTTTCCGCCGCCCAAATTCAGCTAATTCGACCCGACTTCCGCGATGGCGGGAACGGTCGCTTCCGGCAACAGGAAATAAAACGTGGAACCGTGGTTGAGGGCGCTCTCCACACGTATCGCGCCGCCGTGCGCCAGCACAATGTGCTTGGCAATGGCCAATCCCAGCCCCGTTCCGCCCGACTCGCGCGAGCGCGCCTTGTCCACGCGGTAAAAACGCTCGAACAGCCGCGGCAGGTGCTCAGAGGGGATACCGGGCCCGTAATCCTGCACGGAGAACTCCACGCCGGGACCCGCGTCGCGCGCTCCCAGCAGGATTCGTCCGCCGGAACCGGCGTACTTGATGGCGTTGGTCACCAGATTGGCAAGCACCTGCTGGATGGCGTCGGCGTCCGCATGCACCAGCCGCGTGCTGCGGTCGTCGCTGGAGAGAGCGACCCCGGCGGCCTTGGCGATCTCACCGAAGCTCTGCAGGGTTTCGCCCAGGATGGCGGCAGGAGAAATCGGGGTGCGCGAAAACTCCGTCTCGCCCGATTCCACCCGCGCCAGCGTCAGCAGGTCCTCGGTGAGCCGCGTCATGCGCGCCGCATTCTTGCGGATGATCTCCAGGAACTCGCGGGTACTGCCGTCGATCCCGGAATCCAGCAGGGTCTCGGCATAGCCCTGGACCGAGGTCAGCGGGGTACGCAGCTCGTGGGAGACGTTGGCAATGAAGTCGCGGCGGGTTTTCTCGACTCGCTCCACTTCCGTCACATCGTGCAGCACCGCGACCACGCCGCTGCCCGCCAGCGGCGCGGCGATCACGTCGAAGCTGTGTCCCGGCACCAGCGAGGCGCAGCGCGCCGTGCGGACCTGTTTCACGCGCAGCACTTCCTCGACCGCGCGAAGAAAATCCGGGTCGCGCACCGTCTCAGCCACGGGCGCGTTCAGGCGCACGCGGCCCGCCACCCGCTGCATGACCCCGTTCGCCCACTCCACGCGGCCCTCGGCTGAAACCGCCAGCACCGCATCCTGCATGCTGTTGAGCAAGGTTTCCAGCTGGCGGCGGCTGTTCTCGAGAGCGGCAAAACTGTTTTCCAGCCGGCGCGCCGTGCGGTCGAGCGCCCCGGCAACCTGACCGATCTCGTCGTCGGAGTTCTCGTCAATGCGCGCGCTCAGATCGCCGTGCGTGATCCGCTCGGCAAAAGCCACAATGCGACGCAAACGCCGCGCTACCACGTGGGCAAATGCCGCGGAAATGAGCATGGCGATGATCAGCGCCATGCCCGAGGCCAGCGCCAGCCGCCGTCGCACCTGGTGCGTGAGGTCGCGAATGGCAGAGAGCGGGTAAGCCAGCCGCACCGCGCCGCCGCGGATGGGCAGGGCCACGTACAGAAAGGGGATTCCCACGGTGTGGCTCACCCGCGTGTTCTCGCCCAGTTGGCCGCGAAAGGCAGCGACAAACTCCGGGCGGGAAGCATGGTTTTCCATTTCCTGCGGATTGGCCTGGGTGTCGGCGAGCACGTGGCCGGCGGAGTCAATGATGGTGGCGCGGGCGTCCGCCCCCCGGCCGACCTCGGCTGCGATCTCCCCAAGCGGCCGGTCGCGCTCGTGCTCTACCTGGCCGGCAAACAGCACGACCTTCTGCCGCAGCGTGGTCTCGATCTGGCTGTAGAGCGACGCTTCCCAGGCCCGCCGTACGGCGAAGTCGAGGGTTAGCGTGGCCACGGCAATCACCAGCAGGAAGGCGCCCAGCAGTTTGAAAAAAATCCGCGTTCTCACTTCGCGACCTCGAAGCGGTAGCCGGCGCCACGCACGGTGCGCAGGTAACGGGGATTCTCCGGGTCCTTTTCGATTTTCTCGCGGATGCGGCGCACGTAGACATCCACGGAGCGCGGGGTCACGTAGTGCGTGTCGCGCCAGACCGCATCCAGCAGCTGATCGCGGGTGAATACGCGCCCCACGTGCCGAGCCAGGTATTCCAGCAGTCGAAATTCGGTGGCCGTCGTGGGCACCTGCTTTCCGCGCACGGTCAGGATCATGGCGCCGGTGTCAATCTCCAGCTCCCCGAACTTCACATTAGCAGGCGTGAGCGGCTTCTCGAAGCGGCGCAGCACCGCCTTGACGCGCGCCACCAGCTCGCGCGGGCTGAAAGGCTTGGTAATGTAATCGTCAGCCCCCAGTTCCAGGCCTAAGACCCGATCCGATTCGCCGCTGCGCGCGGTGAGAAAGATCACGGGGGTGAGCGCGATGGCGGCTGTCTGCCGCACCCGCCGGCAAAGATCCAGACCGTCGCCGCCGGGCACCATGATGTCGAGCAGCAGCAGCGACGGCCGCTCCTTTTCGGCCTCGGAAAGAACGTTGGCCGCCGAAGCAAACAGACGCACCCCGTACCCGGAGTTCTCCAGGTGATGGCCCACCAGCCGCCCGATGTCGGCGTCGTCTTCGACCACGAAGATGGTCTGCTTCACGGCTGTATTGTAGGGGAGGAGGTGCGAAAAAGGCAGTCAGGCGCGGGCGGAGGGATCCGCCGCCGGCAGCACGTAGCGCTCGATGGCCAGGGCGAAGCCTTCTTCTTCGTTGGAAGCGGTGACGTAGCGGGCGGCCTGCTGCACCTCGCGGCTGGACTGGCCCATGGCGATGCTGATCCCGCTGCGCCGGAACATCAGGATATCGTTGGGCATGTCGCCCAGGGTGGCGATATTTTCCCGCGGCACCCGCAGCATCTCGGATAGCAGGTCCACCACCGTTCCCTTGTTTGCCTTGGGATGGGTGACGTCGAGGTAGTAGGGTTGGGAGCGGGCGGCCGAAACCTGCTCTCCGCAAGCCTGGCGCACGTCCTGCTCGCAACGCGCGACTGCCTCCAGGTCGTCGCTCACGCCCGTGATTTTGACCACCCGGTGCAGTTGATCGTCCACCGACGGGACCACCACCGGGGGGAACTTCACCGTCCACTCCTCGCGGTCCACGTGCGGCCCGTGGCGCTCGGGGACCAACCAGTCCTGGTCGGTGTACACCCAGACCGCCAGCTTGTGCGCGCGCAGCTGCTCCACCGCCTGGCGCGCCGCCGTTTCCGGCAGAAAGTGCTCGCGCAAGGTTTTGAGTTCAGGGGAAACCAGCAGCCCGCCGTTAAAGGCAGCGATGGGATCACGGAGCGCCAGCGGCTCAATGAGCATCTTCATTCCCCGCGGAGGCCGGCCGCTGGTTATGGTGAACCGGATGCCCCGCTCTTGTAATCGGCGTACCGCGGCCCGGGCGCGCTCGGTGAGCTCCTTCTGCTGCGTTACCAGCGTTCCATCCACATCAGCAATGACGAGCTGCACCTGGGGCTTTTCCATTCATCAGCCTTTCACGATTGCACGGGGCATGCTGCTACCGCAGCGGGAGCCAGCGGGCGGGAACCGGGCCGCGCTACTCTTTGCGAGTCTTCTTCTTCGGGCGCCGGTGCCGTTTGGTGGGACGTCGCTTGGACATATTGGAATTGTACGCCAGGATATGGTCGCCGCCCGGCGGAAGCGTGCGCCTCCACGCGAAACCGAGAGGACTGTACGTGCATCGAAACGGGCAGGCAAGGTCCCGCTTTTTCGGACCTTCGACAGGGAGCGTGCCTTGGCCGTTGCCACTGTGGAAAACCCGCTGCGCACCGGGATGCGGCTGGAGCGCACGCCCGCACCCTGCGCCATGGTCATCTTTGGCGCTTCCGGCGATCTCACCCGGCGCAAGCTCATGCCCGCGCTTTATCACCTGGCGCAGGAACGTCTTCTGCCGCCCGGATTCTCCGTTGTGGGCTTCTCGCGCACCGACATGAGCGACCAGCAGTTCCGCGACGCCATGCGCCAGGCAGTGACCGAATTCGGCGGCGAGCAGCCCCCGCAGGGTGCGGCCTGGGCACACTTCGCCGAGGGACTGTCCTATATTTCTGCGCACCCAGGCCACTCCGAGGAGTACCGCAAGCTCGCTGAAGCCCTGGAGCGCAGCGACCGCCAGCGCGGCACCGGAGGCAATCGGCTTTTTTACCTGGCCGTCCCGCCAAGTTCCATCGAGCCCATCGTGAACAACCTGCAGCAGTCTGGGCTGGCGCATACGTCGGCGGGCTGGGCGCGCATCATCGTGGAGAAGCCTTTCGGCCACGACCTCGAGAGCGCGCGGGAGCTGAACGAGTCGATTTCCCGTGTCTTTCGCGAAGACCAGATCTATCGGATTGACCACTACCTGGGCAAGGAAACTGTGCAGAACCTGCTGGTGTTTCGATTTGCCAACGGCATCTTTGAGCCGGTGTGGAACCGCCGCTATGTTGAATCCATCCAGGTGACCGCGGCGGAGACCGTGGGAGTGGAGAACCGCGCCGGCTACTTCGAAGAGGCGGGCGAACTGCGCGACATGATCCAGAACCACTTGCTGCAGGTGCTGGCACTGACCGCCATGGAGCCACCGGCGGTGATCGGAGCCGATCAGGTGCGGCTGGAAAAAGTTAAGCTGCTGCGCGCCCTGCGCCCGCTGGATGAGGGCGCCCTTCGCACCTGCGCGGTCCGCGGTCAGTATGGCCCGGGCTGGGTGGAGGGCAAGAAGGTCCCCGCGTATCGCCAGGAACCGGATGTGGACCCGAATTCGGCCACGGAAACCTACGCGGCGGTGAAGCTGTTCATCGAGAACTGGCGCTGGGCGGGTGTTCCCGTCTACCTGCGCGCCGGCAAGCGCCTGGCGCGCCACGTAACCGAGGTGGCCATCCAATTCAAGCAGGCGCCGCTGCTGCTGTTCCACGACCAGCCCACGGAGGCCATGCGCCCTAACCTGCTGCTGGTGCGCATTCAGCCCGATGAAGGAATCTCGCTGCGCTTCACCGCCAAGCTGCCCGGCCCGGCCATCCAGACGCGCAGCGTGCACATGGATTTCCGCTATGCCAGCTTTGGCGTTCCTTCGGCCAGCGCATACGAACGCCTGCTGCTGGATTGCATGCTGGGAGATCCCACCTTGTTTGCTCACCGCGACGGCGTGGAGGCGGCCTGGGCATTCATTACCCCGATACTGCAGTATTGGGCGGCCGAGCCACCAGCTGATTTTCCCAACTACGCTGCGGGCAGCTGGGGCCCGGAGGAAGCCGACAAGCTGATGGCCGGGGGATGCGCGCCCTGGCGGCGACCATAAAGGAAGTAGAAAAGGAACCACATGGCAGTCAGCACCAACATTCCGGCCGAACCGGCGGCGATCGAGCGGGCCCTGCGCAAGCTGTGGCACTCGGAAGGCGACACTTCCAGCATTGTGTGCGCCCGCACCGTTAACTTGATCGTGTGCTGCGCCGAAGCCGACGATCTGGAGAAGCTGGGCAGGGAATTGGAGCCGGTCACCGCCCGCCATCCCGGGCGGGTGCTGCTGGTTTCCGGAGCGCCGGGCAGCGACACCCCGCAAGCCAGCGTCTCCGCCTCCTGCGTCAGCTCGCATTCCGGAGATCAGTACCTGGGACAGGAAATTGTTGTCCTGCGGCGCGGGCAGGCGTCTTGCAAACAGCTCGCCAGCATCGTGAATGCCGTGCTGCTGCCCGAGCTGCCGGTATTCTTATGGTGGCGCGATGTAGACCGACTGCGCTCCGATCTGTTCGACGAGATTGCGCCGAGCGCCAGCCGCATTGTGGTGGACTCGGCTGCGTCGTCCGATCCCGAAAAATGTTTCCTGACCCTGCGCGACTTTGTGCGCAAGCACTCCGGCGCCGCCATCACTGACCTGGCATGGACGCGGGTGACTCCCTGGAGGCACTTGGCCGCGCAGTTCTTCGACCCTCCGGCGGTGGCGCCGTGCCTGCAGGCACTCCGCAGAATGCGGATCGAATACGTCGCGCACGGCCGCGAATCCGGCTACGTTCGTCCTGAAGCCCTTTTGTTCACCGCCTGGCTGGCGGTGGCGCTGGGCCACTCACCCGAGAGTCGGGGCCCGCAGAGTGCGGTCTCCCGCCGGCTGCGCTTTTCCGGTGGCGCCGTGCCGCTGGAGGCGGAACTGACCAAGGCGGAGGGCGCGGAGGAGTGGATCCAGCAGGTGCAGCTCGAGTGCGACGGGGGCTCGTTTCACATAGGGCGCGTCTCCGGCGGGCAATCCTTCGCCACCGTTGCCCAGCTGCCCTGGCAACCTCCGGTGCAGCGCACGGTCCGTGCAGTCGAACGCGGCAGCGCGGAATCCCTTACCCGCGAGCTCGACTTCGCACAGCGCGACCAGCTCTACGAACAGGTGCTGGAAACGGCCTGCGTCATTGCCCAGCGGTAGGAGCAAGGCCGCGCAGGGCCGCGACTGCTCCTGATCGCTAGGCCACGCCCACGTCGTTGAAGCAGCAGATCTTTAAATGGTAGGGGGAACAGCGTACGCACAAGGCTTCCCCACAAAGGTCGCAGCGGGTGATGTGCTCATGGCAAAAGTCGCCGCCGCACTCCGAACATACGTGCTGTCCCGGCGCTACCGCGACTCTGCAAACGAAACTCTCGTCCACTAGGGCGGTCCTTCCGTTGTAGCAACACCGCAGCATTGGAACCTCCGTAGGTTGTGGGCTGCAACTGCGTGTCGGAGAAGCCGTGACCCAGAAGTTTAGTGCAACTCCCGCTCTTGTGTCGCCAGGTTTGTGTTCGAGCGTCCATCAGAACTGGGCTACTCCGACGCGCACCACCGTGTGCCGCATCTCAACTTGCGACTTGTCCTGCCCATCATGCGATGCAACTTCGGGCTTTTCCGTCCATATGCCGTAAATCCGGCCCTGGAACGCTGCCAGGCCGGTGTAGTCGCCAATGAAGTCGCCGCGCACGCGGAACGGTGCGGGCATCCAGGCGTAGTTCCTGAAGGTCTTACCCTTGTCGGTGGACCGTGCCAGGGTGACCGTCGTCTTAACGTTGCCGGAATCGTTACGCCGGTCGTAAAACACCACATTGGCGGCCCCGTCCTGCGGATCCACCGCCAACCACTGAAAGAACTGGTCCCTGCCATCGTGGATGGGGTCGTCATTCACCCGCACCGCGCGCGACCACTTCTTGCCATGGTCGGTGGAGACCGAGCAGAAGACGTCCACGTCACCGTTGCGGAAATCGCTCCACGTCACGTACAGCGGCCCTCCGCGTTTTCCCCCACCCGGATCAATGCCAATCTGCGGAAAGCCGTTGGAGCGCGGCAAATCTTCCACGTCGAAATAGGAAGGAGCCGTATCCGCGATCTTGCGGCTGCGGGCAAAGCTTTTGCCCCCATCGCGCGATTCGGCGTAAGCGATGCTGTTGCCGTCGGCCCACACCGCGTAGAGCGTGCCGTCCGGCCCCACTGCGCCGGTGAAGCCTTCTACCGCCCCGTTGTCGTCGCGCGGCAGTCCCTCGTGCGTGCTGATCTCGATGGGAGGCGACCAGGACTTCCCGCCATCCAGCGACCGCGAAAACAGGATCACCGATTTCTCCAGCGTGAACCGCGTCCATCCCACGTAGAGGTGCCCGGAGTAGGCGCCATGGGTGGTGTCGGCCACGATGTAAGGTTTGTCCTCAAATGGGATCCCGGGCTGGGTGGGGTGTTGGATCACGGGAATGGCTTCTGCGTCCCACGTCTTGCCCCCATCGAGGGAGCGGCGGATGAAGATGCCGTTGCGCGTCGCGCCATGTGCCCAGTAATTTTTGGTGCCCAGCTTGTCGAAGGCGATAAAGCACAGGATCGCCGCACCCCGCGAGTCATAAGCGACCGACACATCGCCCGATACCTTGTATTCCTTGGGAGCGGCGGAAGCGCTGGTCCAGGTGCGCCCTTCGTCGGCGGAGTAGGCCACGGTGGCGGGCACCTGGAAGGCGGCAACGATTTGCCGCGGGTTACGGGGATTGACGGCCACCGAGGGTTCGCTGAAATAGCCGGGCTTGGGAGTCAAGGTGGTGACCTGCGCTCCCGGGGCTGGTGGCAGTTGCGCGGCCGCGGCCGCCATGATGCCGAGCGCCAGAATTGTGCCGGCCGCCTGCCGAGGCACTCTCATGCAAGACTCTCCTTAGGGACGGCTCTATGCAATTGGTGTTTCGGGACAGGGGATTATAAGGGTCAAGGCCGTACGAGCGGACGGGCAGCGCAAGGCAGGGATAAAGGAACTGGGGCTAAGCGGCCGCGGATACTCCGTTTTTGGAGCGCGAGTAGGCCAGCAGAATCAATTCCAGCCTGGCCGAGAGTCCCAGGCGCCCGAGGAGTCCGGCGACCGTCCGGTTGACCTGCTCTTCGCTCAAGCCCAGAGTGGCCGCAATCTCGCGGTCGCTCAGCCCTGATTTGACCAAGTCGTATACCCGCGATTCAGGCGATGGGCCGATGGCACTTGTCATGGCACCCTCAAAAGGGACTGGACCGGTCAGGGGGTACCGGCTGGAATCCAGAGATTTTCGCTGTATAAACGACGGCTGTCAAGTTGTAAAAGAAGCCGCGCCTGGCGCGATATTCCTCCTGATGCGGTTTTAGCAGCCCCGGCGAGTTGCCTTAACCACCGCACCCCAGGCAGACTGCCGCGCGGCCCGGCTCGCCAGCTCACGAAAGATAAAGGACGCGGCCCGCCTAAGCCCGGGTGGCACGGCTTTGGGACATTCCCCGGCCCAGCACGATTCCCAGCGCCGCCATTCATGCCTAGGGGCCGGCGGGCGGCTGGTTGCGCGACTTCTGGCTCGGCGCATGCTGCTGCTGCAGCAATTCGATCAACGAGCTCCACATCTCCGCATCCACCTGCAGCGCGTCTCGTATTTGCGGGTCGGAAACAATGCCCGCATCGTTGCGCAGCATGGTCAAGCGCGCGCGCAGGCCGGCGATGGCCCGCTCCAGGCCCGCCGATTCCTGCTGCTGGGTATTCTCTCGGTCGGAGCATCGGCAAGACGGCGCAGCCGCGCTCGCCGCAGGCGCCTTCGCGCTCGACGGAAACTGGTCCTGGGCAGCCAGG
>JAMXLI010000026.1 GCA_024281115.1 Terriglobales bacterium | reverse complement strand
TCTACAGCGGATTGACGTGGGCTTATTGCTATACGGCCCACTTAGGTGCAGCTCTTCGCACTCCCCCACTAGCACCCGCAGCGATACCCCGGCTTCAGGCCGACGGCAAGCCAAAGCGCTCAGCCGCGGCCATAACCGGGGCCGACACGGACTGATTCTAGTCCAGTCAGCAGGAGCAGGACGCCGGCGACCTTCGTTGCCGGCGGTGGGGCCGAAAATGGGAAATCTTGGGGGAACTTTGATACCGAATTCGTCAGATCAGGTTGTAATCGTAGGTGGCGGTCCCGCCGGGCTGACTGCCGCTTATGAACTGGCCAAGCATGGCAAGCCGGCGGTCGTATTGGAAGGCGACAACATCGTCGGCGGCATCGCCCGCACTGTTAATTACAAGGGATACCTTTTCGACATTGGCGGTCACCGCTTCTTCAGCAAGTGGGACGAAGTCAACCAGATTTGGAGGGAAGTATTGGGCCATAGACTGATGGAGCGCCAGAGGCTTTCCCGCATCTTCTACCGCAACCGGTTTTTCTTCTATCCATTAAAGCCGTTCAATGTTTTATTCGGAATGGGGTTATGGGAGAGCCTGCGGATTCTGGGCAGCTACCTCACGGCCCGGCTGTTTCCTTCTCGCAATGAGGAGACGCTCGAGCAGTGGGTTTGCAACCGCTTCGGTTCTCGGCTGTACAAGGCCTTTTTCAAGACCTACACGGAAAAGGTCTGGGGCGTCCCCTGCAGCGAAATTCACGCCACCTGGGCTGCCCAACGCATCAAGGGCTTGTCGCTAATATCCGCTATCCGCCATGCATTCAGCAATGGTGGGCAAGACAAGGTAAAGAGCCTGATCTCCAGCTTCTACTATCCCGAGCGCGGGCCCGGGCAGATGTGGGAGATGCTGGCTGAGCGACTGCAGCAGCTCGGACAACCGGTTTTGCTGGAACGGCGCGTGGTGCGCGTGGTTCACCACAACGGGCGTATCGAAAAAGTAGTGACCAGCGGGCCGAAGGGGGAAGAGCACTTCTATGGCAGCGATTTCATCAGTTCCATGCCCATTCGCAGCCTGGTTCGCGCTCTGCAACCCGCAGCGCCGGCAGAGGTGGTTCGTGCCGCCGAGTCCCTGCGCTACCGCGACTTTCTTACTGTGGTTCTGATCGTCAATCGCAAGCAGGTGATCCCGGATAACTGGATTTACGTGCATGATCCCTCGGTAAAAGTGGGACGTATTCAGAACCTGAAGAACTGGTCGCCGTTCATGGTGCCGGACGCGGAAAAGACCAGCCTGGCCATGGAGTACTTTGTCTTCAAGAATGACGAGATGTGGAATATGCCGGATGAGGAACTCACCAGGCTGGCCACGCGCGAGATCGTGCAATTGGGGCTGGTGAATCCGGACGAAATCGTGGACGGAACCGTCGTGCGCATGCCCAAAGCGTATCCCATGTACGACACGGGCTGGTTGGAGAAGGTAGATATCATCCGGCGCTATCTGGATGCCAACCTGCGCAATCTGCAGCTGGTCGGGCGCAACGGCATGCACAAGTACAACAACCAGGACCACTCCATGATGACTGCGATGTATGCGGCGCGTAACATCATGGGCGCGGACTACGACCTTTGGGCGGTGAATACCGAGCCGGAATACCACGAAGAAAAGAACCCGGACGAGGATCGCTCAAACGCGGATACTCCTGAATACCGCCGGCCTCCGTATGCGGAACCGCCGCGCGTCAACAGCCAGATTGCCTGAGGCCAGCTCAGCCGGAACAGAGGACGGATGAGTGCCAGTATTGACCCTTCGGAGGCGGTAGCGGCATCTTCCAGCCGAGGGCCGGGGGTGCGCCGTCAGATGGTGGACGGCAGCCTTCGCATCCTCATTGCCGAAGGCCTGATCCTGCCCACCGGCCTGATCACGGCGGCCTTCCTGACTCGTCACCTGGGGCCCTCCAAATACGGCCTGTTCACCCTGGCTTCCGTCGTAGTGCTGTGGATCGAGTTCTTCGTTACCTCCGCCTTCTCGCGGGCTGCGATTAAGCTGATCGGGGATGCGGAAGACTGGCGGCCGTGGGGGGGCACGCTGGTCCGCTTCTATTTCCTTGCGGGCGTGCTGGCGGCCGTGCTGCTGTGGCTGGGTAGCGGCGAACTGGGCCGGCTGCTGGGCGAGCCGGCGATGGCCGGTTACCTGCGCCTGTTCGCTCTCGACATTCCCATTTTCAGCCTGGCCACCGCCCATCGCGACATCCTGGTAGGAATGCGGCGCTATCGCGAACGGGCGCTGGCCAGCGCGGTGCGTTGGATCGCCCGCCTGGTCCTGATTGTTGTGTTGATCTGGGCAGGCTTATCCGTCCGCGGAGCCATTTGGGCGATGATCGGGGCCTCGGTGCTCGACTTCGCTGCCGCGCGCTTTTACGCCCGGCCGCCCCTCTGGGGCCGTTTTCCCGTGCGCCTGCAGCGCCTCTGGGACTATGCTCTGCCGCTCTTCCTCTCGGGCGTGGCCATGAGGCTGTTCGACAAGCTCGACCTGTTCGTGCTCAAAGTGCGAGGCGCCAGCGCCGCCACCGTCGGTCTTTACGGAGCGGCGCAAAATCTGACGGTGGTGCCCGCATTGATCGGAACCGCATTCGCCCCCGTCCTGCTTTCCGCTCTTACTCATACCATGCGGGATGGTGCGGAGGATCTCGCCCGCGAAGTGGCGCAGGATGCGGTGAAATTCACGGTTTTGCTTCTGCCCTTTGCCGCGCTGATCGCGGCGTCCTCGCCGGCCATTGCCACCATGGTGCTGGGACAGGCATTCGCTCCGGCGGCGCCATTTTTGGCCATCTTGATATTCGCCGGTTTCGCCAGGCTGCTGGTGTCGGTGAGCCTTTCCATCCTGATCGCCGCTGAGCGCCCCGGATGGGTACTGTGGTTGACCGCCCCAGTGGTTCCTCTTGCGGTAGCCGCATACGTGGCCGCCATTTTGTATGGGGGAGCCCGAGGCGCAGCCCTGACCACCACCACGCTCTCGGTGCTTTTGACCATCTTCTCGCTCATCGCCGTGTACTTGGCGTGGAAGGTCAGGCCCTCCGCAGCGAGCATGGCCAGAGCGGCATTGATCTCGGCGATCGTTTACGCTGCCGCGCTGGCGTGGCCGGCAACCGGCATCATGCTGCTCATCAAGCTAGCCGTGATCGGCGCCATCGTGCCGGTTGTGTACTTCCTCAGTGGCGAATTCGGCCGCGGTGAGATTGCCATGTTGTGCTCGCTGGTGCGGCCTAAGGCGTTCCCGACAGAAGA
>JAMXLI010000025.1 GCA_024281115.1 Terriglobales bacterium | reverse complement strand
GGTGCGATAACCGGCTTCGAGCACCTGCCCGATGGCCGCTTCCACTTCGCTGGCTTCCTGCTCCATTTGCGCCGAATACCGCAACAGCAGCGCCGCCGAAGCAATCGCGCCCAGCGGGTTGGCGATGCCGCGGCCGGCAATGTCGGGGGCCGATCCGTGCACCGGCTCGTACGGGCCCACCCGGCCGCCAATGGTGGCGGAGGCCAGCATGCCCAGCGATCCCGCGATCACCGCCGCCTCGTCCGAAAGGATGTCGCCAAAAAGATTTTCGGTGAGGATCACGTCGAAGCGCTTGGGATCGTTCACCAGTTGCATGGCGCAGGCGTCCACGTACATGTGTTCCAGCTTCACGTCCGGAAACTCGCGGCCCACGCGGCTGGTGACCTGGCGCCATAACTGCGAGGTTTCCAGCACGTTGGCCTTGTCCACCGAGGTGACCTTGCGCCTGCGGCTGCGAGCCTGTTTGAAGGCGACGCGCGCAATGCGCTCCACCTGCTCGGCCGTGTAACGCATGGTGTTGTAGGCGCTCGAGCCGTCCGTCTCGATCCCGCGCTCTTCCCCAAAATAAATTCCGCCCAGCAGTTCGCGAACTACCAGGACATCCGCGCCCGCAACGACGCTCGCCTTCAGCGGGGAACAATCCGCAATGGCGGCATGGCAGACCGCCGGGCGCAGGTTGGCGAATCCGCCCAGCGCCTGGCGTAATTGCAGCAGCCCCGTCTCCGGACGCTGCTCGCGCGGCAAGCCATCGAACTCCGGTCCGCCGATGGCTCCCAACAGCACGGCCTCGCTGCCGAGGCACGCCTCGAGCGTCTCGGCGGGAAGCGGCGATCCTGTTTTCTTCCACGCCGTCCCCCCGAACGGATGCTCGCGAAACTGGAAATCCGTGCCGGAGAATTCGGCTACTAAGCGCAGAATGCGCACCGCCTCCGCGATCACCTCCGGCCCGACGCCGTCGCCGGGTAAAACTGCCACTTTGAATTTCATTGTTTCCCCTGGATTCCAACTACCTGCCTGAACAGTCAGCCGGCGAATGCCGCCCGGCCGGCAGCCATCTCCGGCGCCCGTTTGGAACGCGGCAGGAGCGCGACCAAATCCTGGTCATAAATATTTTTTTTGCGGTCCGCCATGGCCGTAAAGCCGCGGTAGACCGCGTCCAGTTCTACGCCGGTCACCGTGTATCCCAACTCGGCATAACGCTTGGCCAACGCGTGCCGTCCAGAATGCTTTCCCAGAACGATGCGATTGCCGGGAGCGCCAATAGATTCCGGGGTCATGATCTCGTAGCAGAGCGGGTTGCTGAGCACCCCGTGCTGGTGAATGCCGGCTTCGTGCGCAAACGCGTTCGCCCCGACGATGGCTTTGTTGGGCTGGGGTGCGAACGCAATGGTGCGGGCCAATAACTGGCTGGTGTTGTAAATCTCCTCGCCGCACACCCCGGTTTCAAAGGCCAGACGGTCGTGGCGCACGCGCATCGCCATCACGATCTCTTCCAGCGCCGCGTTCCCTGCCCGTTCGCCAATCCCGTTTACGGTGCACTCTACCTGCCGCGCGCCTGCTTCCAGCGCGGCCAGCGTGTTGGCCACGGCGAGCCCCAGGTCATTGTGGCAATGAACGGAAATCACCACGTTCTCGATCCCGCGCACCTGCTCGCGCAGGCCGCCAATAATGGCGCGGAACTCTTCCGGCACGGTGTAGCCCACGGTATCGGGGATGTTGATGGTGGTAGCGCCCGCGTCCACTGCCGCCTGCACCGCCCGGCACAGAAACGCGAACTCGGAGCGCGTCGCATCTTCCGGCGAGAACTCCACGTCTGCGCAATATCCGCGAGCCCGCGTGATCGCGCTCTCGATCTGCCGCAGCGCGTCGTCGCGGCTGATCTTCAGCTTGCATTGCAGGTGGATGTCTGAAGTGGCCAGAAAAATGTGAATGCGCGGGCGGGCAGCCTCCCGCAGAGCCTCCCAGGCGCAATCGATGTCCTCCGGGCGTGTGCGCGCCAGCCCGGCAATGCGCGGACGCCGCACCTCGCGCGCCACAGCCTGGACAGCGGCAAAGTCGCCGTCGGAGGCGATCGGGAAGCCGGCCTCGATGACGTCCACGCCCAGCTTCTCGAGTTGACGCGCCAGGCGCAACTTCTCTTCCACGGTCATGCTGCAGCCGGGCGCCTGCTCGCCATCGCGAAGCGTGGTATCGAACACGGTCACGCGGGTTTCGCTCATGCTTCCTCCCCCTTGGGACATGTCATTGAATCCTGCCCGAGGGCAATAATGCAAATTTATAATTGTTTGCAAATGAATAAGCACCATTTATTATATGCCGCGGAAGGCCGGACTCTCTAACCTTCCCTGATACCCCATGGATCTCTCTCAACTGGAAACTTTTCTGGCGGTGGCGGAGGAGAAAAGCTTTTCGCGGGCAGCCAAGCGGCTGCGCCGCACGCAGCCCGCCGTCAGCCAACTGGTGCGCAAGCTCGAGTCCGAGCTGGGCGAACTCCTGTTTGATCGTTCCTCCCGGGACGGCACCCTCACCGATGCCGGACGCGTGCTGCAAGAATACGCGCAGGAGCTGCTGAACCTGCGCAACGAAGCCCGGGCCTCGCTGGTGGAATTACGGCAACTGCAGAAGGGCCAGTTGCGCATCGCCGCCAACGAGTACACCTGCCTCTATTTGTTGCGGGTGTTGCACGAGTTCCGCCGCGTCCACTCCATGATCCGGGTGGCGGTACAGCGCGCCTTGGCCAGCAACGTCGCCCAGCAGGTGCTGGAGCACGCCGTGGAAATGGGCATGCTGTCGTTCCATCCCGACGACCCGCAGCTCCGTTCCATCGTGGTGTACCGGGACGAGTTGGCGTTCGTGGTTCCCCCCACGCATCCGCTGGCGCGCGCGACGCAGGTGGACATCCGCCACCTCGGCGCCGAGGTCTTCGTCGCGCACAACGTCCCTTCGCCTTACCGCGCCCGCGTTCTGCAGGCTTTTGCCCGTCACAAGACTCCCTTGCACATGGACGTTGAGCTCCCCACCATCGAAACCATCAAGAAGTTTGTCGCCATGGGCAACGGCGTGGCCCTGGTGCCCGGCATTGCGGTGGAGGAGGAAATCGCGCGCGGTGAACTGGTGCGGGTGCCGGTCCGCGAGCTGGCCTTCGAACGCAAGCTGCGCCTGGTGTACCGGCGCCAGGGAACGCTCTCCCATGCCGGCCGGGCTTTTCTCAAGATTGTGGAAGCGGTGAGCGCGGCCCGTGGCGGCCGCTACCTCGCCCAACCCGAAAAATAAGGGCGCTCAGGCCACCGAAGTGAGCAGCAACTCGGCCGATAGGCCCCGCTGTCGCAGGTGCGCGGCAACCCGCTCGCGCGCTCGCTCTGCCGGATAACGAGGATCGAGGAACATCAGCACCGAGGGCCCGGCGCCGCTCAGCGACATCCCCAGTATTTCGCCGGAACCGGCCAGCTCTCGCAAGCAGGGCAACAACGGGCAGAGCGGGCCGCGAAAGGGCTCATGAATGCGATCGTTCAAGCTGGCGGCCAGCAGGTCGTTTCGCCCGGCCATGAAGCCCGCCAGCAGCAGCAGCGCGTTCTGCACGTTGGCCACCGCGTCCGCGCGCGTGTAGTGGGGGGGCAAAACCTGGCGCGCCTCTTCCGTCGAAAACGGCGCATCGGCAATCGCCAGCAGCAGCGGGCCGGAATAACTCGTGGGGACCCGCAGCGCGGTCAAATCCCCAGGCGCCGGTCCCATGCGCGCCACCACCACGCCTCCCAGCCAGCACGCGGCGGCGTTGTCGGGATGCCCCTCGCGCCGAGCCGCTTCTTCAATAATGCGCTGATGGCTCCAACCCAGACCGCCGGCGCGCACGGCCAGGGCCGTTCCCGCCAGCCGTGCCGCGGCCGAGGGTCCGCAACCCTTTCCTACTGGAATTTGATTGTCCAACTGCAGGCGCACGGGCAGCGGGGACTTGCGGTGTGCAGCCATGATCTCCTGGTATGTCCGCAGGATCAGGTGGTCGTCCACTCGCGCGCAGGCCTCGGCATCGCGTCCCACGGCGGTGACCGCGAACGAATCCGCGGTCTTCGCCTGAACGCGCAGGTATAGGCCCAAGGCCAGTGCTATCGCATCGAATCCCGGGCCCAGGTTGGCGGAGGTGGCGGGAAGCTTCAGGTCGAGCAGCAACGAGGCGTCCACTACGAAGTTGCAGCCTGTTCAAGCAGGCGCAGAACGGCGTCCGGGTCGGCGTCGAGGATGACGGGAGCGCGCCGGTGCGGCTCCAGCGCGCCGGCATCGCCGGCTTCGGCCAGAAGATCGCCACGATGGAACTTCAACGTATACTCCGGATCCTTCAGCACGTGGCCGGTAAGCACCAGCACGACACTGTCGCTGCGCTGGACGAAGCCCGAACGCACCAGCTTCTTGAGTCCCGCCAGGGTGACCGCGGAAGCCGGCTCGCAGCCCACCCCATCCGCGCCGATCTCCGCCTTCGCCATCGCGATTTCCGCTTCGCTGACTTCCTCGCAGGCCCCGCCCGTGGCCTCCAGAATGCGGACTGCTTTGCGCCAGGAAGCCGGATTGCCGATGCGGATGGCCGTCGCCATGGTTTCCGCCTGCACCGGCACAAGCTGCCTTCCGCCGGTTTCCCGCAAGGTGCGCACCAGCGCGTTCGCGCCCTCCGCCTGCACAATCGACAGCCGGGGCAGTTTCCCGATCAATCCCAGCTCGCGTAATTCCAGAAAGCCTTTGCCCAGGGCGGAGGAATTCCCCAAATTCCCGCCGGGCACGATCACGTGATCGGGCACGCGCCAATCGAGTTGTTCCAGCAGCTCGATGGCGGCGGTCTTTTGCCCTTCAATCCGATACGGGTTCAGCGAGTTCAGCAGGTACACCGGATAGCGCGTCACCAGCTGGCTCAGCACCCGCAGGCAGCCATCGAAGTCGGTGCGCAATTGGCAGGTAAGCGCGCCATAGTCGAGCGACTGCGCCAGCTTCCCCCACGCAATGTAGCCGTCCGGAATCAGCACCAGGCTGCGCATGCCCGCGCGGGCCGCGTACGCCGCCATGGAGGCGGACGTGTTGCCGGTGGAGGCGCAGGCCACCCAGTGGTAGTTCTCCCGCCGTGCCGCCGAAAGGGCCACCGTCATGCCGGTGTCCTTAAATGATCCGGTAGGATTCATACCCTGGTGCTTGGCCTGGAGGCGCTCCATGCCGGCGCTGCGGGCGCAACCCGGCAGTTCATAGAGGGGAGTGTTGCCTTCTCCCAGCGTGACCACGTCAGCCCCGGTCAGCGGCAAAAGCTCGCGAAAACGCCAGACGCCGCTCTGGTCCTGGGCGCAGGAAGAAGTCTTGCGCTCCCTCCAGAGGGGCTTGAGCGCCGTTGCTGCCGGACGCCGGGCCTCATCGTCCCATGCCGGATAGAAAATTTCGAGCAGTTCGCCACAATCGGCGCAGCGAAACGTAAGCTCAGCGCGTTTGGGGGTAGCGCCGCAGAGGATGCAGCGCACGCGGGCGTTCACTTGCTCATCGGCTCGCGTTTCCGCCGCATTGACCATGGCGATGTTCTCGCTCACTTACGTCGCAGGTAGTCGTCCGTCTTGCCCAGCCAGTCGGCCCGCGGAGGCGAGAAAACGTCCAGGTCCACGGTGTCTTCGAGCGCGGTGGCTTTATGCGGCATATGGGGAGGAATACAAAGCACTTCGCCTGCGCCCACTGTGATTTCGCGGCCATCAATCTCGAATTTGAGCGCGCCTTCCAGGATGTAGGTGATCTGTTCGTTGTGATGGCTGTGCTCGGGCACCACGCAGCCCTTCTTGAGCAGCACGCGCGCCAGCATCATGCCTTCTCCGACCACCATCTGCCGGTCGAGCAGGGGATTCAGGTTCTCGAGTTCAACGTCGTTCCAGCGAACATATTTCAACTCGCCTTGCGTGGTCTTGAGGTAGGAAGGGGCAGACATTCAGTGCGTCCTCTCCGGATAAAGTCGCGCGGCGTTGTCGTGCAGAAAGGCGCGTGCCATCTCAATGGCTTTGGCTTCGCTTACCTCGCCCTCGGTCACCATTTCGGCCAGGGCCGCCGCCAGCGCGCTGCGACCCGACTGCACGCCCATCCAGTAGCTCTCTTCGGCGCCCAACGCCTCATTGTAAGGGAAGGAATCGGACCCGAAGGTGACCTTGTCGGGAAATAGTTCCAGCCACTGCTTCAACGAATTCTTGAACTCGGAGGGGTACAGGTCGATTTCCATCAGCGAGGAATCCATGTACACGTTCTTCATGGCCGCCAGCCAGATTGCCTCGCGCTCCAGGGGATAGCCGCCGTGAATCATGACCCAGGTGACGTTGCGGTAGCGCGGATCGCGCAGCACGTTCTCCAGGTTCATGATGTTGCCCTGGGAAATATCGAAATAATCGCCAATGCCCACCGCGGTGTGGATATGCACCGGCAGGTGCAGGCGCCCGCCTTCTGCCGACAGGTAGCGGAAGATGTAATCCTGAAAGGTGCGGTACTCCTCGGCGGCGGGCACTCCCCCCGCGCGGTATTTGCGATAGATGGATTCCGCCTCCGCCCGCGAGGGATCGCCAAATTTGAGCGGGCGGAAGTAGGCGGCCTCGAACTTCATCGCGATCCCGCCCTGCTGCTGATTCTGCTCCAGCACCCGGGTAATGAATTGCAGGTATCCGGCGAAATCGGCGGGCAGTTGGGCCGCGCCGGCTTGCTGCAGATAGCGGTGCAGCACCTTTTCCTGTAGAGGAATATAGACTTCCTGGTCGGGGTTCCGGTGGGTTAGCTGCTGATTGTTAAACGGAAACATGAAGGAATCCACGAAGAACACCCAGCGAAAGCGCTGCTTGTCGAGATACGGCGGCATGGCCACGCGATTGGCGATCGAGGTCTCGATGCCGAGCTTGTCCAGCACGCGGTCGAAGTATTGCGTGCCGCCGGACCGCTTCAGCTCCGCCTTTTTCTGCACAAGCCAGCGCGCATGTTCCGGGCTCAGGTCATCGTAGGGATAACCCCACATCGCCTTGGCGCCTGCCACCAGTTCGGGGTTATCCAGCCGCTCGCGCAGGGGCGCGCTGCCGGGCGGGGAGGCCATCGCGTCCACGTCCGGGTCGTCCGGGAACCCGGGGTGGGCGTGGTGATCGAAAATGGGGATTTTCTGGATCTGGCCCAGCAGCCGTTCGTAGGTCGCCTGCAGGTCGGGGCCAGGATAGGGACGCGCCTGCCCCCACACCTTCATCCCGGACAACATCGTGCAAATCGCGAGCAGGCAAACGGCGCCGCGCGGACCATGCATTCTCATGAGTGTTTTCCCGCCAGTTCCGCGGTTGCGCTCCTTTGCCACAGGTGGGAGATTCCGGCAATGCGCGCGACCGCTTCGTCGAGCACGTCCATAGAGGAGGCGAACGAGAAACGCACGAACTCCCTGCCCGCCTCGCCAAATGCCAATCCCGGGATGGCAGCTACGCCCGCTTCTTCCAGCATCATCGCGCACACTTTTTCAGCCGGCAGCCCGGTACCGGCGATATTCACCCAGGCGTAGAACGCGCCCTCCGGAGGCAGGCACCGGAATCCCGGTATGCGGTTGAGGCCGGCGATGAACTGCCGGCGCCGTTCGGCGAATTGCTCCACCATGCGCGCCGTCATCGCGCCCGGGTCGCGCAACGCATGCACCGCCGCCCGCTGTGTGAACTCCGCCGCACAGGTGAAGGTGTTCACCACCAGCATTTCCAAACCAGGCACAAAGCGTGGCGGCGCGGTCACATATCCCAGCCGCCAGCCGGTCATGGCAAAACTCTTGGAAAAGCCGTCAATGAGGAAGGTGCGCTCCGCCATGGCGGGGTAACGCAGCATGGACTGGAAGCGATCGCCATACACGATGCGCGCGTAAATTTCGTCGGAGAGCACGAGCAGGTCGTGGCGCACCGCCAGTTCCGCCAGCCGCCGCTGCACGTGGTCGGAGCTGACGCTGCCCGTCGGATTGTTGGGCGAGTTGGTCAACAGCACCTTGGTTCGCGCCGTGATCTTCGCTGCCACCTCGTCCGGGTCGGGCTGCAGGTTCGTGCGCTCCGTCAGGTAGTACGGGACCGGAACTCCGCCCAGCCCGCGCGTGATGGAGGGGTAGGCGGGAAACCCGGGATCGGGATACAGCACCTCATCGCCAGGCTCGATCAGCGCCGCCATCGCCAGGTACAGGGCGATCTTGCAGCCGGGCGCTACCACAACCTGATCCGGCGCGACCTCGACCGCGCGCGTCTGGCGCAGATAGCCGGAGATAGCGTGGCGCAGCTCGGGGATGCCCGCTACCGGGCAGTAACGGTCCTGGCCAGCGTCCAGCGCGGTCTTGGCCGCCGCCACGACGTCCGGCGCCGGGTGGAAGTCCGGCTCGCCCAATTCGAGATGAATGATGGAGCGGCCCTCGCTCTCCAGCTGGCGCGCCCTGCGGAACACGGCGAGCGCGCCTTCCCCGCTCATGACCTGGATGCGCGAGGCCAGCTGCCGCCGTGTCACTTCCTGGCTCCCAGCTCT
>JAMXLI010000024.1 GCA_024281115.1 Terriglobales bacterium | reverse complement strand
CGCCCAACTGTCGCCGTACCTGGTTAAACTGGTGGCCCCATCCCGGCCGCGAAGCGCGGTGGCGCGGTACCTGGTAGCCCTGGTTCTGGAGAGCCTGATTCGCCTGCTGGTGTATTGTGCCGGTGGCCTTGTCGTCTCTTCCCTCGTGGCAGCCATTGCCTCCACTGCGGGAAAGCTGAATACGGAACGCGAAAAATTGCGGGTCATGCTCGCAAGCATCGACGATGCCGTGATCGGAACCGATATCCGAGGTAGGGGGACCTTCATGAATGCTGCGGCGGAGGAGGCCACCGGGTGGAGTGCGTCAGATGGCCGGGGCGCAGCGCTAGAAGAAGTGTTTCATATCGTAGACGAAAAGACGCGGGCTCGGTTGAACAATCCCATTCAGAAGGTTTTCACCTCCGGGCGCACTGTCGGACTGGCCAATCACACGCTCTTGATCCGGCGAGACCGAACTGAGCTCGCCGTGGATGACAGGGCCGCCCCAGTACGCGACTCAAGCGGCAACATCGTGGGGGCCATTCTGGTATTTCGGGATGTCACGTCGGAGCGCAAAGCTCAAGCCGCGCTGCTGAATGCGAAAAACTGGCATCTTTAGGCCGGCTCGCGGCCACGATCGCGCACGAGATCAATAATCCCTTGGCGGCGCTCTCAAACCTGTTGTACCTGATTAGGAATACTGCAGACCCGACCGAGAGGCAGCGCTATCTTGCGACTGCCGAAGAGCAACTGAACCGCGCCTCAGAAGTTACGAAGCAGACTCTCTCCTTCGTTCGCCGTGAGAGCCCGATGGAACCGGTGAACCTGAGCGACCTTGTGGAGGCGGTACTTGCCTTTTATTCGAACCGGATCCAGGGCAAGCACATTACCGTCGAACGGTCACTGACCGCCGCATCAGCCTTCGCCTCGCGGGACCAGGTGCGGCAGGTACTCAATAATCTGGTCGCCAATGCGTTGGACGCTTTGAGCACAAGCGGCACCTTGCACGTAAGGCTGCGGACATCCAGCTTTGGGTCCCGGCCTGTCGCTCGCCTGCTGGTCGCGGACTCCGGGTCCGGCATTGAACCGGAATATTTGCGCCGGCTCTTCGAACCATTCTTTACTACTAAGGATACGGTTGGCACAGGCCTGGCACTGTGGGTAGCAAAACAGATCGTGGACGCTCATGGCGGCTGCATCCACGTCCGTTCCCGCGTGGGAAAAGGAACCGTGGTTGTGGTTTGCTGGCCCAGCACCGGCGAGGAGCGTGTGCCGCAGGTACTCGCTGCGCATAGCGCGCAACAGGCTTGATCCACACAGGCACACTGCTGAGCAAGGAGGCCGCGCGCGGCCCCCTTGCTCCCTACCATTGTGGACTAGCGGCGCCCGATCACTTTCCGTGGGCTATGGAGCAGTGCGTGGAAGCATACTTCCATGTACCGGAGTCGTTCACCCAGGTGTCGCTGCAGATCACGGTGCGCGCCCGATGGGTGCCGTTGAAGGTCGCGTCGTAAGTGTAGGTGTAGTGGGAGACGGCGGTGTTGGGTCCGAAGGTCGCCACCTGAATATCGCCCAGGCTGCCCGACTTCCACTGGGTGGTCTTGTTCTGCATCTCCTTAATGTAGTCAGCCCTGGTTTCCCACTCTCCCCAACTGTTTCCCGCCACGAACCCGTCGGCCAGATGCTGCTCGGCCCACGCCACATCGTCCTTCATCTGGGCGGTTCGGCTGTCCTGCTGGAGCTGCTTGATCTGCTGGGCTGTGTCGCCCCCCGATTGCGCGGCCATATAGATGGATAGAGCCACACAGCAGAGCAAGGCCACCGTCGCAACAACAGTTTTCGTTCTCATGGCTAATTCCTCATTGCTTCTCAATCCTCGAACAGGGCTTGAGAGCGGCCCGATTCTACGCTGCGGTTGCTGGCTGTCAATAAATGCCGCTTCGTGGCGGCTACGGCCGCCGGGCACTGGGCGCTGCGGCCGCGCTTTGACCTTCCCCAACCCGCCATCGTAGGATGGCCGCGCTCCTGCCCGATGTGGTGGGCTTCGGTGAAGTTTGCGGCCCGCGTTGCGATCCAAATCCAAACGAAAGCGAGACATCCGAATGCGCAACCTCGTAGCTGTACTGGGCTCCCTCGTATTGTTCCTCCCCCTGGCTGTGGCCAAAGACAAAATCTCTTCGCAGTGGAAATGTGACGCCAAGCCCGAAGAACAACACAGCATCGGCGTGGAGGATCACGAGGGCCACGTCTATAGCATCAGCAAAGGCAAGTGCTCACCGGAAAGAGGTTCCATGGGCGACGCGAAGGAGCAGCAAGGGTCATACACCCAGTTCCAGGATGTAAGCGGCAGCGCGGTCAAGAACCACGGGATCTTCGTGGTTACCGTAGCCGGCGGCGACAAGGTCTTCTACGACTATCACGGGACCCAGACCGTGAAGGACGGCAACGTGGAGAGCGGCAGCAATACATGGACGCTCTCCGGGGGCACCGGGAAGTTCGCCGGGGTGAAAGGGTCAGGCGGGTGCAAAGGCAAGGGCAACAGCGATGGCAGCTCTACCTGGAACTGCGACGGCACCTACTCCCTCGGCAAATGATCGCGCGCGCTTTCACCGCAGGACCTGGTTGAGCAGCACGATGTCGGCTTCGCCGCGTCCCACGGCGGCGTAGATCGAGCGGCTATCGCTCGACCACGAGACTCGCCGGGTAAGGAAGATAGCTTGCTGGCCAAAGTCGGTGATGCGCCGCAGTTGGCCGCTGGCGGTGGAGACCGCCCACATGTCGGTCCTGGGACCATCGGTGAGCAGGAGGGCCAGCCACTTGCCGTCGGGCGATACCACCGGCTGCATCAGCGTCCATGCAGAAAACCTCGATCCCGGAATGGTCGCGAGGGTGTGCGGGGCGGCGTTGTCGGGCCGGGCTGACAGGATCTCCATATCAAACATGCCGCTGGCGCTGGCGTGATTCAAGGTGAAGTAGAGTGTGCCCTCAAAACCTACCGCCGGTTTTTCGCCTTGCGCCTGCACCACTGCGAAGCTGCCGCTATCCGGCGACATCTTCTCGATACGAAACCCGGTGGCGGTCGGCGGCGCGTAGTATAACCACCGGCCGTCGGCGCTCCAGCACGCCCACCCGCTCCCCTCGGAAACCTTGTGCGCATTGGTCCCGTCGGGATGCACCAGGTACAGGTCTACATTCCACGTGCCCCCGGGGTGGCGACTGACGTAGCTGATGTACTTGCCGTCCGGCGACCACACCGGTACTCCCAGGGAGATCCGCGGATCGTGCTCGAACGTCAACTGCCGCGCTTGCCCGTTCTGCAGGTTCAAAATCCAGATGTTGCCGTGCCCGCCGCTGTCGCTCAGGTAAGCCAGTTCGCGGTCGCCGGGACCGACGGAAGGAGTTTGCAGCGCTCCCGTCTGGTGCGTGAGCTGCACACCCTGGCGCACGTTCTGTTCCGGATCGCCGGTGGTCGGATACTTCCACAAATCGAACTGCGTAATCAGGCGGCTCGCAACCAACGTTCCGTCGCGGCTGACGTCGGGCGAGCGATAGGAGGTTTCGCCGAACGTAAGCTGGCGCAGGTCCTTGCCTCCCAGCTTCACCGACCACAGATTCATCTTGGGCAGGTACAGCATGGTGTCCCCGCGCGAGGAGCTGAAAACCACGCCCGAACTGTCCGGCAACCAGGCGTACCCGGCCATGGGAGTGGCTTCTTGAGTTACTGGGACGGGCGAGCCGCCGCCGACAGGCACATACAGAACGTCGAAGTCGAAGGTGCGCCCGCGCTGCAGCCCCAGCATCCGGTCGTCGGGGGACCAGCGCAGATCGCTGTAGAAGTATCCCTGGGGAAGTTGCGCGATGGCACGCGGATTGGAACCGTCGGGATCGGCCACCATCAGGTTAATGCGCCCGCCTTCGACGTAGAAGTAAGCCAGCAACTTCCCGTCATGGCTAAGATCGGCGCCTCCCATGCTGGTTACCAGCGGTCGGGCCGTGCCTCCGAGCGACGGCACCTGCCAGATCTTGCCTTGGCCATTCGATTCGTCGGAAGGCGAAAAGTAGATGAGCGACGATGAATCCGCCGACCAGCGCGGCGATTGATGGTCCGCCGCATCGTGCGTGACCTGCAGGGGTGAACCGCCGGCCAGCAGGCGCACCCAGATCTGACGCCTTCCGCTCACGGTAGCCGTGAAGGCCACGGATTTCCCATCCGGCGACAGCGCCGGGAACTCCTCCAGCCCGGTGAAGTCCGTCAGCCGTTGCAGCGTGACTGCGGTGGAACGGGAATGGCGAGGTGCGGCCAAGCGCCCCCCCACGAATCCTAGAAACAGCGCCGCCGCCAGCGCCAGGGCAGCCAGTGCTCGCCGGCGCGACCTTCCCGGGGAGTCCGCCACCGGCGGGGCAGCAGCGATGGTGCTGCTCCCCCGGGTCCCGCCGGCCAGCATCTCCAGGTTGAAGGCGAGATCGCGCGCCGACTGATACCGGTCCGCGGGATTTTTCTCCAGGCAACGATGCACCATCGCGCCCAAGCCAGCCGGCAGATCGCGCACCATACCGTTCAGTTCCGGCGGGTCCTCCTTCAAGATGGCGCTGAGGATGTCGGCGGGCGTGCCGCCCTGGAAGGCGCGCCGACCGGAAATCAGCTCGTACAGCACCGCGCCGAAGCTGAAGATGTCGCAGCGCGTATCAACCGGCTGCCCCCGCAATTGTTCGGGCGCCATGTAGCCTATGGTCCCGACGATCAGCCCGGCTTCGGTTTGGGCAATCGTGGGCAGGCTGCTCTGGCTCAGGCTGCTTCCCGCGCCCGGGACGGGCCGCAGCTTCGCCAGCCCAAAATCCAGGATCTTGACGATGCCGTCGCGCGTAAGGAACAGGTTTTCCGGCTTGAGGTCGCGATGGATGATGCCGCGGTCGTGCGCCGCTGCCAGTCCCCGCGAAATCTGCAGGGCGTAATCTACGGCCTTGCGAACGGGAACCGCTCCGCTCCCCAGGCGCTGCCGCAACGTCTCGCCTTGCAGCAACTCGGAGACTACAAAGGGCGTTCCCTCATCGGTGGCGCCCAGCCGGTAGATTCCCAGGATGTTGGGATGATTGAGGGTGGCCGCCGCACGCGCTTCCTGCTGGAAGCGGCGGATATGCTCGGCATCGGCACCCTGTTCTTCCGTAATGAGCTTGAGGGCAACTTCGCGTCCCAGGCTCTGGTCGCGAGCCCGGTAGACCTCGCCCATGCCGCCAGCTCCCAGCAGCTCCAGGATTTCACAATCGCCGATCTTGGTGCCTGCCGCCGCCGGCATAAGCGCCGATTATAAATGCAGCTAAATGAGGGCTTGGGTAAACGAATAGCTCCGAAGTAGGCCCCGAGCGAGTGCTATCTGCTCCATCCGTTTCGGCGGCATGGAAGGCGCAAGGGGCGCCGGCAGCGCCGATTTTCGCTCCTCGTCCCGCCTGTTGTATGTTCTTCATGTTGGGCCGCCGGGGGCCGCGCCGGCAGCATCCCCCGAGAAGGTGGAGTCGTCCATGGACATCAAGTTCGCGAAACGCATCGGCAAGCTGGGTTCCGAAGGGGCCTTCCAGGTCATGGCCCGGGCGAAAGAACTCGAGGCCCAGGGGCGCGACATCATTCACCTGGAAATCGGCGAGCCGGACTTCGATACGCCCGAGCATATTAAGGAAGCCGCCATGCGCGCCCTGCGCGAGGGCTACACCCACTACACCCCCTCCGCGGGCATGACGCCGGTGCGGGAGGCGGTGGCCGACTATCTTGCGCGCACGCGGCACATCCCCATCCGAGCCGACCAGGTCATCATTGTGCCCGGCTCGAAGAACATCCTGATGTTCGCGCTGCTCGCCCTGGTCGAGCCCGGGGACGAGGTCATCTATCCCGATCCTGGCTATCCCATCTATGAATCGCTGGCGCGTTTCATCGGCGCCAAGCTGCGCCCCATACGGCTGCGCGAGGAAAACGGGTTCCGGCTGGATCTCGATGAGCTCCGTTCCATGCTCAATGCCCGCACGCGGCTGGTCATCCTGAACTCGCCGCACAATCCCTGCGGGTCGGTGCTGGGGAAGGGCGACGTCGAGGCCATCGCCAGCGCGGTCCTGCCCACCCGCGCCTTCGTCTTGAGCGACGAGATCTACAGCCGCATTCTGTACCAGGGCGAGCACTACAGCATTGCCGCGGTGCCGGGTATGCAGGAGCGCACGATCATCATGGACGGCCTCTCCAAGACCTACGCCATGACGGGTTGGCGCATTGGTTTCGGCGCCATGCCGGCGCCGCTGGTCGAAAAGATGGCGCAATTGATGGTCAACAGCAACTCCTGCGCCGCCGCCTTCTCGCAGATGGCGACGGTTGCGGCTCTCACCGGCCCGCAGGATGCCGTGGACCGCATGGTGGCGGAATTTCGCGAGCGGCAGAAACTGATTGTGAACTTGCTGAACTCCCTGGATGGGGTCACCTGCCTGGCGCCTGGCGGAGCTTTCTATGTCTTTCCCAACGTGTCCCAGGTCACCGACGACGTGAACGCGCTCGCCTCTTCTCTGTTGGAGCAGTTTGGACTGGCTTGCCTGGCAGGAACCGCCTTCGGTCCGGCGGGCGCCGGTTACCTGCGCTTCTCGTATGCCAACAGCCAGGCCAACATCCGCAAGGGCATCAACCGCCTGCGGGAAGCTTTGGCTACCCTGCCTGCCTTAGCGGCGCGCTGACTGACGGCGTTACGTCTGCTGTTAATCGCGCCTCGGCCTTACCGGCCGCAACAAAGCGCCTGCCGCGTGCGCCCCAGGGTGAAGGCCAGCGATTCCCTGGGCACGCTGGTGATAAACGGGCGAATCAGCCATCCCAAACCTGCGGGGATGTCCCGGGTCAGCGAGATGGCTTCCAGTTGCACGTACACTCCGCCGTCCCGCTGCCAAAAGCTCCAATAGGAGTACAAGCGCCACAGGTAGCCGCTGTCGTCGCCGACCGGCTTTTCCGCCTCGTCGCTTTGGCCGGCGTTCCGCACTTCCGCGATTCGCGTGCTGTAGGAGCGCGAAGCGGCGCGGCCGCCAGCCAGCATCGTGTAATGAACGTCGTACTCCGTATTCAGCACCACGGTGACAACCTTTTTCCGGCGCAAGCGCAGATACACTTTGAAATCGTCGCCGCTGCGACTGAGCAGCCTGGAGCGCTCCACGTCGGGCGCGAAGGTCTTCGAGTGGTTGTCGTAATCCTGCAGAAGCGCCAATGTGCGGGCGAGCGTCGCCCCGGGAATGAAGGCAATGCCCCGCCAATGATGGATCATGCCGTCGGGAACGGAGACCGGCCGTCCCTGATCGTACGTTTCCAGCCGTTCGGTGACGACTTCCCCGCGCTGCAAGCGCGCCAGGAGCGGCTCGCGTTGCCCTTGCGGCAGGCCGTCCGGCCACGGAAATCGGCCGGCGGCCGCGTCCTCGGCCATGCGGCGCTCCGTCAGCGCCACGTAGTGGTCGAAAGCGGCGACTGTCGCAGGCGTCAGCCTCCTCGCCATCGCAGCGGGCGCGAGGAGCAGTCCCGCGAGCAGCAGCCCGCACGTATACCGGAAAAGCATGCCTGTTCCCTTCATTTATGATTTTGTTCCATGCAGCCCGCGGCGCGCCGGTTCCGATTCGGTGTCTTCGAAGCCGACGCCCGCAGCGGCGAGTTGCGCAAATCCGGCGTGCGCCTTCGGTTGCAGGAGCAGCCGTTCCAGGTGCTGCTCGCCTTGCTGGAAAGGCCGGGAGAAGTTGTCACCCGCGACGATCTGCGGCAGAAGCTCTGGCCCGACGGCACCTTCGTTGACTTTGACCACAGCCTGAATTCCATCGTCAACAAGCTGCGGGAAGCGCTGGGCGACAGCGCCGCCAACCCTCGCTTCGTCGAGACCATTGCCCGCCGCGGATACCGCCTGCTGGTTCCGGTCGAGAGTTCGGAAGGCCTGCCGGCTACCACCCCGGCGGGAGGCCCGGTGGCGGTCCCGTCCGCGGCCGCAACTTCTTCCCTGCCCGCCCCGGTACCGGAGCGTGACTTACCCTCGCTGCTGACCAGGCCGGAAGAGCTTCCGGATGTGCCCCATGGATATGTACGCATCTTGTTTTTGCTGATTCAGCTCATGTACCTGAGTTTCTACGTGGCCGCCCTCGCCAACCTGGGCCGCGCGCAGGAGGTGCTGGAGGACGTTTTGGGCCTTCCCGGATGGGTGCAAGTCGTGGTGATTGTTTCGGCGGTGGCCGGAATTCCGGTCCGGCTGTACCTGCTGGCGTGTATGGCCTTCAATGTCGGCAACCTTGAGAATAAGTTCCGGCGGCTGTTCCTCCCATTGTTCCTGCTCGACCAATTCTGGGCGCTGGCGCCATTCCTCCTGGTACGCCGGATGGGCTGGGGCCTGGCCCTGGCCGCCACCGCCGCCCTCATTTATGTACCGTTCGCGCAGCGCACTCTGGTCCTGATGCGCGATCGTCCCGGACGCGGCTAACCTCCCGCGGCCCGGTCTTCCCGGTAAAGCAGCCGCACATGCCGCGCCGCCGCTGCCGCGAACATCAAACTCATTCCAACAATCGCGATTGCGCCCCCGAAATCGAAGAGGCGCCAGCCGGTCCCGAAGACGGTCACAGCCGGGTTATGAAACAGGGCAAGGTTGCCGGCCGCCAGTAGGATTCGCAGCTCAGTGGGTCCAAACTTCCAATGCGACATATGGAATTTGCCGAGCGTGTAGGTGGCAAGGTAGCTCTCGATAGAAAGCGCAAGAAAAGCGACCAACATGCCTATGGCAATCCCCGGATGGACAAAATCCGAGAGGGCGAGGCCGCCCATGAGGAAAACGGCTCCCACCGTGTCGGAGACGTGGTCAACGTAGAAACCGTAGCGTGGTCGCTGACAGTCGCGAACCCGGGCCAGGGTGCCATCCAGGCTGTCGCCCAGCCAGTTCAGCCCGAGGCAGGCTACGCCCATCAGCAGCGCTTGCGGATGCCGGCCCGCGAGGGCATAACAAACTCCTGCCATGCACTGCGCGAGCAACCCCAGGGCAGTCAGGTGGTCAGGGTTAAGGGCGGGGGGTGTGTGCTCCGCCATCCACAACAAGACGCGCTTCTCCGGCCCGGCAATCAGGCTTTCTTGCAGGCGTGCTGCGGGCGCGAAACCGGGATTCCAGACGGACATGGTGCATCTCCACGTGCGACTCTCTCGCAAAGAGATGCTGCCAGCAATGCCCCGCGCCTCAATCCAGGCACAAGCGCAGGTCACCCGCTAACCCAATGCAAACGCAGCCACTACACGGCTGATATCAGCGGAGAGAGCGTGATCAGGAGGCCCCGCATCTGCCCTCACTCAGCGGCGCAGACAACGCGGCCCGCGAGCCGCCTGCCGTTCTGTTAACCAAAGCGGCCGCTCGCGGACCGGGGAAAGAGCTTACTTGTATGTGGCGGTGGTGCGCGCCAGCCCATCGCGGTGGGCGGTGAAATCCACCATGGAGCCGAATGCCTGGCCTCCCAGCGGGTTCGCCTTCATGGCATCGCGCAGCGCCGCATTCACCTTGTCCAAGCCCTCTGCGTTGGCCGCGATGTAGAAGATGTAGAAGCTGTCGGGGGCCTCGGTGTGAATGGCCTGCGTATCCACCTCGTACTCGTGAATGGAGCCGGCCGCGAGTTGCTTCTCCATCAAGGGCACGATCAGGGTCTTGCTGAGCGTTTCCACCGCATCCTCCGGCGCATCAGCCTTCAGCTTGTAAGACGAGGAGTGGGTGTAGACGTCCTTCCAGGACCCGGAATGCCAGTTGTAGTGGCGGCTAACGTAGATTGCGTCCCAGTGCTTGGTGGCCGCCGCCAGGACGGGGGAATTACCGCCGCCGGCCTTGTAGATCTGCTCCAGAACGTTGATTACTCCCGCCATGGAGTTTGCCGACCAGAAGCTGTCCTGGGTGGAACCTTCAGGAGTGTGGATCAGGCTGGTGTCATTACCATAGGCAACAAGTGTCCCGTCGGAGACGGCCTTCTGCAGGATGGCCTGGCTCGCGCCCACCTGCTTCTCCATCTCTGACCACTGGGCGCGGGGAACGCTCCAATTGCCCACGTAGGTGTACAGCGGCGGCTTCTCTTTGACATCCGAGGTCTGCGCGTACGCCGTAACGCCCCAAAAGGCCGCAATCAACGTGCATATCCCTGTCGCAACTTTCCAAACTGTACTCATTCTTTTTTCTCTCCTTCAATCGCGATCATTACCCAAGCTTCCGGGGTGAAACAGGCCCGGACAAGCGGCGGAAGTATGCTCGTCCTAACGATGTTGGTCAATTGCATAATAGACAAGGCATTTTCCGGCGGAAGGGCCTGCGGTCAGGCTCAAGATGGACACCCGGGCAGTTTTCCGGACGCGAAGGTTGAAGCGGAGGACAGGATAAGCGGGCGCCGGGCCCGAATTAACCCAGCTTGGCGAGCCGCGCCATCACCGGCAGGTTCCCGGCGACGGCATTAGCGGAGCGCAGGTTGCGGCGGTCCGCCAGGTGCCGGAAAGCTGTGATCAGCCGGCCTTGCGCCACCCGGTCGAGCGCATCACCCAGCGATACGGTGAAATGCAGCATCACGCTGGAATCGCGGTAGCAATCGGCGATGCACGCCGTGCAGCCGTCGCGCACCGCCGGAGTGTTCAGGAACTCCCACACCGAGCACATGGGCTCACTCCAGGAGTCGCAACGCCAAACGTCGTAATTCCAGTCCATGTAAAAACTCTTGTAGCCGCCATAACAGACGAAGCGCTCTTTTTCGCCGCGCAGGTGCCGTTTCATATCCGCTACCGACTCGCGCGGATTATTCACGGTGAAGATATTGCGCAGGCGGTCAACCGATTCGAATGCCTCGATCAGCTCCTCGGGGGTGAAATCCACCAGGCTGGAGCTGTCGGACCATGCCAGCGACGAAGAGCCCAGGCGCTTGCTCTGCGGGTAGGAGAAGGCGACCGCGTGGAATCCCAGTTCGCGCAGGAAAGGCGCCAGCGCGGCATAGTCGGTGATCAGCTTGCTCATCGTGACCTGGGCCAGCGCGGTCACGCCCAGCTGGGCCATGCGCTGGGTGGATCTGCGGATGCGCTCTCCCAGCCCGGGCAGGTGGCGGTTGGCCTCATGGGTGGCGATTTCGGCGGCGTCGATCGAAATGTAGACGGTGCGCAGGCCGGCGCCGGCCAGTTGGTCCAGCCGCGCAGGCAGCAGCCAGCCATTGGTAATGACCGCCGTCCCCATGCCCTGCGCGACCGCGCTCGCGATGAGACGGGGCAGTTCCGGGTGAAGCAGCGGCTCCCCGCCAAAAAAACTTATGTAGCGGATGTCGCGCTGGCGCAGAATCGCGAGCGCGTCCTCAAATTGTGCCGCGTCGAGGTAGCGCAGGTGCGCGAATTGCACCTTGCCGGCAGCGAAGTTGCAGAAGCCGCACTTCGCGTTGCAGGCATTGGTAATGGCGATGTTGCAGAGCGCCGGACCGCCGCGCCGGACCAACCGCAGCATGTCCCAGGCTGATGCCAGCTCCCGCTGCATTGGGGGTGAGATGCTGTTCCCGGCAGCGAGGATTGATAGATTCCCAAACTCTCTCTCACTTCCTGTTCTGGTAGCTATTAGGGTCCATGAATTCAATAGGCTGAACAGCAAGTTGACCGGCTCCGCGGGCCTGCATGACAATCGCGCACCCGGCGCATGGCAAGGCATCGCGATGCGGCCCCTGGTCCCTCCATGAATAAAGACGATCGTTCGCGTTCGCTCGACGCCTCCCTGGGAATGACCGCTGGCATTACCCGGCGCGATTTCCTGAATGCTTCCCTGCTGGGGGCCGGCGCAGCTTTACTGGACATGTCGGCGCCGCTGCGCCTGTGGGCCCAGGCCGAGCCTTTCGACGGCTACGGCGGAGTGGGCGACTATGCCAATTCGCACGGCAACATGGAAGAGGTGCTGCGCGCGGCGCACGCGGTGCGCGACGGCCAGTACCAAACTCTGCCGGGCAACACCACCGATACCGGCGAACTGTTCGATTACGTGGTGATAGGCGGCGGGCTGGCCGGGCTGGGCGCGGCTTACGAGTTCAAACGCTCGATGCGAGCCGGCCAAACCTGCCTCGTCCTCGAGAACCATCCCATCTTCGGGGGAGAAGCCAAGCGCAATGAGTTCGTGGTGGCCGGGCAGCGGCTGATCGGGCCGCAGGGCTCCAACGATTTCGTCGTGCCCTCGAAGGAGATGCTCGAAAACGAGCCCGACTATGAAATCTGGGACCACTTGCGCATTCCGCGCCAATTTGAGTGGCAGCGCTGGGACCCGGGGTTGAAGCCCCTGGAGTTCTGCCGCGAGAACTATGGGTTCATGTACTGGGCCGATCGTTCTCCCAGCCTGGGCTGGTTTTTCGACGAAAAGCCGTTCCAGGTGAAGCCGACCTGGGTGGCCGACATCTTCGAGCGCAAGCTTGCGGGCACGCCCTTTTCGCAAAAAGTACGCAACGACTTCGAGAAGTGGCGCACCACCCACCAGCGGTACTACGGAGGAAAGGATTACCAGGCGTGGCTCGACACCATGACCTACAAAGATTACCTGGAAAAGGTCATGGGCCTGGATGCGGAGGTGACGCGCTATGCCGATCCCATCCTGGCGGGAGCGGTTGGCTTGGGCTGCGACGTAACCTCGGCCTACACCGCCTACTCCATCGCCATGCCCGGATTTCTCGGCTTTGCCGGCGGGTTCAAGGGCTTTCGTACCGGCGACGAAGATTTCCCCATGCACCTGAAAAACTCCACCCTGATCGGGTTTCCGGGGGGAAACTCGGTGTTCGCCCGCTATTTTGTGAAGTACCTGGTTCCGGCGGCGATCGGTGGGAGCGGCTCGCTGGACGACATCTTCAACCAGCGCGTGAACTTCGCCGCGCTCGACCAGCCGGGGCAGCCGGTTCGCACCCGCCTGGGTTCCACCGCCGTATTCGTGGAACACGACGGAGCGCCCGAGCGCGCCCAGCAGGTGTGGGTGGCCTATGCCAAGGGGGGCAAAACCTACAAGCTGCGCGCCCGCGCGGTGGTGCTGGCCGGCGGGAACTGGATCAACCAGTACATCGCGCGCGACCTGCCCGGCAACCTGCGCCAGGCCTGCCGCCAGTTCTACCGCTCGCCCATGCTGGTGGCCAATGTCGCGCTCAACAACTGGCGCTTCCTGTACAAGCTGGGTCTGACCGGCTGCCATTGGTGGGACGGTTTCGGCTTCGCGTGCAACATCGCGCAATCCATGGTCGTGGGCGATTACCGGCCGCCGCTGCATCCCGACCGGCCCATCATCATGACGTTTTACGTGCCCTTCTATTATCCCGGCAAGGCCATTGGCGAGCAGGGGACGGCGGGGCGCATGGAACTGCTCTCCACCAGCTTCAGCGACTACGAGCGCCAGATCCGGCAACAGATGGTGCGACTCTTTGGCGCGGCGGGGTTCGATCCCAAGCGCGACATCGCAGGGATCATCCTCAACCGCTGGGGACACGCGTACGTGGATCCGCAGCCCGGGTTCTACCACGGCGCGAACGGACAGCCCTCGGCCAGCGACCAGTTGCGCAAAGGCTACGGGCGGATCCGGATCGGCCACTCCGAACTGCAGGGGCACCAGAACTGGATCGGAGCGGTGAGCGAGGGACGCCGCGCCGCCCGCCAGCTGGTGCAGAGCGCGTAAGCGCGCGGGAGGGGAAGAGCGGCTCCAGCACCGGAACGCGCGCCTTAGCGCGCGCGGGGGGAAGAGCGGCTCCAGCACCGGACGCGCGCCTTAGCGCGGGGGGAAGAGCGGCTCCAGCACCGAACGCGCGCCTTAGCGCGCGCGGGGGGGAAAAGCGGCTCCAGCACCGGAACGCGCGCCTTAGCGCGCGGGGGGAAGAGCGGCTCCAGCACCGGAACGCGCGCCTTAGCGCGGGGGGAAGAGCGGCGCTTTAGCGGCGCTTTAGCGCCGCGTTAGGCGACGGCAAGAACAGGGGCTTCAGCCCCTGGCCTTTAGCGGTGCTTGATGAATGTTCCCGTCTGCAGCTCGGTCATTGCCTGCCGCAGCTCTTGCTGGGTGTTCATCACAATCGGCCCATACCAGGCCACCGGCTCCTCGATCGGCTTGCCTGAAACCAGCAGGAAACGGATCCCTTCCGGGCCGGCCTGAACCGTGATTTCGTCGCCGCGATCAAACAGCACCAGCGAATGATTGCGCGCGTCGTAGATGGGCGCGGCTTCCGGGTGGGCAGTATGCTCGGTCAGCACGGCCTGCGGCGCGGAAGCGTCGCGGAAACTGCCGGAGCCGGCAAAGACGTAGGCGAACGCGTTGCGCGTGGTTTCCACCTGCAGGCGCTTCTTCTTCCCCGCCGGCACCGAGATGTCCACATAGTGAGGATCGGCGGCCACTCCCTCCACCGGTCCTTTCTTGCCCCAGAACTCCCCGCACACCACCCGCGCCCGCGTGCCATCGTCGTCGGTCACCTCGGGAATGGCGCTCGCCGGGATGTCCTGGTAACGCGGGTCGGTCATCTTGAGCGAGGCCGGCAGGTTGGCCCAGAGCTGAAAGCCGTGCATGCGGCCCCGCTCGTCGCCCTGCGGCATCTCCTGGTGCAGGATGCCGCTGCCCGCCGTCATCCATTGCACATCGCCGGCCGTCATTTTCCCCTTATTGCCCAGGCTGTCGCCGTGCTCGACCGAACCGGCCAGGACGTAGGTGATGGTCTCGATGCCGCGGTGCGGATGCCAGGGAAACCCCGCCCGGTAGTCCTCCGGACGTTCGTTGCGGAAATCGTCCAGCAGGAGGAAAGGGTCGAAGTCTTTGGTTTTTCCGAAGCCAAAGGCGCGCTGCAACTTGACCCCGGCGCCCTCCAGGGTAGGGGTGGTGGAAAGCATCTGTCGCACCGGACGGAGAGACATGGCAGTCCTCGCTTTCGTAGCCGCCGAGTACAGAGAGCCGGCAGCCTGGATGTTATACAGGGGATTAGATTCGTTATGACGTAATTCGTTGCAACAGATAAATTGCCGGGAAAACGGAGGCTAGTGGAAATCGCGAGAAGCAGGTGGTGTGTAAGCCGTCTCGCCCAGGCGGCTGGCGGGAAGCCCCGGCTTAATATTGGTCGTCGGAATCGTCGGCGGCCTCGCGCAGCACGACCGCTGCCGCAAGGATCCACATGCCGACCGCACCCAGGACAATCTCCAGCATGGCGACTTCGAGTGAAGCACGCCACATACCGCTGCAAGTATTGGAAACACAGGCGTTTAGCTGATCCACGAGCGCAGATCTTTGCACATTAATTCTCCGAGCGTCTCGTCATCCCTGGCTCCAGCGCGGCGGCGCTCCCGCGGGGGCCAAAGTTCGCCAGCCGCATTCTGCGGGCGAACCGGCAGGCAACCGCGTTTTTCCGGCCCGGCATCTCCCTTCGGGTTGTGTGCGCTCAGCCCTTGAGTCTCGCCGTATCGGGCCCTGCTTCACAAAAAACGAACCACGCATTCGGAGGACCGCCCATGGTTGCCGTTTCCCCCCTGGTCTCTCGTCACGTCAGTCGCCCCTGGTTCCTGGTTTTCATTCTCTTGACCGTAATAAGCGCCCACGCGGCTACGCCCGCCAGCGGCACCCTCACCGACCAGCAGACCACCCTCTCCTATACGGGAGGTCCTTACGTCGCGCCTAACGTGACGGCGCAGGCGAACGGCACACCGATTTGCACGGCGCCCAACTCCTGTGACATTTACACCTTGACCGTGCAGGTGGCGTCCACCGATCAGCAGACCAAGCAGATCGCGATTTCGGCGGGTTGGCCTAATACCACGGCGGATTTTGACCTCTACGTTTTCGACGCCAACAACAACCTGGTGAACTCCTCCGCCTCCAGCGCCGACCCGGAGAGCACGTTCATCCCGGCGGTCTCGGGCGTGTACACGGTCGAAGTCGTGCCCTTCGATCCACTGGGACAAACCTTCACCGGCACCATCACCCTGCAGAACAAGCCGACGGCTCCGGGCCAGGGAACGGGCGTGCCGCCCCGCTTCCAGGTTTACCCTGCGCCGGTGAGCGCCGGCGACGCCGAGCGATCGGGCGAGCCCTCGCTGGGCGTGGATTGGAATCCGAACGTCTCCACGCTCACGCACGGCAAAGTGAACGTCGGCGGCGTGACCTTTTTCACCTCGAACTTCCGCGATTTTCGGGTGAGCTTCGATGATTGCTCCTCGCCGGGGGCGACCACTTGGACCGACGTCACCAGCCCGGTTGAAACCGACCCTGAGTCGCTGGATCCCATCGGCTTCTGCGATCACTATGGTCCGTCGCCCACGCCGGGGCGAGTGTTTCAGTCGCAGCTCGCCGGTCCCGCGGGCAGCGTGATGGCATTCTCTGACGATGACGGCAACACGTGGACGCAATCCCAGGGCTCGGGCCAGCCCGCGGGAGTGGACCACCAGAGCGTGGGCGCGGGTCCCTACAACCCTAACGCCACTCCGCCGCCTCCGCCGCACCCTCTCTACCCCAACGCCGTGTATTACTGCTCGCAGGATATTGCGACCGCGTTTTGCGCCCGCAGCGACGACGGCGGCCTGACGTTTGGTCCGGGAGTGACGGCGTACACGCTCACAACTTGCGGCGGAATCCATGGGCACATCAAGGTTGCGCCCGATGGCACCGTATATGTGCCCAACGGCTCCTGCGGCGCCCACCAGGGCGTGGCCGTTTCCACCGACAATGGACTCACGTGGTCGGTGCGCACCATTCCCGATAGCACGCCCGTGGCCGGGATCGTCGATCCCTCCGTGGGAATCGCCACCGACGGAACCGTGTATTTCGGCTACCAGGATGGCAACGGCCACCCCAAGATCGCGGTGTCGCACGATCGCGGCCTGAGCTGGGCGCCTTCGGTGGACGTCAGCGGCCCGTTCGCCATCCAGAGTGCCACGTTCCCCGAAGTGGTGGCGGGAGATCCCAGCCGTGCGGCATTTATGTACCTGGGCACTCCGGCCAGCGGGAACTACGAGGATCCGACGAATTTCACCGGAATCTGGCACGCCTACATTTCCACCACCTACGACGGCGGAAAGTCCTACATCACGGTGGACGCGACCCCCACTCAGCCGGTGCAGGTGGGCTCGATCTGCAACCTGGGCACCACGGGATGCCAGAACAACGCCGTCGGCGGAGCTGACCGCAACATGCTCGACTTCGCCGATCTGACCATCGACAAGCAGGGGCGGGTAATGGGCGCCTTGGCTGCCGGTTGCGTGGCGGGGGCCTGCGACGCCACTTCCCCGCCCACGGCTTCGCGCGGCGCGCTAGCCACGATCGTGCGGCAGTCCGGCGGGCGGCGCCTGTTCCACGCTTTCGATCCGGTTGAGCCCGCGGTGCCGGGCGCCCCCCAGGGGGTGTCGGCTTTCAAGACCAACGCCGGCGTACTGGTCACCTGGAACGCGCCGGACAATGGCGGCGCTGCCATCACTGCGTACAAGATTTACCGCAGCACCACCAGCGGCGCCGAGACGCTGCTCAAAACCATTTCTGCGGCGAAGACGTCGTTCATGGACATCACCGCCCAACCTTCCCTGCACTACTTCTACAAGGTTGCGGCGGTGAACAAGGTAGGCACCAGCGCAACCTGCCGCGAGTTGAGCGAGACCAACCCGCCCCCCATCCAGAACGCCTGCACGCTGCCGGGAATCACCGTGGTGCAGGATGCCTCCGGAGATCAGGTGGGCCGCCCTTCGGCCAATACGCAACTGGACCTGAAATCGGCCTCCATCGCCGAGCCCTTCACCTCCACGACGGCTCCCGGCATGTTGACCTTCACCCTCTCCACTCAGGACCTCAGCACGCCGTTGCAGCCCAACTCGTTCTGGAAGGTATTCTTTACGGCTCCGAACGGCACCGAGTACTTTGTGGACATGAACACAACGACGGGCACGCCGTCGTTTGAATACGGCCACGTCTCCGCTGGTTCGCAAACCAGCGACGGCGCTGCCGATCCCAGCAGCTCCTACAACGCCAACGGCACCATTCACATTGTGATTGCCAACAGCAATGTGGGCGGCGTCAAGGCAGGGGACCAACTGGTGAACGTGCACGCCGAGAGCCAGCTCCTACTGGGCGCGGGGGCAGGCCTGTTGGAGACCGTGGACACTACGCGTCCCGGGCGCTACGTGCTGATCGGCAACCAGGCGTGCGCGCCGTAGGGGGAGCGAAGATTCGGCCCCCTCGCCCTGGGCGGCACGGGATTATCCTGGTGGCGTTGCTGTGCCTGCCGGCTAGCCTTGCGGCGGGAGCGGACAAGCCGGTGGATCCATGCCGGCTGCTCTCTCCCGCCACCCTGGAAACCGTGCAGGGCAGCCGGCCCACTGCGTTGGTGCCCAGTGCGCGCAAGGACGCAATCCTGCAGTCCAGGAGCTGCTTTTACTCGCTGAGCCCCTCCAGCCAGTCAGTGAATCTCGAAGTCCTGACCGCCGCCGGCTCGACTGATATACGCCAGTTCTGGAAGCAGCGCTTCCACGCGCGAGCTGAAGAGGAGAACACAGACAGGGACGATCCCCCCGGGCGCCGGGAGCGGGCCGGAGGCGAAGCGAATGAACATCGTGCGCCTCCCCAGCCGGTGCCCGGGGTCGGAGAAGAAGCCTTCTGGGTCTACAGCGGCCGCGACGGCGCCATCTACGCGCTCCAGCGCGGCTACATCCTGCGGCTCAGCGTCGGCGGTAAAGCTAACGAAGCCAACCAGCGTAAACGCGCCACCGAGCTGGCGCTCTCAGCGTTGGGCGAACTGATGCGACCTTGAGCACGCCATCCCGCTCGGAGGCCTGCGCTAGCGTTTCAGCTTCTGCCGTTCGCAGGCGGCCACGATCTGCGTCGGATCCACGGCTTTATCATCCACCTGCTCCTCGGTGATCTTGCCTGACTTATCGATCAGGAAGGTGGCGCGGCGCGCGGTTTCCACCGGGATACCCTCGAGATCAAGTTTTTCCAAAAGGCCGTAGCGGCGGGTGACCTCGCCGCTGGTGTCGCCGAGCAGCGGGAATGCCACTCCAATCTGTTGTGCAAAGGCGTGGTTGGCAAAGGGGCTGTCCATGCTTACACCCAGGACCTGGGTGTCGGCGGCTTCCAGCTTGGCCAGGTTCTGCTGGAAAGCCTTCATCTCCTTGGTTCAACCCCCGGTAAAGGCGAAGACGTAGAACGCCAGCGCGACATTCTTTTTGCCGCGATAGTCGGCAAGCGAGACCTTCTTCAGGTTTTCACCATCGAAGGCCAGCAGAGCGAAATCGGGCGCGGTATCGCCCACCTTCAGTTTCATGGGTGCAGCTTTGTCGGGCGCGGCGGCATTCGCCCGCAGCACTGGCGGCGCCTGCACGGCTGTCATCGCCAGCAACACCAGCCCGGTCAGCGATAAGCGCAAACTGCGCATGGGGTATCCTCCGGCTGAAGAGCGTAAGCCCGCGGCGGCAAATCGGTCAATTCGGCACACGGAGTAAGCCAATTTACCGATTTGGAACCGATGACCTTGACGCGGCCCGGCGCCGGCGTGATACAGCTAGCCTGAAGAGCCCCAAGGCTTTCCGCCATGCGCCTGGAGACCATCCGCGACATCTTCTACGCTGCGGTGGAACGCAACCTGCCGCGGGTCGTCCTGGTCCAGCACGCCTCGCGCTGGATTCCGGTTTCCGCCCAGGAAATGTACCGCAACGTCGTGGGCATCAGCCGTGCGCTGGCGGATTGGGGGATCCAAAAAGGCGACCGCGTTGCCATCCTCAGTGAAAACCGCATGGAGTGGGCGGTGGCCGATTTCGGGACACTCCTGCTGGGGGCGGTGGTCGTGCCTGTCTATCCCACCTTGCTGCCCGAGCACATCGCGCACATCCTGCGCGACTCGGGCGCGCGCGTGCTGTTCGTCTCCACCGCCGATCAGCTGAAGAAGTTTCTGGCGGTCCGGAACCAGACCGGTATTGAGAAGGTAGTCTTGATGGACGACGCCGAAGTCGCGGAAGCCACCTCAATGTCGCGCCTGATGCGCGCCGGCCCGGCGACACGCGACCGCGATTTCGATGGGCAGACCGCAACCATCGCAGCGCAGGACCTGGCCACCATCATTTACACGTCGGGCACCACGGGCGTCGCCAAAGGCGTGATGCTGACGCATGGCAACATCGCCTCCAATGTGGAGTGCAGTACGGGCGTGCTTCCCTTCCGTCCCGGCCAGGTCATGGTTTCGTTCCTGCCGCTGGCGCACATTACCGCCCGGCACGTGGACTACGTCGCCTATGCTGCGGGCACTACGCTCGCCTACTGCCCCCGCATTGACCACATGCCGCAAACCCTGGTGGAGGTGAAGCCCACACTATTTGTCGCGGTCCCGCGCGTGTACGAAAAAATCTACACGCAGGTGCTGCAGCGCACCCGTCGCGGCCTGAAACATGCCATCTATCGCTGGGCGCTCCGCGTAGGCCAGGCGCATACTGCCGAAGTCATGGAGGGAAAGCGGCCAATCTCATTGTCGTGGAGACTGGCCCACCGCCTGGTATTCGCGCCCATCCGCAAGGGCCTGGGAGGCAGGATGGAAATTTTCTTCTCCGGAGGCGCGCCCCTCGCCCTGGAGCTGGCAGAGTGGTTCGCGGCCATGGGCATCCGCGTGGATCAGGGTTATGGGCTGACGGAGACCTCCCCGATCATCGCGGTCAACACGCCGGCCGCCCACAAGCTGGGAACGGTGGGCAAGCCCTACTCCAACCTGCAGGTTCGCATCGCCGACGATGGCGAGATCCTGGTGCGTGGCCCCTCGGTCTTCCAGGGCTACTGGAATATGCCGGAGGAAACCGCCCGCGCCTTCGACGATGGTTGGTTCAAGACTGGCGACATCGGAGCTCTCGATGAGGAGGGATTTCTCCGGGTCACCGACCGCAAGAAAGACCTGCTGAAGACCTCGGGCGGCAAGTTCATTACGCCGCAGCCCATCGAGAAATCGCTGCAACTGAATCCCCTGGTGGGAGAAGCGGTGGTGCTGGGCGACCGGCGCAAATTCCCCTCCGTCATCATCGCGCCCAATTTTCCTCTGCTCGAGCAGTGGGCGCGGACCAACGGCGTGCAGTTTGGCACTCGCCAGGAGCTCGCCTGCCATCCTCGCGTGCGCACGTATTACGAGGGCGTGGTCGCCGAAGTGAACCAGCGCCTGGCGCAATTTGAACGTTTAAAGAAGCTGCTGATCGTGGCGGAGGAATTCTCCATCGCCAACGGCACCTTGACTCCCACCATGAAGCTGCGCCGGCGCAAGGTGGAAGAGTATTACCGGCAGCAAATCGAGCAGATGTACGCCGAGTCGGCCCACGCCGCCCCCGAATAGTCCCAGCGCGGATGCGGGCACAACATTCCGGGTATTTCTCTTAGCGCCCACCCGCGGAATTTCTGGAATTGGCGCCCGCGGGCAAGCGCCCGCCCGGTGTCATGGGCAGAGAGCGCAGGCGAATACCGTTAGCGCGGAAGATGGCGTTGCCCGCCGCCGGCGCAAGCGCCACCAGCGGGGTCTCGCCCGCTCCCGCAGAGGGCAAGTCCTTGCGATCCACGAGCACGACCTCAATCTCCGGCACATCGGCAAAACGCGGCACGCGATACTGGCTGAAGCGCGGATTGAGCATGCGGCCATTCTCGAATTCCACCGCCTCGAACAGCGCGCCCCCAATTCCCTGCACGATCGCGCCCGCAATCTGGTTTCGCAATCCTTCGGGGTTCACCACCGCGCCGCACTCAAAGGCCTCGACCACGCGGGTAATGCGCACCTTGCCCGCAGGCTCGAGGTGCACCTCGACGCAGGCGGCTACGTGGCCGCCTTTCTCAAAGCCTCCGGCGAGCCCGAAGCCGCGCTCCGGCGAACTCGGCTCCTTGCCCCACGCGAAGCGTTCCGCCGCGGCGGCAAATACCGCACGTAAACGGGGATCGGCGATGTTCGTCAACCGCAACTCAAGGGGGTCGATGCCGGCCGCGTGCGCAATCTCGTCCATGTGCGACTCGCGCGCAAAGTGGTTGGCTGCGGCCGCCAGCGAGCGGTAGGAGCCCTGTCGCAACGGCGAGCGCACGGGATGAAACTCGATGCGCTGGTGGGCGATGTCGTACGGAGTACCCATGGCGGCAGGACCGGAGTTGTAGTTGTCGTATTCCCATGCGACAACCTTTCCCTCCTTGCTGGTGCCGCTCTTCACGTCAATGACGCCGGCGGGCCGGAAGTAGGCCCAGGTAAACTCCTCTTCGCGCGTCCACACCAGCTTTACCGGGTGTCCCGCGGCTTTCGCCAGGCGCGCGGCTTCCACCGCCGCTTCGCCGGTATGCTTGCCGCCGTAGGCGGAGCCGGTATCGGGAACAATCACGCGGACTTGCGCGCGTGGAATGCGGAAGGCCTCGGCCAATTCATCACGCACCGCGAAAGGGCGCTGCGTGCCGGTCCAGACCGTCAATCGGTCACCCGCCCATTCCGCCAGCGCGGCCCGGGGTTCCAAGGGCGCGTGCGCAATGTACTGGACCGTGTAGGTGGCGGCCAGCTTGTGCTCCGCTATAGCCATGGATTGCGCCACCGACCCTGTCTGGTGCCGCTCACCTTCTTCCGAAGGATCAACATTCTTCCGCAAGTACTCGACTAATTCGCCGTTTCCCGGCTGGGGCGGGGCGGTCCAGCGCGCCGTCAGCGCTTGCAGCGCGGCTGCGGCGGAGTGCTCGTCCGGGGCCGCGACGCCGATGAAGTTGCCATCCCGCACCACGCTTACGCCCGGCATCTTCTGGGCCGCGCCCAGGTCGCAGGAAACCAGTTCGCCATGCCAGGCCGGCGGGCGCAAAACCTTGCCGCGCAACATGCCGGGACGCGACAGGTCCGAGGTGTACTGGTGCGCGCCGGTGACGAAATCTCGGCCGTCCACCTTGGGCGCCGCCGATCCCGCAACCCTCCATTGCGCAGCCGGCGTGAGTTCGGGATCGTCGGGAATGGTGGCGGCGATCTGCTGCCCGCGGGTGATTTCTCCGTAGCTGAGCGAGCGGGCAGTTTTCGGATCGGAGACGCGGCCATTCTCGGCCACCAGCCCCGCGCTGGCCGTATTCATGCGACGCGCCGCCATCTCCACCAGGAGGCTGCGTGCGCTCGCGGCAACGGTGCGCAATCGGAGTCCCATGGTGGGCGTGGTACGGCTGCCGAAGGTGCCCATGTCGTAGGGCGTAAGCTGCGTATCCGCCATCACCAGCCGGACTGTTGCCAAAGGCACGCGCAGTTCTTCCGCCACGTGCTGCGCCAGCGAAGTGCGGATGTTCTGCCCCATTTCGGCTTTGCCGGTGAAAACCGTGACCGCGCCGCTCTCACCGATGTGCAGCCACGCCGAGATATCGGTGGGAAGCTCTTCGTCGCCTTCCCGGAAGCTGCGCTCGCGCGCCAGCGGCATTTGCGCGGCCGCGCATACCAGCAATCCGCTACCCAGCACCTGGAAGAAAGCGCGGCGGTCCAGGGTAAAGCGGTAAGCGAGGCGGGTAACGTCCTGGCCGGAAGTCGGGGAGGGACCTTGGGCACTCACGAGCGCTGCCCCTCTCGCGCTGCCTGGCGGATGGCCTGCAGAATGCGGAGATACGTCCCGCAACGGCAAAGATTGCCGTTCATGGCCGCAATAATCTGGTCTTGGTCAGGATGAGGATGGGCGTCGAGCAGCGCCACAGCCGACAGGATCATGCCGGGCGTGCAGTAGCCGCACTGGAAAGCTTCCGCTTCCAAAAACGCGCGCTGCACCGGGTGCAGGCCGCCGTCCCGGGAGAGTCCCTCGATGGTAACCACGCGTTTGCCCACGGCGGCGCTTGCCAAAGTGCGGCAGGACCGGACCGCCCGACCGTCTAGAAGGATGGTGCAGGCGCCGCACTGACCTTCGCCGCAGCCGTACTTCGTTCCTGTCAGGCCCAGGCGATCGCGCAACAGGGTGAGCAGCGTCTCGCCTTCCGCCGCGGGGACGCGACGTTCAGTGCCGTTCACGTCGAGCACCAGCATGGCAGAAAACATCATAACGCCGGAGCGCGCCGCGATGTTGAGAGGAGAAACTTCGCCCGGCAGAGCTCTCTACCGGCGGTCAGCTCAGGAAGCGGCACGATTGGATCAGGCGCAGGTGGCAGGCGCCCGCACCGTCAGCACCGGGCAACTCGCTTCGGTGACGATGCGGTAGGCGTTCGTCCACACCAGCCGTTGCAGGATGGACTGCGGGGCGCGCACCCCGCTGACGATCAGGTCAGCCTCAGCCGCGGCGCAGCGCAGGATTGCATCCACCGGGCTGCTGGCTTCCACCACCCGGCACGACAGCTCAACCTCCGCCCGCCCGGCCAGGGCGTGCAGGCGCTCGCGCGTCACCTGGACGACGCGCTCCCGGTCGCCGCTCGCCTCGCCTCTCATTTCGGGCAGCACGTGCAGCAGCGTCAGGTGGGCCCCGCATCGCCGCGCCAGCGAGAGCGCGTGTGGAAAGGCGTGCTCCGACTGAGGCGAGAAGTCCGTGGGAAACAGGATGCGGCGCGGCGCCTGGTTCCCCTCTGCGCTCGGCTCCAGGCTGGGATTGATGGTCAGCACAGGACAAGTGGCGTGGCGGAAGATGGTTTCCGCCACCGAACCCAGCAGCAGCTTGCGAATGCGTCCCCGGGCGTGGGTCCCCACCACCACCAGATCGATATCGTGCTGCTGGAGGACGCGCGCCAGCGTGGGCCAGACTTCGCCTTGCCGCACGATCAACTCAAACGCCAAACCTTCCAGTTGGCGCGCCAGGAAGAGTTCGGTTTCCAGGCGGCGAGCGTCTCGCCAGGCGCAATCTACCGCTTCCACCCAGGCTTCCGGGCCCGCCAGGTCGAAGCCAAAGGCCGGCACCGTGTGGAACAGGTACAGCCGCGAACCATACTGGTGCGCCAGCCCCAGCGCGTGCTGCAGGGCAGCGCGGGAATGCTGGGAAAGATCGCTGGCCACCAGGATGTGCTGGAAGGAAACCTCAACCGTAGTTGGTGCCGTAGCCATGAATCAGCCTCGGACTGTCAACACGGGGCAGTGCGCGCGTGTGACCACCTGGGGCGCCAGCGTCCAGGGAACGTGCGCCGGATAGCCCGGGCTCCGGCGGTGCACTCCCATCACGATCAGCCCGGCGTTCCGCCGCTGCGCGGCCTGGACAATGCCATCCACGGGAAGATCAAACCCGGCGACGTAGTCGGGGGTACGAAGCAGCCGCGTTCCCGCGGGTATGAGCCCGCGCAGGCGGGCCAGCGCCGCCGAACGCTCTTCTTCGCGCATCTCGGCCACATCTGCCGCCAGGGACCATGTGGTCCCACTGTCCATGAGCGGCATGGGATTCACCATGTGAAGCAACACGAGCTGGGCGCGATACTCGTTGGCCATGGCGATGGCGTAGGGCAAGGCGGCGGTCGAAGCGGAACTGAAGTCGGTCGCGAAAATCACCTGCGCCACTTCCAAACCGCCACCCGGGGCGGCGACGTGCGGCCCCACCGTCATCACCGGACAGAATGCCGAGCGAAACAACTCTTCGGCTACCGAGCCCAGCACCAGCTTCTTGAGCCCGGCGCGCCCGTGCGTGCCGAGCACCAGCAGGTCAATGTCGCGATGGGCAACCAAGCGCGAAATTACGCTGGCAATCGGGCCGCGCTCCAGCACGGTCTCGTGCGCCACGTCGCCCCACTCCGCCCTGTGGGCGAGTTCCTCCAGGCTGCGCTCCGCCGACTGCCGCAGGCGGTCGGACTCGATCGGCGTGGGCTCCATCGGCACCGGCAGAAAGGGCTGGGGAGCGAGCACATGGACCAGGTGAATGCGCGCGCCGCTGTGCCGCGCCAGGGCGGCGGCATAGTCGAGAGCGTGGCGCGAGATCTCTGAAAAATCCGTGGCCACCAGCAGGTTTCGAAGGACAACCGCTTGTTCCAGCGCCAGCATGTGCATGAGCCCTCCGTTGAAATGGGCTCGGTGTACGGCCTGAATGGATTGTCATGCGGCCTGCACACCTAAGACAGTGACGTAGGTCACAGATGCGTGCCAAAGTGGGAAGCGCATTCGAAGCAGATCCAGGCACCGCGGCAGTTGGGAAGCGAAGTGGAAGCAGAGGCAGCCCCTGCGGCCGTGGGAAATGAGTGGGGGGCGAGCGGGCGGGAACTTTTTGGGGAAAAATTAAAAGGGCTGCGACATTGGTTATGCTCTAGCCGCCGGCTTTTTGCGAGAAAGCCAACAGCGTGGATGCATGCACCGTCACAGCCCCTGATGCAATCACTGCTTTCGCAGTCCCAAAC